>JBOGEI010000155.1:0-9357 GCA_050701935.1 Microbacterium sp.
CGGTGCTTGTCATCGGATCGGGAGTCGGCTGACGACGAGCCGGGGGTGCGAGAGTCGGGCGTCGCGCTGTCGAGCACGGCCGAGAGCGCCCGCCTGGCGAGGTCGGCACGGTCGCGAGGCGCCCACGTCACGAGGGAGTGCGCGTTCATGCCGTCGACCATCGCGAGCAGCAGCCAGGCGGCGGTGTCGGCGCGGTCGGCGGCGACGGCCCCGCTGGCGGCGGCACGGGCGAAGATCTGCTCGAGCGCGCTCTGCCAACCGTCCATCTCCTGCCGCACGCGGGCGGCGAGTGCATCGTTGCGTGCGCCGAGCGCCCATGCCTGCACCCAGATGAGGGTGACGTCGTCGCGGTCGGCGTCGAGGAGCGTCTCGATCAGGCGCAGGAGGCCCGCGCGCAGGTCGTCGGCGCCATGGAAAACGGTGCCCTCGAACGCGGCGATCACCTCGTCGCGCTCTGCCGCCACGATCAGCCCGAAGACGTCGGCGACGAACGTGTCCATCCCCGGCCGATAGTGCGCCACGAGCGCGGGGGTGACCCCGACTCTGGCAGCGACCGCGCGCACGGTGAGGCTCTCGAGCCCGCTCTCGCGGGCAAGGCCGAGCGCGCCGTCGAGGATCGAGTGATCGCGCTCCTCCGGCGACATCCGCCGAGCGGTCGTACCTGTTGACGTGGTCTTCATCAGGGGTTACCGTAACACCTGTTGATCGCATGTTCAATAGACGAACCGGCCGCAGCGAGGAGATCACGATGAGCTGGCGCATGCCCACCGAGACCGCACGTCATGAGCGCACCTGGATGGCGTTCCCGGCAGAGGGCGAGACCCTCGGCGATACCGATGCGGCGCGCGAGGAGGGCTATGCCACCTGGACGGCCGTCGCCCATGCCGTCGCCGAGTTCGAGCCCGTGACGATGCTGGTCGACCCGAGCGAGATCGCGAGGGCTCGGCGCATGCTCAGCAGCAGCATCGAGATCGAGATCGCGCCCGTCGACGAGTTCTGGATGCGCGATTCCGGGCCGACGTTCGTGGTCGACGACGACCGGCCGGGCGTGCTCGGCGCCGTCGACTGGATCTTCAACGGCTGGGGCGCTCCGGAATGGGCCGAGTGGCGCAAGGCCGCGCAGCACGCACGCATCGTCGCGGGCGCAGTCGGGGCCGAGCTCGTGAGCTCGACGCTCGTGAACGAGGGTGGCGGCATCCACGTCGACGGCGAGGGAACCGTGCTCCTCACCGAGACGGTGCAGCTCGACCCCCGTCGCAATCCATTCGCCGACAAGCAACGGGTCGAGGCCGAGATGGCCCGCACGCTCGGCGCGACGAAAGCGATCTGGCTCCCCCGTGGGCTCACCCGCGACTACGACGACTTCGGCACGAACGGCCACGTCGACATCGTCGCCACCATCGTCTCGCCGGGGCGACTGCTGCTGCACGACCAGCAGAATCCCGACCACCCCGACCACGCCGTCACGCGTGAGCTGCGCGCCCTGCTCTCGGAGCAGACGGATGCCGCCGGCCGCCGCTTCGAGGTGATCGGCCTGCCCGCTCCCTCCACGCTCACCGACGAGGAGGGGCCCGTCGACTGGAGCTACGTCAACCACCTGGTCACGAACGACGGCGTCGTCGCCTGCGGCTTCGGCGACGAGAAGGCGGATGCCGCGGCGCGCGAGATCCTCGCCGATGCCTACCCCGGACGCCGGGTCGTCACGGTCGATGCGCGCCCGCTGTTCGACCGCGGCGGCGGCATCCACTGCATCACGCAGCAGCAGCCCGCGCTCGACGGAATCCGCTGATGTTCGACGTGGTCGAGGCATCGATCGCCGACCTGCGGCGCGCTCTCGAGACCGGCACCGCGACCGCGGTCGAGCTCGTCGATGCCCATCTCGCGCGCATCGCGGCCTTCGACGCCCCCGACACGGAGACGGCGTTGAACGCCGTCGTCGTCGCCAACGCCCAGGCGCGGAGCGAGGCCGTGGAATCGGACGCGCGCCGCGCCCGTGGAGAGACACTCGGACCGCTCGACGGGATCCCCTACACCGCGAAGGACAGCTACCTGGTGCGCGGCCTCACGGCCGCTGCCGGGAGCCCCGCGTTCGCTCAACTCGTGGCCCAGCGCGACGCGTTCACGATCGAGCGGCTGCGCGCCGGCGGGGCCATCTGCCTCGGGCTGACGAACATGCCCCCGATGGCCAACGGCGGCATGCAGCGCGGCGTCTACGGCCGAGCCGAGAGCCCGTACAACGCCGCCTTCCTCACCGCGCCCTTCGCCTCGGGTTCGTCGAACGGATCCGGCACGGCGACGGCGGCGAGCTTCGGAGCCTTCGGCCTCGGCGAGGAGACCTGGTCGAGCGGGCGAGGGCCGGCGACCAACAACGCACTGTGCGCCTACACACCCTCACGCGGAGTGATCTCCACCCGCGGCAACTGGCCGCTCGTTCCCACCATGGACGTCGTGGTGCCGCACACCCGCACGATGGCCGACCTGCTCGAGGTGCTCGACGTGATCGTCGCCGACGACGCCGAGACGCGTGGCGACTTCTGGCGTACGCAGTCGTGGGTGCAGCTTCCTGCCGCCTCGACTGTTCGCCCGGAGTCCTATCCGGCACTCTCCACCGGAACCCCGCTCCCTCTCTTCGGGGCACGCATCGGCATCCCCCGCATGTACATCAATGCGGACCCGGACGCCGGCAGTGCCGAGAACCCGGGCATCGGCGGACCCACCGGACGGCGCATCGACACACGGGCGAGCATCATCGAGCGCTGGGAGGCGGCACATCGCGACCTCACCGCCGCAGGAGCGACCGTCATCGAGGTCGACTTCCCCGTGGTGTCGAATTACGAGGGCGACCGTCCAGGTGCCCACACGATCTCCACCCGGGGGCTCGTCTCGCCCGAATACTTGCACCGCGAGATCGTCGACCTCTCGGCGTGGGCGTGGGAGGACTTCCTGCGGGCGAACGGCGACCCGGCTCTGCTCTCGCTCGCCGAGGTCGACGGAGCCACGATCTTCCCGCATCCTGAAGGCGCACTCCCCGACCGCTACACGGGCTTCGACGACGACATCGCCGAATACCCCGACTGGGTGCGCGACAATCCAGGCGTCGGGATCGAAGACATGCCCGAACTCGAAGACGGGCTGCGCGGACTGGAGGAGACCCGCCGTCGCGACCTCGAGGTCTGGATGGACGTGCTGCGACTCGATGCGGTGGTCTTCCCCGCGGTCGCCGACGTGGGGCCGGCCGATATGGACGTGAACCCGGCATCCGCCGATGTGGGCTGGCGCAACGGCACCTGGATCGCGAACGGCAACCTCGCGATACGTCACCTGGGCATCCCGACGGTCACGGTCCCGATGGGCCTGATGAGCGACATCGACATGCCGATCGGCCTGACGTTCGCTGGACGAGCCTACGACGACGCGAAGCTGCTCCGCTTCGCCGCCGCGTTCGAGGCGGCAGGCGCTCCGGGTACCCGACGCACGCCGCCGCCGCGCACACCGGCACTCTGAAACTCGAAGGAGAATTCCGGGTCCGCACCCTAGATTGATCGCATGGACAACGGCGCGCTCTTCTATGTGCTCCTCATCGGGCCGATGCTGCCCCTTGTCGTCGTCGTCGCCGCCGTCGTCCTGTTGGGCGCGGGGTTCGCCCTCCACGCTCTGACCGGCGTCGCCATCAGCACCGTTGACGCGATCACTCGCGAGCGCCGTGAACGCACGTACGTGCGTAAGCACCAGCGAGACATAACACTTTCGTGACGCCCGCCACGATAGTGATATATTCGGCGCATGCACACCGAGAACGAACGCGCCCTCGAATCCGGTATCGTCACCGACCTCTCGGGCCGGATGACGTACGGCTCGTACCTGGCGCTCGACCAGCTGCTCACCGCGCAGCATCCGGTGAGCGAACCGCAGCACCACGACGAGATGCTGTTCATCATCCAGCACCAGACCACGGAGCTGTGGCTCAAGCAGCTGCTGCATGAGCTGTCGTCCGCCCGCGAACTCCTGGCCCGCGACGACCTGCGCGAGGCTCTCAAACGCATCGCCAGGGTCAAGCGCATCCAAGATGTGATGACGCAGCAGTGGTCGGTGCTCGCCACCCTCACGCCCACCGAGTATGCGCAGTTCCGCGGCGCACTCGGAAACTCCTCCGGGTTCCAGTCCGTGCAGTACCGCGCGGTGGAGTTCGCACTCGGCAACAAGAACGCGAAGATGCTGAGTATCTTCGCCGACCACCCTGCCAACCTCGCGCTGCTCACCGCCGAGTGGGAGAAGCCGACACTGTACGACGAGTTCCTGCGCTTCGCCGCTCGCCGCGGTCTTCCCGTCCCGCCCGAGATCCTCGAACGCGACGTGCGCGAGCCGTACCGGGAGACCCCGGAGCTGGTGCCCGCGATCCGTGAGATCTATCAGGACCCGAGCCGGTACTGGGACCTGTACGAAGCGTGCGAAGACCTGGTCGACCTGGAGGACAACTTCCAGTTCTGGCGCTTCCGGCACCTCAAGACCGTCGCCCGCACGATCGGCATGAAGGTCGGCACCGGCGGCTCCAGCGGCGTCGGCTTCCTGCAGCGCGCGCTGGATCTGACCTTCTTCCCCGAGCTCTACACCGTGCGCACCGAGATCGGCCGCTGATGCACGCCGCGACGTTCTTCGACGGGGTCGAGTGGCGCGAGGGCGTCGTAGAGCTCGTCGACGGCCGTGTGCGGCTGCGCGATGCGGTCCCGGCCGCCAGAAGCCCCCGTCTCTCCGGCGTGATCGTCGGCGGATTCACCGATCACCACGTGCACCTGCAGCTCATCGAACACAGCCTGCTGGCGGGCTCCCGCCTCGGGCGGGTGATCGACCTCGGCGGAAACCTCGAAGCGGTCCACGGGCTCGCGCCGCAGTCGGTGTCCACCCTCTTCGCCGGGGCATTCCTGACAGCTCCCGGCGGCTACCCCTCCGACCGCAGCTGGGCGCCCGAGGGTTCGGTCCGTGAGATCGCCGACGGGGAGTCGGCCGCAGCCGCCGTGACCGAGATGGCGGATGCCGGCGCCACGTGCATCAAGGTCGCCAGCAACAGCACCGCCGGACCGGTCCTCACCGACGAACTCTTCCGCGCGATCGTCCGGGCCTCAGCCGCCCGCGACCTCCCCGTCGTCGCGCACGCCGAAGGCGCAGGCGAGGTCAGACGCGTCGTGCATCTCGGAGCCGCCCGTCTCGCCCATGCCCCGTTCACGGAACGCCTCGACGACGATGAGATCGCGCGCCAAGCGGCCTCCGCCTCGTGGATCTCGACGCTCGCGATCCACGACGACCCCGAGCGTGCGATCGCGATCGACAACCTGCGCCGCTTCCACGCCGCAGGCGGCACCGTGCTCTACGGCACCGACCTGGGCAACGGTCCGATGCCGGTCGACCTGAACCCGCGCGAGGTCGCCGCACTCCGCGAGGCCGGACTCGACGATGAGGCCCTCCTGCGAGCTCTCGACCCCGTCGACCCGCTCAGCCCCGCCTCCGCCCTCCTGCTCCTCCCCGGCGGAACCTCTTCGTCTGCCGATCCGCTCGACGCCCGCCCTCTCACCCCCGCAGACCTGAAGGTGTGACATGACCACGAGACCAGCCGATTCCGCCCTCCTCGAGCGTGCCGAAACCCTCGACGCGGCCGACCCTCTGCACGCCCACCTCGACGCGTTCGCCGAGGCACCGGGCGTCACCGCCTACCTCGACGGCAACTCCCTCGGACGCCCGCTGCGAGAGAGCCCCGAGAAGCTCGCCGCGTTCGTGCGCGAGGACTGGGGCACCCGGCTGATCCGCTCCTGGGACGAGCAGTGGATGGCGCTGCCGATGGAACTCGGCGACCGCATCGGACGGGTCGCGCTCGGAGCGGCAGCCGGCCAGACCGTCGTCGCCGACTCGACCAGCGTGCTGATCTACAAGCTCATGCGCGCCGCTGCCGCCGCTGACCCGGCCCGCACCGAGCTCGTGATCGAGGCGGGCAACTTCCCCACCGACAGGTTCCTCGCCGAGGGCGTGGCCGCCGAGACAGGGATGACCCTGCGCTGGCTCGAACCCGACCCGGTGCACGGGGTGACTATCGCCGATGTCGAAGCGGTGGTCTCCGAGCGCACAGCCCTGGTGTCGCTGAGCCACGTCGACTACCGCTCCGGCGCCTTGGCCGACATGCCTGGCATCACAGCGGCCGTGCACGAGGCCGGAGCACTGATGATGTGGGACCTCTGCCACTCGGTCGGCGTCGTCCCGATGCAGCTCGACGACTGGGGCGTCGATCTCGCGGTCGGCTGCACCTACAAGTATCTCAATGGCGGACCGGGCTCCCCCGCCTTCGCCTACCTCCGTCGGGGGCTTCAGGGTGTGCTGCGGCAGCCGATCCAGGGCTGGTGGAGCGCGGCCGACATCTTCGCGATGGGGCCGGAGTACGTGCCGTCGGGTGACATCCGCCAGCTTCTCAGCGGCACTCCCCCGGTGACATCGATGCTCGCGATGCAGGGCATGCTCGACCTCATCGAGCAGTCGACGATCGAGGGTGTGCGCTCCAAGTCGCAGTCGTTGACCGACCTCGCGGTGCTCGCCTACGACGAGATCCTCGCGCCGCTCGGTGTGCGGCTGCTCAGCCCGCGCGATGCCGAACTGCGCGGCGGTCACGTGATGATCGGGCACCCGGATTTCCGCGATGTCACACGGCGACTCTGGGCAGACGGCATCATCCCGGACTTCCGCTTCCCCGACGGCATCCGGCTCGGGCTCTCCCCGCTGAGCACCTCGCACGTCGAGACGATCACGGGTGTGCTCGCGGTGCGCGACGCTCTGGAGTCCGGTGACTTCTGACGTCGCGGCCGCCGCCGTGCTCGACGACATCGATGCGCGTCCCGGCAGCACCGCGTCACTGCTGCGGACGTTCATCGGAGTGTTCCTGCGCCCACTCGGTGGCTGGATCTCGGCGGCCGATCTGGTCGCACTGACCGGCGATCTGGGTATCGATGCGGGCTCGGCGCGCACCGGAATCGCTCGCCTGAAGCAGAAGGGCCTGCTGCTCGCCGCACGCGAGGAGCAGATCGGCTACCGTCTCAACCCGACCGCGATCGGCATGCTGGAGCGCGGTGACCGTCGCATCTTCGAGATGCGCGAGATGACGGATGCCGACACCTGGTGCCTGGTCTCGTTCTCGATCCCCGAGAGCGCCAGAAGCGTTCGTCACCAGTTGCGCCGACGCCTCCAGTGGATCGGGGCGGGAGTCGTGTCTTCGGCGCTGTGGATCTGCCCGGGCCATCTCCAGGATGAGGTGCTGCAGATCCTCGACGACCTCGATGCTCGCGAGTGGACGACCTTGTTCCAGGCGTCCGCACCCCTCACGGCGGGCACGCTGATCGAGGCCGCGGCGCAGTGGTGGAACCTCGAGGCTCTGCGTGCAGAGCACCTCGCCTTCCAGACCTCGCTCACCACGCTGCCTGCCGAGCCGTTCGCCGCCTACGTGCAGCTCATCGACCGCTGGCGGGTACTGCCCTACACCGACCCGGGGCTTCCCCCCTCGATGCTCCCGACCGATTGGCCCGGTCGTCGCAGCTTCGACGAGTTCGCCCGTCGGTCGGCGGAGCTGGCGGCACCCGCCTGGGCGCATGTGCGCGCCCGGATCTCCTGACCAAGCTGCCCCAGGCCTCTGTTCCGGTCGCACTTCCTGTCGCCTTGGCTACCCGCGAGCGGCAGGAAGTGCGACCGGAGCAACAGAGTCGGGATCAGCCAGCGACTTCGGCGAGGAAGCCGGCTACATGCTCCTGCAATCGCAGGATGCGCAGGTCGCGCGCGAACTCACGGTCGAAGCCCTGGTAGGCGAGCGGCGGGAGGATCCGCACGTTGTCGTTGCAGCCGAACTCGGCGCAGGTGAGCACGCCGATGGAGTCGCCTTTGCGCCCGGCAGGGCCCGCCTTGCGCGCCACGAACAGCTGCACGTCGTTGCGGAGGGTGACGTCTTCGCACCACGAGCACTGCGCCCTGGCGATCACGCGCTGCTCAGCGCGCTGAAGGAAGACACCGACCGGGTGGTCGTCCACCCACGTGACGACGTAGGCCCGGCGGGGCATCTTGGGGTCGACCCAGCCGAGAAAGTCGAGCCGATCGAAGTCGAGCTCGGCGAAGCCGGGCGGAAGGGTCAGGTCTGAGACCTCTTTGCGCGAGGCGTTGAGGAAGGAGGCGCGGATGGCGCGCTCGTCGATGGGACGCATGAGAGAAAGTGCTTTCGAAGTGGTCGCCGCGAAGGCGAGTCGATCAGAGGAAGAGGATTCCCGGACGCGGATGCCCGGGTACGACACGACACCGGGGACGGGGGTTCCGCCTCCGGTGGGTCTTCAGCCTCTGCCTGCGGCGCGGAAGGCGCCTGCAGCTCCGCTCTGCGCCCCGAGGGCGCTCGTCGACGACAGCACCCGGCGAGCCTACACCCGTTTGTTTCACTCCGTGTCGGTCGGCCTGGGCACCACCGAGAACGCGATTTAGTCTTTCCGGAACGTCGATCCTGAAGGAGACCATCGTGTCCACGCCGCTGAACCGCCTTTCGCCCCTCCCGGTGCGTGAGCGTGCGGCGTGCATGTGCAGCGCCGGCGGCCGGTGCTCCTCGTTCGCCCCCGGGCACGCGCTGCACCTGATCCAGGCCCGCATCGCGTCGGCAACGCCAGCCGGATGGATCGATGCCCTGGTCGAATCGGCCCACCCCGCCTCCGGAGACCTCGTCGTACGCACGCTCGACGGCGAAGCGCACACGCTGTGGAACGGCGCCGGCGCCGCGCTCGAAGCCTTCCCCGGCACACCGGTCGCGCTGCACGCGCGTTACGGAGTGCTCGCCGTCGGCAGCACGCAGTTCAACGTCGCCGCCGTGTGACCGCCTCCTGAACCCGAGTCGCGGGTCAGACGCTCACCATCAGCATGTCCTTCATCGCGGAGCAGGCGTCCATGCAGGCCTGGCACGCCTGAGCGCACATCCGGCACACGTCGCTCTCATCCGCGTGCCGCGCGCACGCGTCCATGCACGCCTTGCACATCGCGATGCAGGCGTTGAGCATCGCCATCATCGACGCCGGGGTCATGCCCTGCATCCGCATCATCGACCGCATCATGGTGTTGCACATGTCCGCGCAGTTCATGCATGCGGGCGAACAGTCCATCATCTGCGTCGAGCACACCGTGCAGGCCTGTTCGCACGCGGCGCACGCATCCATGCAGGCCTGCATGACGGACATGTCCATCATGCCCATGTCGGGCATCGACTCCATGTTCTTCGACATGGCGCCCATCATCATCGAGTCCATCGCACACCGCTTCCTTGGTCGAGGTCCGCGGGCAGGACCACCCGCCTGGCGCCAGGCT
>JBOGEI010000156.1:0-9327 GCA_050701935.1 Microbacterium sp.
TCTCGTAGGTCGTCCGCCCCCAGAGCATCGCGCCGGACTCCTGGAGGAGACGGGTGAAGAGCGCATGGGTCTCGTCGTCGGCGATGCCCGCTTCATGATCGACGCAGCCGTCCAGGGTGACGTTGATGCTGAAGGTCAGAATTCCCATGCGGGGAGCATATGTCCGCAGCGAGGCGACCGCCAGGGACTTCCGGCGGTCGCCTCGACGTGCACTCGCCGGACTCACATCTCCTTCGCGCGGCGCGCGGTGGCGAATCCGATGAGCACGTCCAGGATCACGAACCCGAGGAGAGTCCATCCGACGAGCGGGAGCCAGAGCCCGATGACGATCGCGACGATGCCCACCGCCCCGATTCCCCACCACGGCGCACGCGGCAGCGCTCTACGCGGAGGTCTGCCCATGAGCGCGCTCGTGCCGCGCGTGGGCCGCCGTCTCCACCACATCAGATAGCCGAGCACGACCATCGCCGCGAGCCCGATCGCCACGAGGAACAGCACGATCTGGTTGAGGAGTCCGAACATGACCCCCATGTGCACGTTGATGCCCCAGCTGGCGAGCTTCGCCGCGAGGGGGAGGTCCGCGAAGTCGAGCCGGTCGACGACCTGCATGGTGATCCCGTTGATCGCCAGGGAGTCGCCTTCCGTGGGGAAGCTGCTCTTGATCTCGCGGATCGTCCACGCCGTGCCGGGCTCTGCCGGGGGTCTGATCTCGACCTGCCCGGTGTTGACGTTCTCTTCTTGCGCGATCGCGAGGATGGCATCGAACGTGGCGGGATTGGCGGAGCCGGTCGGTGCGGCCGTCGCGCCGTTGTGATCGGCGTGCTCGTCCGCTGCCGCAGTTCCACCGCCGAGCTTCGTGTTCACCGAAGGGGTGCCCCAGTCGAGTGCGGCGCGAACGTTGCTGACGTTGGTCCCGGCGTACTGCGACCAGGTGATGCCGGTCGCGGAGAGGAAGAGACCACCGATGACGACCCAGATGCCGATGCTCGTATGCCAGCCCAGGAGTCCGCGGTAGCCCTTGTGGGTGAGGTTCGGGCGGATGAGGTCCTTCTTCGCACGCGACTTTCGGATGCGGATGATCCACAGCACCAGACCTGCCACGACCACGATCCCGAGCCAGGAGGCAGCCAGTTCGCTGTAGAGGCGTCCGGCCTCTCCCAGATGGAGGTTGCGATGCAGGTTGCTGATCCAGGTGCGCAACGGCGTGGATCCGCTGGTGCCGTACACGACGAGGTCGCCGCGGATCTCTCCGGTGCCCGGATCGACGAACACGGCCCTGGATTCGCTCGGTCCCAGCCCGTCCTCGGCATACATGATCCGTGTCGTGTCTCCGGGCTCCGGCGCGGGTCGCACGGCGAACAGCCCGGAGGAATCCCCACGGTAGCCATCAGCTGCCTCGATCTGTTCCGCGAGGGTGAGGGATGTCTGCGTCTTGGGCGCATGCAACTGCTCCGAGTAGACAGCCTGTTCGAGCTGCGGGGCCAGCGCGTAGAGAGCACCGCTGATCGCGGCGATGAGGATGAACGGCCCGACGAGCACGCCCGCATAGAAGTGCAGGCGCAGCAGCAGCGGGATCAGCCATCCTCGTCGACGGGACGCGCCGGGCGGGAGAGGGGCTGGCGGGACGGATTCGGAAGTCGTGAGAGTCATGATGGTGCTTTCAGAAGTGGTGAGGGTCGCCGGGACCGCGTGCAGGCCGATGCCTGCCCTGCACGGATTCGGGGCACGGCAGACGCGACGAAGCATCTCGACGGGTGCGGACTGGCGACACCGACGGCTGTTCAGGATGCGCTGGGGCGAAGATGCGCCCAGCGGAGAGTCACCGGCCCCGGACGGGCGCCGATGCGGATCAGATCGCGTGGGTCGCGGGCGGCGCGCGTCCCCGAAGAGTCGCCAATACGCGAGACGCGCGGAGACGGCGATCTCGCGGCGATGCACCGGGATCGCCGGCGTCGAGGAGCTCAGGAGCGCGCAACGTGGCTTCCACGCGACGACGCACCCAGAGGACGATCTGGATCGCCACTGCGCGCAAAGCGAGCAGCATCCGCTCGCCACGGTGCACGACGGCGACCGTGACGATCGCCGCCATCAGGTGTCCGACCCACATCGCCCCGTCGGCGACGACGGTCTCGGCGATGCCGGCACCGTTGGGCAGGACCATCGCAGCTCCATGCACATGGCCGCGCGTCTGCATCGAGGGCTCGATCGTGCCCAGAACGAACAGCGAGTGGAACAGGAACTGGCTGATTGCGACCGACATGCTCAATCGGATCACCGAGAGCTTTCGCCCTGCGAGAAGCACGCAGACCATCACGGAGAAGATCCAGGGCACGATGATGCCCAGCG
This sequence comes from Microbacterium sp., assembly GCA_050701935.1. Classification (GTDB taxonomy): domain Bacteria; phylum Actinomycetota; class Actinomycetes; order Actinomycetales; family Microbacteriaceae; genus Microbacterium. The sequence continues at coordinate 2,347 of JBOGEI010000156.1, forward strand.
GGCCCGGCATCTGCCCGCCACCGGTCATATGACCGGCCAGGGCCGCGAAAGTCGCAAGCGACGCCGAGACGAAGCCGCGCACAACGGCGGCCTTCCTCGACGGGATCATGCCACCATCCTGTCAGGAACGTCACGAGCGGACCGGGATGAAACCGTCATGCTTCGTCCGCGCGCTGCTTCTGAGGTGGGCCCTGCCGGGATCGAACCGACGACATCCACGGTGTAAACGTGGCGCTCTACCAGCTGAGCTAAAGGCCCTGGTGCACTCAGTCTATCGGCCCACCGGTGCGCACCCGTGTCGTAGAAGAGGGATAGGCTGAATCCGGCGCGCGTTGTGCACAGCTGACAAGGCTGCCCGTGTCGCTTCCCGTTTCCTTGGCATGACCTGCCAGCTTGACGAAAGGTTCGCCCGTGACCGTGCACGACCAGGATCCGTACTCCCAGGGCCCGCTCGACAGTGACCCGGAAGAGACGGGCGAGTGGCAGCAGTCGCTCGACGAGTTGGTGGATGCCAAGGGCCACGGCCGTGGCCGCGAGATCATGCTCAGCCTGCTCAAGCGCTCGAAGGAGCTGCACCTCGGCGTGCCGATGGTCCCGACGACCGACTACATCAACACGATCGCCTCGGAGAACGAGCCCGAGTTCCCCGGCGACGAAGAGGTCGAGCGCCGCTACCGCGCCTGGATCCGGTGGAACGCCGCGATCACCGTGCACCGCGCGCAGCGCCCCGGCATCGGCGTCGGCGGCCACATCTCGACCTACGCCTCGTCGGCGGCTCTCTACGAGGTGGGCTTCAACCACTTCTTCAAGGGCGCGGACAACCCCGGCGGTGCGGACCAGATCTTCATCCAGGGCCACGCCTCCCCCGGCACCTACGCCCGGTCGTACCTCGAAGGACGCCTGACCGAGGACCAGCTCGACGGATTCCGCCAGGAGAAGTCGCACGCCCCGAACGGCATCCCCTCCTACCCGCACCCGCGTCTGATGCCGGAGTACTGGCAGTTCCCGACCGTGTCGATGGGTCTCGGCCCGATCAACGCGATCTACCAGGCCATGTCGAACAAGTACCTCGAGAACCGAGGCATCAAGGACACGTCGCAGTCGCACGTGTGGGCATTCCTCGGCGATGGCGAGATGGACGAGGTCGAGAGCCGCGGCCAGCTGCAGGTCGCCGCCAACGAGGGCCTCGACAACCTCACCTTCATCGTCAACTGCAACCTGCAGCGCCTCGACGGCCCCGTGCGAGGCAACGGCAAGATCATCCAGGAGCTCGAGTCGTTCTTCCGCGGTGCGGGCTGGAACGTCATCAAGGTCGTCTGGGGTCGCGAATGGGACGACCTGCTCGCCCGCGACACCGAGGGTGCGCTGCTCAACCTGATGAACGTCACCCCCGACGGTGACTACCAGACGTACAAGGCCGAGTCCGGCGCGTACGTCCGCGAGCACTTCTTCGGCCGCGACGAGCGCGCTGCAGCCCTCGTCAAGGACTACTCCGACGACGACATCTGGAACCTCAAGCGCGGTGGCCACGACTACCGCAAGGTCTACGCCGCGTTCAAGGCAGCGACCGAGCACAAGGGCAAGCCCACCGTCATCCTCGCGAAGACCGTCAAGGGCTACGGCCTCGGTCCGCACTTCGAGGGCCGCAACGCGACCCACCAGATGAAGAAGATGACGCTGGACAACCTCAAGACGTTCCGCGACGCGATGCACATCCCGATCACGGATTCGCAGCTCGAGGAGAACCCGTACCTGCCCCCGTACTACAACCCGGGCCCCCAGGACGAGACGATCCAGTACATGCTCGAGCGTCGCAACGAGCTCGGCGGCTTCCTCCCGGAGCGTCGTTCGACCCACGTCGGCCTCGCACTGCCGGACGACACGGCCTACGCTCTGCCCAAGAAGGGCTCCGGCACCCAGGAGATCGCCACCACCATGGCGTTCGTCCGTCTGCTGAAGGACCTGCTGCGCTCGAAGGACTTCGGCCACCGCATCGTCCCGATCATCCCGGACGAGGCACGTACGTTCGGAATGGACGCCTACTTCCCGTCGGCGAAGATCTACAACCCGAACGGCCAGCACTACACCTCGGTCGACCGTGAGTTGCTCCTCGCCTACAAGGAGAGCCCGCAGGGCCAGATCGTGCACGTCGGCATCAACGAGGCGGGCGCCCTCGCGGCGTTCACCGCGGCCGGCACCTCCTACGCCACGCACGGCGAGCCGCTCATCCCGATCTACCTCTTCTACTCGATGTTCGGATTCCAGCGCACCGGCGACGCCCAGTGGGCGGCCGGCGACCAGATGGCCCGCGGGTTCATCATGGGTGCCACGGCAGGTCGCACCACGCTCACGGGAGAGGGCCTGCAGCACGCCGACGGCCACTCGCACCTGCTCGCCGCCACCAACCCGGCGACGGTCTCGTACGACCCGGCCTACGGCTACGAGATCGCGCACATCATGCGCTCCGGTCTCGAGCGCATGTACGGCGGCAACCACGAAGACCCGAACGTCATGTACTACATCACGCTCTACAACGAGCCGATGGTGATGCCGGCCGAGCCGGAGAACGTCGACATCGACGGCATCGTGCGCGGTATCCACCGCGTATCGGTCGGCGAGGGCGAGGGCCCCCGCGCCCAGCTCTTCGCCTCCGGTGTCGGACTCCCCTGGGCCCTCGAGGCGCAGCAGCTGCTGAAGAGCGACTGGGGTGTGATCGCCGATGTCTGGTCGGTCACGTCCTGGACCGAGCTTCGACGCGACGGCCTCGCCGCCGATGAGCACAACTTCCTGTACCCGGAGGAAGAGCCCCGCACCGCGTACCTCACGCAGAAGCTCCAGGGGGCCGAAGGCCCGGTCGTCGCCGTCAGCGACTTCATGCACGCCGTGCAGGACCAGATCCGCCCCTGGGTCCCGCAGCGTTTCGCCACGCTCGGTGCCGACGGCTTCGGTTTCTCCGACACGCGTGCCGCAGCACGTCGTTTCTTCAAGATCGACGGACCGTCGATCGTGGTCCGCACCCTGCAGTCACTCGCCGAAGACGGCGTCGTCGACCGTTCGCTCGCGGCACAGGCCATCCAGAAGTATCGGCTGCACGACGTGAACGCGGGAACCAGCGGCAACGCGGGCGGCGAAAGCTGAGCCCTCGGTGACAGGTTCTTCTCCTTCCGGCATGGACAAGGCCGCGACGCTCACCTGGCTGCGCCGGATCTCCGGTGACATCGCCTCGGTGACCATCAAGCGCCTGGAGGACACCCTCCCGTGGTACGCCGACATGCCACCAGCCCGCCGCTCTGCGGTCGGGCTGGTGGCTCAGGCCGGCATCACGTCGTTCATCCAGTGGTACGAAGACCCCACCTCCACACCGTGGATCGCGGCCGATATCTTCGCCGCGGCTCCACGCGAGTTGCTGCGAAGCGTCAGCCTCCAGCAGACCCTCCAACTCATCCGTGTGACCGTCGAGGTCACCGAGGAACGCGTCGCCGGACGAGGCAACGACCTCCGTGAGGCGATCCTTCTGTACTCACGCGACGTCGCATTCGCGGCTGCCGATGTGTATGCCAGGGCCGCTGAGGCCCGCGGCCTCTGGGATGCACGCCTGGAAGCGCTCGTCGTCGACTCGATCCTCACCGGCGAAGCCGACGAGGAGCTCCCGAGCCGGATCGCCGCGCTCGGGTGGCACGGTCACGGCGAGGTCGCCGTTCTCGTCGGAACCACCCCGACGCAGTTCGACGTCGACCTGGTCCGCCGCACTGCCAGGAAGCTCGCCGTCGACGTCCTCATCGGCGTCCAGGGCTCCCGCCTCGTACTCGTGCTCGGACGCGCACGCGTCGAGGGACAGGAGGGCGAAGAAGAAGAACTCGGCTTCCAGGAGATCGCCACACGCCTCGAACCGTCGTTCGGTCCTGGATATGTCGTGCTCGGCCCGGCCGTCGCCGCGCTCGTCGACGCGAGCCAGAGCGCACGCGCCGCTCTCGCGGGTTTCGCCGTCGCCCGCGCCTGGCGCGGAGCCCCACGCCCCGTCGAAGCCGATGATCTGCTCCCGGAGCGCGCACTCGCCGGAGATCCGCTCGCCAAGCACACGCTGATCGAACGCATCTTCCGCCCGCTGCAGGCCCACTCCACCGACTTGGTCACCACGCTCTGGAGCTACCTCGACAACGGGCGCTCGCTCGAGGCGACTGCCCGCGAGCTGTTCGTGCACCCGAACACCGTGCGCTACCGGCTCAAGCGCGTGAGCGAGGTCATCGGCTGGGATGCCACCGGACCCCGTGAGGCGCTCATCCTGCAGACGGCGCTGATCCTCGGCTCGATCGGCGCCGGAGAGCAAGCACGTCGACGCGCCCCCCTCCGACGCCCGCAGCGCTGAGCGCATTCCGTCTGCGTCTGTACGCCACACACAAGGGTTTCTCGCAATCTTGTGATGGATCATCCACCACTTCGCGAGAATCGTTGGCAGACTGGGTTGGTGATTGTCGTCGTATGCCCAGGTCAGGGCTCGCAGACCCCCGGATTCCTCGCTCCTTGGCTCGAGCTCGACGGTGTGGCCGAGCGCCTCGCTGCGTACTCCGAAGCCGCGGAGGTCGATCTTCTCGCACATGGCACGGTCTCGGACGCCGACACGATCCGCGACACGCGCGTCGCTCAGCCGCTGATCGTCGCCGCGTCGCTGATTGCCGGTGACGCTCTGACGCAGAGGGCAGGACGCCGTGCCGACGGCACCGCAGGACACTCGGTCGGGGAGATCGCAGCTCTCGTCGGGAGCGGCGTCATCGATGCCGACGCCGGCATGCGCCTGGTCGGTATCCGCGGCCGCGCGATGGCTGATGCCGCAGCGCAGGAACCGACCGGCATGAGTGCAGTCCTCGGCGGCGACGAAGAGGCCCTTCTCGCCCGTCTCAACGAACTCGGCCTCTCCCCCGCCAACTACAACGGCGGCGGGCAGATCGTCGTCGCCGGCGCGCTTCCCGCTCTCGCCGCTCTCGCCGAGGAACCCCTCAAGGGCACGCGGGTCATCCCGCTGCAGGTGGCCGGCGCCTTCCACACCCGGTACATGGCCACCGCTGTCGCCGCGCTCCGCGACGCAGTAGCGGATGTCACGCCGGCGAACCCCGACATCACGCTCTGGAGCAACCGCGACGGTTCCATCGTCGCCGACGGTGGGCTGGCGCTCAGCTACCTCGTCGACCAGGTCTCCTCCCCCGTACGCTGGGACCTCTGCATGCAGTCCTTCGCCGAAGCGGGCGTCACCGGAGTGATCGAACTCGCACCCGCCGGCGCTCTGGTCGGACTCGCCAAGCGCGGCCTGCGCGGCGTGCCGACCGTCGCAGTGAAGACCCCTGAAGACCTCGATGCAGCCGTGGCGCTGCTGAACGGAGAAGCCGCATGAGCGTCACCCTCGCCCAGGCCACCGGGCCCGCGTACACGCGCATCTACTCCTACGGCGCCGCCCGTGGTGAGAACGCGGTGCCAAACGAAGACCTGATCGGGCCGATCGATTCCAGTGATGAGTGGATCCGTCAGCGTACCGGGATCATCACCCGTGCCCGTGCGGAGAAGGGCACCGACGCGATCGATCTCGCCACCACTGCGGCAGCCGAGGCCATCGAGAAGTCGGGAGTTCCGGCAGACCAGGTCGACCTGGTGATCGTCGCGACGATCAGCAACCCGAAGCAGACCCCGTCGGTCTCGGCCATCGTCGCCGACCGCGTGGGTGCGAATCCCGCGGCCGCCTACGACATCAACGCCGCGTGCGCAGGGTACGCCTACGCCATCGCGCAGGCAGACGCGCTGATCAAGGCGGGCGCTGCTCGTTACGCGCTGGTCATCGGCACGGAGAAGCTGTCCGACGTCGTCGACCCGACCGACCGCAGCATCTCATTCCTTCTCGGCGACGGCGCCGGCGCCGCACTGATCGGCCCGAGCGACACGCCCGGTATCGCTCCCGCCGTGTGGGGCTCCGACGGCTCGAAGGCAGATGCCGTGGGCATGAACGGCACGCTCACCGACTTCCGCGACGGCGTGGTGCCGTGGCCGACCCTGCGCCAGGAAGGCCCGACGGTCTTCCGCTGGGCGGTCTGGGAGATGGCCAAGGTCGCGCGCGAGGCGCTCGACAAGGCAGGCGTCGAGCCCGAGGACATCGCGGCGTTCATCCCTCACCAGGCCAACATGCGCATCATCGATGAATTCGCCAAGCAGCTCAAGCTTCCGGAGACCACCGTGATCGCTCGCGACATCGAGACCACGGGCAACACCTCGGCCGCCTCCATCCCCCTGGCCAGCCACCGCCTGATGGCCGAGCACCCCGAGCTGTCGGGCGGCCTCGCACTGCAGATCGGCTTCGGCGCCGGTCTCGTGTTCGCCGCACAGGTCGTCGTCCTTCCCTGAGAATGCGCTGACTTTCCCTAGACTGTTCCACGGTTCCGAAAACAACCCGCAAGAAAGAGGAAGACCACATGGCTTTCACCAACGATGAGGTCCTCGCTGGCCTCGCAGAACTCATCACCGACGAGACCGGCATCAACGCCTCCGAGGTCGCCCTCGAGAAGTCGTTCACGGACGACCTCGACATCGACTCGATCTCGATGATGACGATCGTCGTCAACGCCGAGGAGAAGTTCGGCGTCACCATCCCCGACGACGAGGTCAAGAACCTGAAGACCGTCGGCGACGCCGTCAGCTTCATCGTCGCGGGCCAGGAGTAATCCCGGCAGGATGCCACCCCCGCACCTTGCGGGGAGTGGCATCCTCCGACCTGCCCTCTCACCCCTTCGACTTCGTTTCGACAAGGAACCACACCCCATGACCAAGCGCATCGTCGTCACCGGCATCGGCGCCACCTCCGCCATCGGCGGCACGGCCCCGGAGAACTGGACGAACCTGCTGGCCGGCATGTCCGGTACCCGCTCCCTCGAACACGACTGGGTCCAGCAGTACGAGCTGCCCGTCACCTTCGCCGCCGAGGCGATCGTCCGCCCCGAAGAG
>JBOGEI010000157.1:0-9218 GCA_050701935.1 Microbacterium sp.
CCCTTCCCGGGAGGCGGCTCTCGTCATGTGCCGCGGTGTCAGCTCTCGTCGACGGGCACCTTGACGACCTTGTTGTATCCGGTCACCGCCTGGTTCTCGTCGAACGCGACGACCTTCTTGCGGAAGCCCTTGGTGATGATCGCGAGATAGACGAGTCCGATCGCCGTCCACACCAGACCGCCGCGCAGGGCGTCTTCGTGCAGGTTCGCCCAGAGCAGGCCGGTCAGGACCATGCCGATTCCCGGCATCACGATGAAGCTGAAGATGTCGCCAGGGGTCTTGCGGCGCCCCTTGCGGATCGCGAACCATGCGATGACCGAGATGTTGACGAACGTGAACGCGATCAGCGCGCCGAAGTTGATCCACGCCGCGATCAGTTCGAGCGTGAACGGGATGGCCAGCAGCGAGATCGCACCGACCAGCACGATGTTGAACGTGGGCGTGTGGGTGCGCGGGTTGATGTACCCGAAGGCCTTCTGCGGCAGCACGTTGTTGCGCCCCATCACCAGCAGCATCCGCGACACCGAGGCGTGCGAGGCGAGGCCCGAGGCGAGGGTCGCGCAGAATCCCGCTGCCGTCAGCACGGCCATCAGCACCGGCCCGCCGACCAGGTTCCCGATGATGGGCAGGGTCGAATCCTCCACGAACTGCATGTCACCGCCGGGAGCGAACTCGTTCCAGTCGGGGAACCGCAGCTGAGTGAGGTAGCCAGAGATCAGGAAGATCGCCCCGCCGAGCAGCACAGTGAGGAGGATGGCCTTCGGCATGATCTTCGGGTCCTTCGCCTCCTCCGCGTACATCGTGACGGCGTCGAACCCGATGAACGAGAAGCAGACGATCGTGGCGCCCATCAGCACCGCGCCCATCGTGGCTCCGTCGTGGAAGAACGGCGTCATCGAGGCCACCGTGCCCGCGCCTTCGCCCCGCATCAACTGAGCGACGACCATCACGACGAAGACGGCCATCACGACGATCGAGAACACCAGCAGGATCATGTTCATGTTCGAGGTGCCGCGCATCGTCAGGTAGATGACGCTCGTGACGAGGATGCAGTAGAGCACGACCCAGATCCATCCCGGAATCTCGGGGAAGAGCGCCTCCAGATAACTGCGGATGATGAGGCAGTTCACCATCGGCAGCAGCACGTAGTCGATCAGCGAGGTCCACCCGACCATGAACCCCAGGTTGGGGTGGATCGACTCCCGTACGTACGTGTATGCGGACCCGGCGCTCGGGATCGCGCGGGAGATCTTGCCGTAACTGATCGCGGTGAACACCATGACGACCAGAGCCACGGCGTAGGCGGCGGGGACCACGTTGTCGGTGTCGCGGGCGACCATGCCGAAGGTGTCGAACACGACCGTCGGCGTCATGTAACCGAGTCCGAGCCCGACGATCGCCCACAGCCCGAGATTTCGTCTGAGCGTTCCTCCGCCTTGCGCGAGCGGCTTCGTCTTCGTGGCCATGAGTACTCCTCGGGGGACAGCGCATGGGTCGGACTTCGGGTCGTCCGACGCTGAGCAACAGTATGGACCGGAGGTAATCGTCAGCGCTACGGCGAATCCGGCACGAAATACGCATTTAACAATCGGAAAGCACACGCGATTCGAAGAAGGATGCGCCTGTTGCTGCGCAGATCACCCCCGTGGCGCTATCCGCGTGGCGTCTGCTCGATGCCGGGGTCGATGCTCACATCGTGCGCATGCCGCGCGAGCGAGGTGCCGTAACGCTCGGTCAGCTGCACCATCAGGTCCGGGGTGTCCCGATCGACTCCGAACACGTGCCCGGGGAAATCGAGGTCGGGCTGCGCCGCCGCGATCTCCTGCTCACGATCCGGGGAGTACAGCTGCGCGGGATCTCCCACGGCGACCCACCCGATCGGCACCACGGTGCCCTCGGGCAGCACCGCGCGACGGAGCACGATCGCGTTGACGCGGATCTCACAGCGCGGTCCGATCAGGGAACCGTTGAAGAGTCGTGACCCCGAGGCGAGGAACGTCTCCTCCCCCACCGTCGCTCCGGCGATGCTCGACAGCGTGCCGATCAGAGTGTGCGCACCGATGTGCACCGCGTTGGCCGCGGTCGCCCTGATCAGTGCGTTCTCCATCACGATCACATGCTCGCCGAGAGTGATGGCCCCACCCTCGGCGGTGATCACGGCGCCATGCAGCACCTGGCACCCCGGCCCGATCTCCACGTCGCCCGAGACGACAGCGGTGGGGGCGATGACGGCGGTGTCATGGACGCGGGGCCGAGCCCCGAGGTGCTCGTACAACATGCGGCCAGACTAGTCCTGCGAACGCCGCCGCGCGCTACTCGACTTTGGCCGGCTCGGGGAAGATCGCGGTGAAGAGCTGCTCCACCCACGCCAGCAGCTCGGCGTTCGGCAACGGCTCGAGACCGACGCCGACCGCGGCGGGGACGGTGGGCATCGGCACGACCAGCGCCTCTCCGCCCGCGACGAGCTTCGCCTTCGGGTACAGCCGCTGCAACCGCACCTTGATCGAGTCTTCGAGGTGCGCGGGAGCGATGCGCAGGTTCGAGCCCATCACGACCACATCGGTCAGCCCCGCCCGTGCGGCACGACGGCGCAGACGCGAGATCGCCAGCAGCCCCTCGACCTCTTCGGGCGGAGTGCCGTAGCGGTCGATGAGCTCTTCGATCACCAGATCGATCGCCTCGTCCTTCGCGGTGGCCGCCGATGCCGCCGAGAGCTTCTGGTAGGCCTCGAGGCGCAACCGCTCGCTGTCGATGTAGTACTCGGGGATGCGGGCATCCAGCGGCAGCTCGAGTCGCAGCTCCTGCCCGGTCTCGACCTCGTCGCCACGGAAGGTCGCGACGGCCTCGCCGATCATGCGCAGGTAGAGGTCGAATCCCACACCGGCGATGTGACCGGCCTGCTCCGCGCCCAGCATGTTACCCGCGCCGCGCAGTTCGAGGTCTTTCAGGGCCACCTGCATGCCCGAGCCCAGTTCGTTGTTGACCGCGATCGTCTGCAGCCGGTCGGCCGCGGTCTCCGAGAGCGGCTTCATCTCGTCGTACAGGAAGTACGCGTAGGCGCGCTCGCGGCCACGCCCGACCCGGCCGCGCAACTGGTGCAGCTGGCTGAGGCCGTACTTGTCGGCACGGTCGATGATGATCGTGTTCGCGTTGGCGATGTCGAGGCCCGTCTCGATGATCGTCGTCGAGACGAGCACGTCGAATTTGCGCTCCCAGAAGTCGTCGACGACCTGCTCGAGCTGATGCTCGCCCATCTGCCCGTGTGCGACGGCGATGCGGGCCTCCGGCACGAGCTCGGCCAGTTCACTCGCCACGCGCTGGATCGACTGCACGCGGTTGTGCACGAAGAAGATCTGCCCCTCGCGCAGGATCTCACGACGGATCGCCGCTGCCATCTGCTTGTCGCTGCGGGGGCCGACGAACGAGAGGATCGGGTGCCGGTCCTCCGGAGGGGTCGCGAGGGTCGACATCTCCCTGATGCCCGTCACCGCCATCTCGAGCGTGCGCGGGATCGGCGTGGCGCTCATCGCGAGGATGTCGACGTTGGTCTTCATCTTCTTGAGAGTGTCCTTGTGCTCGACACCGAACCGCTGCTCCTCATCGATGATCATCAGGCCGAGGTCTTTGAAGATGACCTGGTCGGTGAGGATGCGGTGGGTGCCGATCACCATGTCGACCGAGCCCTCCAGCAGTCCCTGGAGCGTGAGCCGGGCCTCTTTGTCGGTCTGGAAGCGCGACAGCGGCTTGACCTTCACCGGGAAGCCGGCGAAGCGCTCTGTGAACGTCTCGAGGTGCTGCTTCACCAGCAGCGTCGTCGGCACGAGCATCGCGACCTGCTTGCCGTCTTGGATCGCCTTGAACGCAGCGCGCACCGCTACCTCGGTCTTGCCGAAGCCGACGTCGCCGGAGAGCAGGCGGTCCATCGGGATGGGCCGCTCCATGTCGGCTTTGATCTCGTCGATCGTCTGCAGCTGGTCCTGCGTCTCGGCGAACGGGAACGCCTCCTCCAGCTCGCGCTGCCACGGGGTGTCCGGTCCGAAGGCGTGGCCCTTCGCGCTCATACGGGCGGAGTAGAGCTTCACGAGCTCGACGGCGATGTCCCGAACGGCCTTGCGGGCCTTGCCCTTGGCCTGCGACCAGTCGCTGCCGCCCATCTTCGAGAGCGTCGGAGCCTCACCGCCGACGTACTTCGAGAGGAGATCGAGCTGATCCGTCGGCACGAACAGCTTGTCGCCCGGGTAGCCGCGCTTGGAGGGGGCGTACTCGAGCACGAGGTAGTCGCGGATCGACTTGGTGGCGTTGCGCCCACCGGTCGACACCTCGCGCTGCGTCATCTCCACGAAGCGGCCGATGCCGTGGGTCGCGTGCACGACGAAGTCGCCCTGCTTGAGCTGCAGCGGGTCGACGACGTTCTTGCGACGCGATGCGAGCTTCTTGACGACACGCTGGTCGCCGCCGATCGTGCGGCCGTAGAACTCGTTGTCGGTGAGGACGGCGAGCTTCGCCTCCGCCACCTGGAAGCCGGCCTCGACCGACCCGGTGACGAGGGTTGCGACCCCGCCCTCGGGTGCATCGGCCAGAGTCTCGACCACGCGCGCGGCGAGTCCTCGGTCGGCGAGCACATCGCGAGCCCGGTCGACAAGACCATGACCGGCCGCGATCACCACGACCCGCCAGCCGTCGGTCACCTTCGCCTCGACGAAGGAGATCGCCCCGTCGACGTTGCCGTGGAACGAGGGGATGACGGCGGCACCGAGGTTCGCGGCATCGACGTCGCCCTCGCCGAGGCCGGCGCCGAACGGGCTCAGCCGCCACCACACGCCACCGCGGTCGCGCACCACCTCACGCAACTCTGCGATCGTCAGGAAGTCGCCGGCACCGAGGTCGATGGGCGCCGAGGCGCCGGATGTCGCAGCGCTCCAGGCGGCGTCGAGGAACTCGCGGTTCGTCTCGCGCAGCGTGATGGCACGCGCCGTCGAGCGTTCGGGGTCGACGACTGCTGTCGCACTGCCGGCGGGTAGATACTCGGCGAGCGACTTGAGCGGCCCTGCCACCGCCGGCAACAGCGATTCCATGCCTTCGACCGGGATGCCCTCGGCCATCTTCTCGAGCATGCCGGAGATCGCCGGGAATTTGCCGACCAGCGCACGAGCGCGATCGCGGACGTCGGCGGTGAGCAGGAGTTCACGGGTCGGAGGCAGATCGACTCCGGAGACATCACCGGGGAGCGACCTCTGATCCGCGACCGAGAACGCGCGGATCTGATCGATCTCATCGCCGAAGAATTCCACCCGGTACGGGTGCTCAGACACCGGAGGGAAGACGTCGAGGATGCCGCCGCGCACTGCGAATTCACCACGCCGCGAGACCATGTCGACGCGGGAGTACGCTCGCTCGACCAGCTGCTCGACGACCCGGTCGAGCTCGTGGCCGCGGCTGCCGGATGCCAGCTCGAGAGGAGCGATCTCGCCCAGGTTCCCCGCGATCGGCTGCAGCGCCGCCCGCACCGAGGCGATGACGACGAGGGGGTGATCGCCCGACCAGTCCGCGATCCGGCGCAGGGTCTGCAGTCGCTGACCGACCGTGTCGGGACTCGGGCTGAGCCGCTCGTGCGGAAGGGTCTCCCACGCGGGGAAGGTGAGGATGTCGGCGTCGGGCAGATAGGCCTGCATCGCGAGCGCCAGGCTCTCGGCTCGTCGTCCCGTGGGCACGACGGCGAGGAGCGCTGCCGGGTGCCCTGCCGCGGCCCGCTTCTCGAGCAGCCCCGCGAGCGCCGGCGCGTCGAGCCCGTCGACCAGACCGAGGTCGGCGTCGGTGTGCGCCCAGCTGAGGGCGTCACGGTACAGAGACGCCTCTTCCAAGGCGCGCAGAATCCCCGGAACAGTCACCGGACAAGACTAGTCGCGACCACGGACACTCCGGCCCGCGCCCGTCGTCGCACCTTCCGGCTCACTACGCTGTCGGGATGGAATCCGTCATCCTCACCACCGAACGACTCGTGCTGCGCGCACCGACAGAGGCGGATGTCGACGCGATCACGCGTGCGTGCCAGGACCCGGAGATCCCCCGGTGGACCACTGTCCCGAGCCCGTACGCGCGCGGCGACGCCGAGGCGTTCGTGCGCCTGGTGGCAAGCTCGTGGGCTGACGACTCGGAGTACGTGTGGGGCCTCCACGCCGACGGCGACCTCATCGGCATGATCGGTCTTCACAACATCGGCGACCACTTCACCGGCAGGCACGCTGAGCTGGGGTACTGGATCGTGGCCGAGGCCCGCGGCAAGGGATACCTCGTCGAGGCCGCACGTTCCGTGATCGACTGGGGGTTCGCAGGTCACGGACTCGCGCGCATCCGCTGGCAGGCCGTGGCGGGGAACATCCCCTCGGCACGCGCCGCCCGAGCACTCGGCTTTCGCTACGAGGGCCTCCAGCGCCAGGCCCTCACGAGCCCGCGCGGCCGGGACGACGGATGGATGGCCGGGCTGCTCCCGACGGATGACCGCACTCCGGTCGACTGGCCGATCCTCGGAGGCTGAGGGCGCGGTCAGAGCTCTCAGCCCTATCGGCCTCAGATCCGCTCGTACAGCGTCACGACACACGCACTGCCGAGGCCGAGGTTGTGCTGCAGGGCGAGCTTCACGTCTTCCACCTGACGGTCGCCGGCGGTTCCACGAAGCTGCCAGACCAGCTCCGCGCACTGGGCGAGGCCTGTCGCACCGAGCGGATGCCCCTTGGACAGCAACCCGCCCGACGGATTGGTCACGACCCGGCCGCCGTAGGTGTTGTCGCCTTCGACGATGAAGCGCTCGCTCGTCCCCTCGGGCGTGAGGCGCAGCGCCTCGTAAGCGAGCACTTCGTTCGTCGTGAAGCAGTCATGCAGTTCGACGACGCGGAGGTCGCGCGGGTCGACACCTGACTGCTCGTACACGGCATCCGCTGCACGCTGAGCGATCGATGCGCCGACCAGGTCCATGGCGTCGCCCCCGAACGTGTCCGCCCGATCGCTCGTCATCGCCTGGGCTCGGATGCGAACCGATGGATCGATGCCGTGCGTCCGTGCGAAGTCCTCGGTGCAGAGCACCGCAGCACCCGCGCCACAGGTGGGTGGACAGCACTGCAAGCGCGTGAGCGGGCCGTGCACGGCCGGAGAGGCGAGCACTTCTTCCACCGTCGCCGGGTCACGGAACACGGCATACGGGTTGGCGGCGGCGTGCCGGCGGGACTTCACGGTGATCTGAGCGAAAACCGCCGGATCCATGCCGTACCTGTCGGCATAGGCTGTGCCAGCGTCTCCGAAGAACTGCGCAGCCGGCGGAGCATCCGACTCGGGCCGGTGCGCCAGCCGCGACTCGGTGAACCGCCAGAGCGAATCGGGGCGGTCGCCGTACACGCTGCCGATCGCACCGCGCGCCATCTGCTCGAAACCGACCACCAGCACGCAGTCGGCCGCGCCCGCGAGGATCGCCTGTCGTCCGAGCCACAGCGCGCTCGATCCGCTCGCGCAGTAGTTGTTGACGTTGAACACCGGCACCCCGGTCGTCCCGACCCCATAGAGCGCGGTCTGCCCTGCGGCGGTGTCGGCGTAGACGTAGCCGGTGTACACCGCGCCGACGGACTCGAGGCCTATCCCGGCATCCGTCAGCGCCACGCGGATCGCCCGCTCCCCCATCACGTCGTAGGTCTCGGTGCGCGATGGGGTGACGAACGGGATCATCCCGACCCCGGCGACCACGACGGCGCTCACGGCTGTGCCTGCAGACCGCGGCGCAGTGTCGGCTTGTCGATCTTGCCGACCGGATTCTTCGGCAGCTCGTCGAGGACGACGATGCGCGTCGGGCATTTGAAGGCCGAGAGGATGCCGCGAACGTGATCCGTCAGCAGCTCGGCGGACACGGCCGCCCCCGGACGCAGCGACACGAACGCGACCGGAACCTCGCCCAGCACCGGATCAGGCGCCCCGACGACTGCGGCCTCACGGACATCGTCATGCGTGTAGAGCGCGTTCTCGATCTCCTTGGGGTAGAGGTTCTCACCGCCGCGGATGATCATGTCCTTGATGCGGTCGACGATCTGCAGATAGCCGTCCGGATCGAAGCGTCCGAGGTCGCCGGTGCGCAGCCAACCGTCGACGATCGTCTTCGCTGTCTCCTCGGGCCGGCCGAGGTACCCGGCCATCACTACAGGGCCGGCGATGACGACTTCGCCCACTTCTCCGACGGGCAGCGACCGACCGTCGTCTCCGATGACCGCGACCTGCTGCCCTGGCAGCGGAAGCCCGACGGTCCCTGGCTTTCGCATGCCGCGGAGCGGATTGATCGTCGATGCGCACGTCGTCTCGGACAGCCCGTAGCCCTCGACGATCATGACGCCGAAGCGGCGTTCGAACCGCTCGATCGACTCGGCGGGCATCGGCGCAGCACCGCACACGGCGAAACGCAGGGAAGAGGTGTCCGGACGCACCTCGTCGGGGAGCGAGGAGAGCAGCGCGTAGATCGCCGGCACCGCCGAGAAGTAGGTCGGACGCAGCCTTTCGACATCGGCGAAGAACCGGTCGCGCGAGAACCTCCCGGTGATGCTGACCTGTCCGCCGGCGCGCAGGGCCGACAGCGTCCCCAGCACGATGCCGTTGGCGTGGAAGAGCGGCAGCACCAGGAGGCTGTGGTCGTGCGGACCGAGCTCGAACCACTCCGCGAACGAGGCGGTCATCGCGTCGAGGTTGGCGTGCGTGAGCATGACCCCCTTGGGGCTACCCGTGGTTCCGCTGGTGTAGATGAGCAGCGCGAGGTCGTCGGCATGCAGATCGGCGACAGGGGCAGGGAGGTTTGTGCCTTCGGCCAGCGCGGAGACGGTCAGCCCCGGCACTCCGAGGTCGTACGCCGTGTCCTCCGTGATGACGAGGGCTGCCCCCGCGTCGGCAACCTGGTACGCGGCTTCGGTCACCCCGAGTACCGGGTTGATGGGGGTGACCGCTGCGCCGA
Source organism: Microbacterium sp. (assembly GCA_050701935.1). Lineage (GTDB taxonomy): Bacteria > Actinomycetota > Actinomycetes > Actinomycetales > Microbacteriaceae > Microbacterium. The sequence goes on from JBOGEI010000157.1 coordinate 8,978, forward strand.
GCCGCCACGCCGCGAAGAGCGCGACGATCAGCTCGACCCGGTTGGGCAGAGCGAGGGCGACGACGCTGCCGGCCCGGATGCCGCTGTCGTGCAGCGCACCGGCCGCGGCCTCCACCCTGACGCTCAGATCCGCGTTGGTGAGGGCCACCGCGTCGTCGCGGAGGCTCGGGGCGACGGGCGCGTCGGCAGCGCGGGCGGAGGGAAGCGTGGCGAAATGCATGTCTACTCCCGGGGGTTCCGG
>JBOGEI010000158.1:0-9094 GCA_050701935.1 Microbacterium sp.
CATCGGGGGCTTCTCCGTTCGAGGGGTAGCTCTTACTTCTTCCCCTGCGCGGCGACCGCGGCGGCACCGGCGGCAGCCGCCTCCGGGTCGAGGTAGCGGCCGGGGCCGGTGGGGACGTTGTTCTCGTCGAGCTCGTACACCAGCGGGATGCCCGTGGGGATGTTGAGCTCGGCGATGTCGTCGTCGCTGATGCCCTCGAGGTGCTTCACGAGACCGCGCAGCGAATTGCCGTGCGCGGTGACGAGCACCGTCTTGCCGGCTTCGAGGTCGGGGACGATCGCGCTCTCCCAGTAGGGCAGCAGACGATCGATGACGAGCTTGAGCGACTCGGTGCGCGGCACCTCGCCGTCGATGCCCGCGTAGCGGACGTCGTTCACCTGGCTGAATTCGCTCTCGTCGTCGAGCACGGGCGGGGGCACGTCGAACGAGCGGCGCCACAGCTGGAACTGCTCGGGGCCGAACTCCTCGAGCGTCTGTGCCTTGTCCTTGCCCTGGAGCGCACCGTAGTGGCGCTCGTTGAGCCGCCAGGAGCGGGTCACCGGGATCCAGAGGCGGTCGGCGGCATCCAGGGCGATGTTCGCCGTCTGGATCGCACGGCTCAGCAGCGAGGTGTGCAGCACGTCGGGGAGGATGCCGGACTCGGCCAGCAGCTCGCCGCCGCGGCGGGCCTCCTTCTCGCCCTGCTCGTTGAGGCGGACATCCACCCAACCGGTGAACAGGTTCAGTTCGTTCCACTCGCTCCGGCCGTGGCGGAGCAGGATGAGGGTGCGCGTCGCAGTCATGCCGCCAGTTTATCCGCCAGGAGCACAGCACCCGAGTCGGATCCTGGGAGGATGGAGACATGGCGTCATCTCCCCTCGGTCGGCCGACCCGCGGCACCACGGGGACGAACCGGCTGCGGCGCAACGATCGCTGGATCGCGGCGAGCGATGCGCTTCGCCGGGCATCCGATCCTCTGGTCATCGACCTCGGATACGGGGCGAGCGGCGTGACGGCGTTCGAGCTCGCGACCCGGCTCGTGCGGGTGCGAGGCGACGTCGAGGTGCGCGGTCTGGAGATCGACCCGGCGCGCGTGGCGACCGCCGACTCCCAATTGGCCGAGGTGCGCGCGGGGCGAACGTCCTTCGCCGCCGACCTTCCGGTCTCGTTCGCCCGCGGAGGATTCGAGGTGCCGCTTCCCGACGGGCGGCGAGCCGCGGTGATCCGTGCGATGAACGTGCTGCGCCAGTACGACGAGACCGACGTTCCCGATGCCTGGTCGCGCATGGCCGCACGGCTGGCACCTGGTGGCCTGCTGTTCGAGGGCACCTGCGACGAGATCGGCCGCGTGTCGAGCTGGATCGACGTCGACGCGCACGCTGAGCCACTGCGCTTCACGATCTCGCTCCGTCTCGCCGACCTCGAGCGTCCGAGCATCGTCGCGGAACGTCTGCCGAAGGCGCTGATCCACCGCAACATCCCCGGCGAGCGCATCCACTCCCTGCTCGTCGACCTCGATCGAGAATGGGACCGAGCGGCTCCCCTGTCGACGTTCGGCGCCACGCAGCGCTTCCTCGCCGCCGTGAGCGCTCTTCGGGACCAGGGGTGGCCGGTGCTCGGCGGGCGCACGCGATGGCGCCTGGGCGAGCTCACGCTGCCCTGGGCGGCGGTCGCTCCGCTCTCGGACTGAGCTCAGCTTCCGGAGTCGCGCGGGTCCGGTGCCGTGGGCCGACGAGACAGACGGGTGAGGCGCGGGATGTCTGCCGTGGCACCAGCGTCGGCCGGCACGATCACCTGCTGTGACGCGGCGATGTCGATGCCGTCGGCGCGCACCACGAGGTCGCCGATCGGGGCGCGCCGAGAGAGGATGGCGAGCGCGATCGGACCATCCTGGTGGTGCCGAGCCACCGAGGTGAGGTGCCCGACCTCGTCGTCGCCCGCGAAGACCGGCGCACCTGGTTCGGGCAGGACCGCATCGCTGCCATCGAGGTGGAGAGCGGCCAGGCGACGGGGCGGATGCCCGAGGTTGTGCACCTTGGCGACGGTCTCCTGCCCCCGGTAGCACCCCTTGTTCAGATGCACCGCGCTGCGGATCCAGTCGGACTCATGCGGCAAGGAGCGTTCATCGACCTCTGTCACCCAACGAGGACGCCAGGCGGCCACGCGCAGCGCCTCCGCGGCCAGGAGACCGGCAAGCGCCTCCCGATCGATCGAGGCAGCCAGAACGTCTGCTGCCTCGTCGGTGACGATCGCCACCCGCCAGGCGTAGTCGGCCGCGGGGTGCTCGGCGACCTCGGAGTACTGGTGCCCGCCGATGCTGACCCGCTGCCACGGATCTGCCCAGACGAGGGGCACACCGTTCGGTGTGAATGCTGCGGCGGACGCCTCCGGCGCGACTGTTCCGCCGTCGATGAACCCGATCACGATGAGGTCTGATCGGATTTCGACCGTGGCCTGCGTGCGGAACTTCATGCGGGTCAACCAACCGGCAAGCGACTCGGCATCGCCGGCGTCGGCGATGAGCCACGTCGATGCACCGTCGTCGACGACACCGGCTGCATGTTCGACGCGGCCCTGCGGGTCGAGCACCAGAAGCTCGGTGCTCTCGCCGGGAGCCAGATGCCCCACAGCCTGCGAGGTGATCGAGTCGAGCCAGCTCAGTCGCTCGGGGCCCGCGACCTCGATCACGGTGCGGTCGCCGAGGGGTGCGAGAGCCGCACCGTCGGCGAGACGTCGCTGCTCGCGGAAGGCATCGCCGAAGTGCATGATCAGGTCACCGTCGGAGACGATGCCGTCGATCTGGCTGAAGCGGGTCACGTCAGACCTTGGCGAGCCGCGCCGAGGCGTGCGAGCGCAAAGGGGTGCCGAGGGCGGCGATATCCCATGCCCACAGCAGGTGACCGTCGACGAGCCCGTACATGCGTGATGAAGCCGTATGCACCTTGGCACCGGCGCTGCGCACGACGGCGTCGGAGCCGATGTCGATGCGCGGACCGTTGATCTCACCGATGTAGAGCTCGAGGGCCCCGTCGGAGTGCGCGAGCGACACCTCGATCGGGAATCCGCCGCTCGGAGCACGGAGCTCCTCCACGTCGTCGACCGTTCGTGTGACTGCGGGGCCGGTCGACGGGAGCAGCGCCGGACCTGGATCCGCTGGCGTCGCCGGACGCGCAAGTCGCCAGAAGCCGGTTTCGGCGAGCAGCGCGGCAGCCGGTGCGCCATCTTCGGTGAGGAACGTCGCGGTGCCCGAGTAGTTCAGGAAGGGGCCGCCGTCATGGCTGAAGCTGACCCGGTGCGTGAACTCGCCCTGCAGACGCTCGTCGCCGACGGGATAGTCGATGACGCCGGTACCCTCCCAGACGCCGATCAGCCACGCGAAGGGGACGAGATCGGCCGGAAGGTCGACGGGCAGTTCGAGCACGATCGCGTCAGCGCTGGCCGCGGAAGAGGTTGCGCAGCACCACTGCCGAGACGAAGACGATAGCGAGGCTCGCAAGGCCCAGCAGGCCGATGAAGAACATTTCGAGCGCCATGAGGTCCATGTGATCCACCTTACCGCGCCGCGCCGGAGTCAGGTCGGGATCAGCGCCGCGATACCGAAACCGATCGAGACGAGCCCCATCAGCAGCAGGGCTCCGATCACGCTGCCGGCCACCCGGAAGATGAAGCCCTGCGTGCGCCCGTACCGGAGCTGCACCGCGAAGGACAGCAGCACAGCGCCTCCGAAGCCCACCAGCAGCCACGGAACTCGCCACTCCTCCGGAACGAAGATGCCGATCGCGACGGTCGCGACGAACGCCGCCGCCCATACGCCGGCCACACCGACGAACGCGTTGCGCGGTGCGAGTGCTGGATCCGTCATGACACCATTGTTGCGCATCAGCTCCCGGTATCATGGCGGCACGGCGTCGATCCGCGTCGGTGAGGAGTGCGCGTGGCCCAGGTGCTGGTACTTACCAACGCTTCGCTCTCGGAGCAGGTGCTGCCCGCCCTTGAGTTGTTGAGCCATCGTGCGCGCCAGATCGCGGCGGAGCCGGCACAGCTGGTCAGCGCCCCTGACTACGACGTCGTGATCGTGGACGGCCGTCACGATCTCGTCGGAGCGAAGTCGCTGTGCCGTCTGCTGCGTGCGACCGGCCAGGATGCGCCGCTGCTGCTGGTCGTCACGGAAGGCGGCATGAGCGCACTGTCGGGCGACTGGGGAATCGACGATGTCCTCCTCGCCACCGCAGGGCCTGCCGAGATCGACGCACGGCTCCGTCTCGCGCTGGCTCGCCGCGACGAGGTCGCCGAACCCGCGCGGGTGCACGCGTCCGGCGTCACGATCGACGAGCAGTCGTACTCGGCGAAGCTGCGCGGCAGGGCTCTGGACCTCACCTACAAGGAGTTCCAACTGCTGCATTTCCTGGCCACCCACCCCGCTCGTGTGTTCACACGCGAACAGCTTCTCAGCGAGGTCTGGGGCTACGACTACTTCGGCGGCACCCGCACGGTCGATGTGCATGTGCGAAGACTCAGAGCGAAGCTCGGCGACCAGGAGCAGATCATCGGCACTGTGCGCAACGTCGGCTACCGCTTCAACGTCAACGAGGACGAGAGTCTCGTCAACGCCGGGTGATGATCGGCTCCGTTCACACACGCGTCACCTCTCGGTGCTTAGATGTACCCCATGATCGATCCCGCACTCGCCGACGCCGGCCTCGGTGACGCCGAAGACGACGACTTCGACGCCATCGAGTCGCACGACTCCCTGCTTCCGGACCATCGCTACCTGGATCGGGAGCTGAGCTGGCTCGCTTTCAATCAGCGCGTGCTGGAGCTCGCGGAGGATCCGTCACTGCCCGAACTCGAACGCGCCAACTTCCTGGCGATCTTCGCGAGCAACCTCGACGAGTTCTTCATGGTGCGCGTCGCCGGCCTCAAACGTCGCATCATGACCGGTCTCGCCGTGCCTACCAACATCGGCCGCTCCCCCGTCGACGCACTCGCCGACATCTCGCGCGAGGCCCACGCGCTGCAGCTGCGCCACGCGGATGCCTGGATCTCGCTGGTTCGCCCCGCCCTGGCCGAATCCGGCATCGAGATCACCGATTGGTCCGAGCTCACCGAAGGCGAGCGCGCGGCACTGTCGGAGTACTTCCAGGCTCAGGTCTTCCCTGTGCTGATGCCGCTCGCGGTCGACCCGGCGCACCCGTTCCCCTATATCTCCGGCCTGTCGCTGAATCTCGCGATCCGCATCCGCAACGCGCGCACCGGTCGCCAGGAGTTCGCGCGTCTCAAGGTGCCGCCCATGCTCCCCCGCTTCGTCGAGGTACCAGGAGGAGGCGAGATCAAGCGGTTCCTCCGCCTGGAGGAGCTCATCGCCAACCACCTCGGCGATCTGTTCCCCGGCATGGAGGTGCTCGACCACCACGCGTTCCGCCTCACCCGCAACGAGGATGTGGAGATCGAAGAGGACGAGAGCGAGAACCTCATCCAGGCGCTCGAGGCCGAGCTCCTGCGTCGACGGTTCGGCCCGCCGATCCGCCTCGAGATCACAGACGACATGGACGACGTCACGATGGACCTGCTCGTCCGCGAGCTCGACATCACGGATCTGGAGGTGTACCGCCTTCCAGGCCCGCTCGACCTGCGCGGCCTGTTCGACCTCTCCCGCATCGATCGACCGGATCTGCGCTACCCGCCGCACCTGCCGACGACAGCGGTCGCGTTCCAGCCGGCCGGATCCAGCTCCCGCGCCGACATCTTCAAGGCGATCCGCAAGTCGGACGTGCTGGTGCACCACCCGTACGAGTCGTTCACGACCAGCGTGCAGGCGTTCCTGGAGCAGGCAGCGCGCGATCCGCACGTGCTCGCGATCAAGCAGACCCTCTACCGCACCTCCGGCGACAGCCCCATCGTGCAGGCCCTGATCGACGCGGCAGAGGCGGGCAAGCAGGTACTCGCGCTCGTCGAGGTCAAGGCCCGCTTCGACGAGGCCAACAACATCGTCTGGGCGCGCAAGCTCGAGAAGGCCGGCGTGCACGTGGTGTACGGGCTCGTCGGGCTCAAGACCCACTGCAAGCTCGCGCTCGTGATCCGCGAGGAAGACGGCAGGCTGCAGCACTACTCGCACGTCGGCACCGGCAACTACAACCCGAAGACCAGCCGCATCTACGAGGACTTCGGGTTGTTCACCGCAGACGCCCAGGTCGGCAAAGACCTGACGAGGCTCTTCAACGAGCTCAGCGGCTACGCGATCGAGAAGAAGTTCAAGCGGCTCCTCGTCGCGCCCCTGCACCTGCGCAAGGGACTGATCCGCCAGATCGATGCGGAGCGCAAGAATGCGGAAGCGGGGATTCCCGCGCACATCCGCATCAAGGTGAATTCGATGGTCGATGAAGAGATCATCGACGCGCTCTATCGTGCGAGCGCGGCGGGAGTGAAGGTCGACGTCTGGGTGCGCGGCATCTGCAGCCTCCGCACCGACCTCGACGGCATCAGCGACAACATCACGGTGCGCAGCATCCTCGGACGATACCTGGAGCACTCGCGCATCTTCGCCTTCGACAACGGCGGAGACCCGCAGGTGTACATCGGCAGCGCCGACATGATGCACCGCAACCTCGACCGCCGCGTCGAGGCCCTGGTGCGCGTCACCGATCCCGCCCACCTCAAGGAGCTCGGGACGTTCTTCGACCTGGCGATGGATGCGGGGACGACCTCATGGCACCTCGGCGCCGGCGGCGTCTGGGAGCGCCACGCCGTCGATGCGGAGGGCAAGCCCCTGATCGACCTGCAGGATAAGACCATGGGGTTGATCCAGCGGCGCCGTCGCGCACGAGCGGTTCGATGAACACTCGGCAGCTGCAGCTCCCGGCCGACACCACGACGAACTCGAAGTGGACGGACAAGGCGGTGTACGCGGCGGGGGCCGTCGTGTGGCGTCTCGTCGAGGGCAAACTGCGGATCCTGCTCATCCACCGAACCAAGTACCGCGACATCACACTGCCCAAGGGCAAGGTCGACCCCGGCGAGATGCTCGCCGAGACGGCCGTGCGTGAAGTGCACGAGGAGACCGGCATCCGTGTCGCGCTCGGAGTGTCGGTCGGTGTGAGCCGCTATCACCTCGCCTCGCAGAAGCAGAAGGTCGTGCACTACTGGGCCGCTGAGGCGACGGATGCAGCGATCCGGGAATCGACGTTCGTCCCCAATCGGGAGATCGCAGCCCTTGAGTGGGTCAGCGTGAAGAAGGCGCGCTCACGTCTGAGCTACCCCGTCGACCTCGAGATCCTCGACTTCTTCTCGAACCTCGTCGACGACGGGGTGCTGCGCACCTTCCCGGTGATCGCCCTGCGTCACGCGAAGGCCACGCCTCGTTCGGAGTGGGATGGATCCGATGCCTCCCGGCCGCTCACCGAGCGCGGACGCAAGCAGGCGAAGTCGATCGTCGGACCACTGCGGGCCTTCGGTGTGCGCCGGATCGTGACGAGCGATGCGGTGCGCTGCATCGAGACGGTCACCCCCCTCGCCCGCGCGCTCGATCGCAAGTCCGTGAAGACGGCGAAGATCAGTCAGGATGCGTGGGAGGACGGCGAATCCGACCTGCGCTCCGTCGTCGGGCGACGTGTCAGGGCCGGTAAGCCCGTCGTGCTGTGCAGTCACGGACCGGTGCTGCCGGGCCTGCTCTCGGAGATCGCACTGGCCACCGGCACCATCCAAGGCTCCTACCTCAGCAGCGCGGCCGACCTCGAACCGGCCGCGTTCTCGGTCGTGCATCTCTCCGCCACGAATCCCGGTTCCGGCATCATCGCGATCGAGACGCACATCCCCAAGGTCTGACGAACCCCTGATTTCTCGCGGGAGCACCCCAGAGAGTCGCCCGTCGTTCACCTGCCGTTCACCTGCTCGGGAGAGTCTCGTTAACCGTCGCCCATAGCGTCACTGTGTGCCCTGCACCGGGCCCCACCCATTCCAGATCGAAGGATCCACAGTGAAGATCTCCCGAATCGCACGAATCGGCGCCATCGGCGCCGTCGCCGCTCTCGCACTCGCCGGCTGTGCCGCGAACGAAGGCGGCACCGGTTCCACCGACGAGCCCACCTCCAGCGCCGCAGCCGTCAGCGGCTCCCTCGTCGGCGCCGGCGCCTCCTCGCAGCAGGTCGCCATCCAGGCATGGACCGCCGAGTTCCAGAAGACCAACCCCGACGCCCAGGTCGAGTACGACCCGCAGGGCTCGGGCGGTGGCCGCGAGTCGTTCCAGCAGGGTGCGGTCAACTTCGCCGGCTCCGACCGCGCATTCAAGACCGACGAGATCTCGGCCGGCGGCTTCGGCGCGTGCGTCGACGGCTCCGACCTCATCGAGATCCCCGCCTACGTCTCGCCCATCGCCATCGTCTTCTCGCTCGACGGCGTGGACGAGCTGAACCTCGACGCCGAGACCGTCGCGTCGATCTTCGCCGGCAAGATCACCAACTGGAACGACCCGGCGATCGCCAAGGACAACCCCGACGCCAAGCTCCCCGACCTCGCCATCACGCCGGTGCACCGCTCCGACAAGTCGGGCACGACGGGCAACTTCACCGACTACCTCGCGCAGACCGCGGGTGATGTGTGGACCGCCGGCAGCGTCGAGGAGTGGCCGGCAGATCTCGCCGGCGAGTCCGCCGAGAAGACTTCGGGTGTCGCCAACGCCGTCAAGGGCGGACAGGGCCTCATCGGCTACATCGACTCCTCGCAGGCCGCCGACTTCTCGTCCGTCAACGTCAAGGTCGGCGACAAGTTCGTGCCGCACTCGGCCGAGGGCGCTGCTGCAACGCTCGACGCCTCGAAGATCGAGGAAGGCCGCACCGCCGGTGACCTCGCCTTCGCGATCGACCGCACCACGACCGCCGACGGCGCGTACCCCGTCCTGCTCGTCAGCTACCTCATCGGCTGCGCCGAGTACGAGGACGAGAACGTCGCCGCACTGACCAAGGCGTTCTTCACGACGGCGATCAGTGCCGAGGGCCAGGACGTCGCCGCGACCAACGCCGGCAGCGCACCGATCTCGGACGACCTGCGCACGCAGGCCCAGGCCGCGATCGACCTCATCAAGTGAGTCACTGACGGTCTCCGGGATGCCACGCGGCATCCC
>JBOGEI010000159.1:0-8981 GCA_050701935.1 Microbacterium sp.
GTAGGCGAGCGTGAAGTTCGTCATCAGGTAGAACAGCACGTAAGTCGCCAGCATGATGAACGTGCCGAGGATCAGCTGCTTCCAGTGGTGACGGAACACAGTCGCGAGCGGGAGCTTGCGGATCACGCCCTTCGTCTCGGCCTTCTTGAAGGTGTCGGACTCGACGAGCTTGAGTCGCACCCACAGGCCGATGATGACCATCACCGCGGAGAACAGGAACGGGATGCGCCAGCCCCAGGATAGGAACGCCTCGGACTTCAGAACCGGGTTCTCAGCGTGCGGCAGCAGCCAGTTGATCGCGAGGAAGAGGAAGTTCGCGATGATGAAGCCGAGCGGTGCGCCCAGCTGCGGGAAGGTCCCGTACCAGGCGCGCTTGCCCTTCGGTGCGTTCTCTGTCGCGACCAGCGCGGCGCCCGACCACTCGCCGCCGAGCGCGAAGCCCTGCGCGAGACGGAGGAACAGCAGCAGCAGGGCTGCCCACCATCCGATGTCCTGGTACGTCGGCAGCAGGCCGATCACGAAGGTCGCGATGCCCATCGTCAGCAGCGAGGCCACGAGCGTCGCCTTGCGTCCGAACTTGTCGCCGAAGTGGCCGAAGACCACCGCGCCGATCGGTCGGGCGACCATCGCGGCACCGAACACCGCGAACGAGGAGAGGAGCGAGGTCGTGTCATCACCCGTGGGGAAGAACAGCACCGGGAACACGAGCACGGCCGCTGTCGCATACGCGTAGAAGTCGTAGAACTCGATCGTGGTGCCGACCAGGCTCGCGGTGATGACGCGCGAGCGGGGATTCGCCGGCGCAGTGGCAGTACTCATGAAGCTCCTCCGATCAGTCCCCGGTATACCAGGGGACTCGGGCGAGTTTACGCCTTCCTGAGTGTTTGCTGTGCGCGCATTTCGCTGGTCGGGTCGGAGTGGGTCTCCGGTGCGTAGAGTCGGAGCAACGCAAGGCCGGGGAGGACGCGATGTCGACGCGGATGCTGTTGCTGGCGGACACGCACGTCCCGAAACGGGCGAAGAGGCTACCGGACGCCGTGCTGAGGGCGATCGACGACGCCGATGTCGTCGTGCACGCGGGGGATTGGGTCGACGCGGAGACCCTGGATCTGCTCGAGTCGAGAGCCCGTGTGCTGCACGGGGTGTTCGGCCGCTCCCACATCCCTTGGGGAACAGCTGAGGAGGTCAGCGCCAGATGACGGCGAGACCCGCGTTGAGCAGTGCCAGGATGCCGATCAGCCAGAACACGGCCGGAGGCACGGTCTCGCCGCGCTTCTGACGCGCGGAGCCGATGCCGAGCAGGGCGCCGATGATCACCAGGACGACGAGCTTCACGCCGATCTTGACGTAGTTCAGGTCGTACTCGATGCCCCACGGAGCCGCCAGGGCGAGGCCGGCCACACCCGCGATGGCGAGGCCGTAGTCCATGATCTTCGTGATCTGGCGCTTGCCGCCGAACGCCTGAGCGGCCCAGGCGCCGAAGAGCACGGCGAAGCCGATGAGGTGGACGAACACGACGACGTGGCGGAGGATCTCCATGCACTCACCGTACGAGTGAGACGGGGTCCATCGCTAGCAAGGGCAGGCTGACCTCAGCCGCGCAGCTCCCGTGTCACGAGCGCCGTGCGCAGGGCGGCATCCGCGGCCTCTGCGCCCTTGTCCTCCTTCGAGCCTTCGAGACCCGCTCGGTCGAGGCCCTGCTGCTCGTCGTCGAGGGTGAGCACGCCGAATCCGACCGGCTTGCCGGCATCGAGGGCGACGCGGGTGAGGCCGTCGGTGGTCGCCGCCGACACGTACTCGAAGTGCGGTGTGCCGCCGCGGATGATCACGCCGAGGGCGACGACCGCATCGGCTCCACCGGCGAACGCTGCCTGCGCGGCGATCGCGAGCTCGAAGGATCCGGGTACCCGCACCAGGCGGTGGGTGGCCTCGGCCGCATCCAGCACGCGCTCGGCTCCCGCGATCAGTCCGTTCGAGATCGTCTCGTGCCAGGTGCCGGCGACGATGACGACGTTCAGCCCGCGTCCGTCGATGTTCCCGGTCTCTGGTGCTCCTGCGCCGCTCATTTCTCGTCCCTTCCGTGGGCGAGCGCCTCTGCGAGGGCCGCTTCGCCGATGATGTGACCCATCCGGTCACGCTTGGTCTCCAGGTACTGGTGGTTGTTCGGTCCGACGCCGACGATCAGCGGCACCTGCTCGATCACGTCGAGCCCGAGTTCGCGCAGCTGCTCGACCTTGTCGGTGTTGTTCGTGAGCAGACGCACCTTCGACACTCCGAGGTCGGCGAGGATCCCGGCAGCCGCGGCATAGTCGCGGGCATCCGCGGGCAGCCCGAGCGCGAGGTTGGCGTCGACCGTGTCGAGCCCCTCCTCCTGCAGACTGTAGGCGCGCAGCTTGTTGATGAGGCCGATTCCTCGTCCCTCGTGGCCGCGCATGTAGATCACGATGCCGCCCTCTTTCTCGATCGCGTCGAGCGCGGCGTCGAGTTGCGGCCCGCACTCGCACTTCAGCGAACCGAATGCCTCTCCGGTCAGGCACTCCGAGTGCACGCGTACGAGCGCTGTCTCGCCGAGTTCGCCGGAGACGACCGCGATGTGGTCGGTGCCGGTGATGCGGTCCTTGTAGGCGAGGAAGCGGAAGGTGCCGTGCGTGGTGGGCACGGTGGCGTCGGCACGCAGGCTCACGCGGCGCCCGCGGTGCGCGCTCGGGGTCGCACCCTCGGGATCGACCTCGTTGAGGTGCGCGATCAGCTGCTCGATGGTGATGACGGGCACGCCATCGCGGGCGCCGAGCTCGAGCAGGCCGGGAAGGCGCATCATGCTGCCGTCTTCCGCGACCACCTCGGCGATCGCGCCGACCGGGTGGAGGCCGGCGAGTTTCATGAGCTCGACAGCTGCCTCGGTGTGACCGCTGCGCTCTCGCACGCCGCCGTCGACGGCGCGCAGAGGCAGCACGTGACCGGGGCGGATGACGCTCGTCGACGTCGACTCCGGGTTCGCCAGCACGTTCAGCGTGTGGGCCCGATCGTGGGCGCTGATACCGGTGGTGACGCCCTGGGCGGCGTCGACGCTCACGGTGTAGGCGGTCGAACGGGCGTCTTCGCTGGCGGCGACCATCGGCGGCAGGTTCAGGTGGTCGGCGAGGTCGGCGGGCATCGGCGCGCAGATGAAGCCCGACGACCAGCGCACTGTCCACGCCACCCACTCGGGCGTCGCGAGCTCTGCCGACAGGATGACATCGCCCTCGTTCTCCCGGTTCTCATCGTCGGCGACGAGAACGGGACGCCCGGCGCGCAGCGCGTCCAGGGCCTCGGGGATCGTGGAAAGGCTCATCGCGAGCCTCCTTCCGGTGCGGCGCGGAACGCGAGCAGGCGCTCGACGTGCCGGGCGAGGATGTCGGTCTCCAGGTTCACGCGGTCGCCGACGGCGCGGATGCCGAGGGTGGTCGCTGCGAGGGTCTCCGGGATCAGGGAGACTTCGAACCAGGGGGAGGGGTCTCGGGGAGCGCTGACAGCGCTCACGGTGAGTGAGGTGCCGTCGACCGAGATCGAGCCCTTGTCGACGACGAGTGGCGCGAGATCGGTCGGCAGGCTGATGCGCAGCACGCTCCACTGCGCACCCGGTCGCACCTCGAGCACGTCGCCGACCCCGTCGACATGACCCTGCACGATGTGTCCGCCGAGTCGCGCGCCGACCGGCATCGCCTTCTCGATGTTCACGCGGGTGCCGATGGATGCCGACCCGATGGCGGCGACGTCGAGCGTCTGCTTCATCACGTCGGTGTCGAAGGTGTCGGCGGTCGAACCGACCACTGTCAGGCACACGCCCGAGACGGCGATGGACTCGCCGTGCACGGCGTCGGCTGCAGCGCGAGGCGCGCGCACGGTCAGGCGCCAGCCGTCACCTGCGGGGGCGATCGCGGTGATCTCGCCCATCTCCTCGATGATTCCGGTGAACATCAGGCGGCTCCTTCGTTCTGAGGGTCGGTGTCTTCGACAGGGCGTGCGATCGCGAGCAGGTCGGCCCCGAGCGGAACCCACTCGTCGACGGTCAGGCGGCGCGCCTCGTCGATGGATCCGACGCCGATGTCGGTCAGGGCGAGTCGGCGCCCGCCGAGCAGCACCGGGGCGACGTAGGCGAGCACCCGGTCGGCGAGCCCCGCCTCGATGAAGGCGCTGGCGAGCGTCGGACCGCCCTCCACGAACAGGCTCTGCACCCCGCGGGCGTGCAGGTCGGCCACGACCGCGTGCAGGTCGTGGGTGTCGAAGAACAGCGGAGTGTGCGGATGCCGGTGCACCGCGGCGTCGGCCGGAGTGGGCCGTGACCCGATGACCACCGGGATCGGCTGGTGCGGCAGCAGGGCGTCGCCGTCGCGTGCTGTGAGCGCCGGGTCATCGGCGAGCACGGTCCCGGTGCCGACAGCGATCGCATCGGCTGCTGCGCGGCGACGGTGCACGTCGGCGCGGGCGGCGGGTCCCGTGATCCACCGGCTCGACCCGTCGTCTGCGGCGGCGCGACCGTCGAGGCTCTGCGCCCATTTGACGGTGACCTGCGGGCGTCCCAGTCGCTGGGCCGTGAGCCACCCCTCGATCAGCGCGTGCGCGGCATCCGCCTGCTCGCCGGACTCGACGTCGACCCCGGCGGCACGCAGCCGTTCTGCTCCGCCACCCGAGATGACGCCCGGGTCGTCGAGCGCGTAGACCACGCGGGCGACTCCCGCCTCGATCAGGGCGACGGCGCAGGGTCCCGTGCGGCCGGTGTGGTTGCAGGGTTCGAGGGTCACGACGGCCGTGGCTCCACGTGCTGCGCCGGGGACGAGCTTGGAGAGCGCGTCTACCTCGGCGTGCGGGGTGCCGGCACCGTGGTGCCAGCCTTCGGCGATGACCACGCCGTCGGGGGAGAGGATGACCGCGCCGACCTGCGGGTTCTCCCCGCGCGGTCCACGGGCGGCGAGGTGGAGCGCGCGATCCATCGCGTTGCGCTCTGCCGCGTTCACTGCCATCCGTCGTCCTCCTCTGAGGCTCCGGGGTCAGACAGGGATGGCGGAACGGACGCACGGATGCGTCTCGTGCTGCCTCCCTTCCGGACTAGCGAGGTCTCCCTCACATCACCGTCGGTCCCGGAATTCCACCGGATCGGCATCCCGATCTCTCGAGACGCTCGCGGACTGTCACCGCCGGTTCGGATTCTCACCGACCCCGGAGCACGTTGTTGATCTGAGTGTACTCAACGCGTCTGCGCACATTTCATTCCACGACAGCGACCGGAATCGACCGGTACGCCGGCGCGTTCACTTCAGCAGTCGTGACAGACGCCGGTCGGCGAGCACCTTGCCACCGGTCTGGCAGGTGGGGCAGTACTCGAGGGAGCGGTCGGCGAAGAACACGCTGCGGACCTTGTCGCCGCATACGGGGCAGGGCTCGCCGCGGCGTGCGTGCACCTGCATTCCGCGACGCTTGGCGTCTTTCAGGTCGGCTGGCGGCTTGCCGGAGGCTTCGGCGACCGCCTCGGTCAGCGTCTCGCGCATGGCCGCGAACAGGCGGTCGATCTCGGCGTCGTCGAGCTTGCCGGCGATCGCATACGGAGACATGCGCGCGGCGTGCAGGATCTCGTCGGAATACGCGTTGCCGATGCCCGCGATCACCGCCTGATCGCGCAGCAGCCCCTTGATCTGCATGCGCCGATCCTCGAGCAGGGCCGCGAAGACCTCGCGCGTGAACGCCGCGTCGAGGGGATCGGGACCGAGTCTCGCGATGCCCGGCACCTCGTGCGGATCGCGCACG
Source organism: Microbacterium sp. (assembly GCA_050701935.1). GTDB lineage: Bacteria > Actinomycetota > Actinomycetes > Actinomycetales > Microbacteriaceae > Microbacterium. Next base: position 5,782 of record JBOGEI010000159.1, read on the forward strand.
ACATACACGGCGAGCGACTTCTTGGTCCCCGCCTCGGTGAGGTCGAAACCGCTGTCGTCGTCGAGAGCGATGCGCAGCGCGATCGGCGACTTGCCCGGCTTGATGAGGGCCGTCGGGAGCGTCTCGTACCAGCGCAGCCAACCGGCCTTGGCGAGGTGGAACACGAGGTGCAGATCGTCGCCGCAGGAGAGCACGACGAATTTGCCGAGACGCGCGGACGCGGTGATCGTGGCGCCCTGCAGCGCGGTGATCTGCGGGTCGTACGTCTTCAGCGCGGCGATCGATGCGACGGTCGCCCGAGTGATGGCCCGGCCGACGGTGCGCTCGCCGAGGAAGGCGGTGAGTCCCTGCACTTCGGGCATCTCGGGCATGGGTTCATCCTGCCATCCGCCGTCGACACTGGGCCAGCGGCAGCTCAGACGGCGCTGAGCAGAAGGCGGATGCTGGCGAGGCGCAGATGCTCGACGGCCTCCAGATCGCCCCGAAGATACGCGATCAGGGCATTGAGGAAGATTCCGTCGAACAGTGCGTACGCCGAAGACGGATCGACGACGGGGACACGTCCCTCGAGTGCGGAGAAGCGCTCGACGACCGCCCACACCATGTCGCTCAGCAGGGCATCGATCGAGATGATGGTGTCGCGGAAGCCCGCATCGAAGAGCGCCTGGTTGCGCAGGTCGTACCAGAGCCGGTGCATATCGGCTTCATCGCGGAGCGTCGCGGCCATCTCGGCGCCGAATCGCTCGGCCAGCTCGGATCCGGTCTGCGACGACTCGACGATCGGGTCGTAGCGACGAGCGCACTCCGATTTGTACTGCCAGATCGCCTGACCGATCAGGTCGTCCTTGTCCTCGAAGTAGTAGTGCAGGAGTCCGTGCGAGAGGTCGGTGTGGGCTGCGACATCGCGCAGGCCGGTGCGGGCGAAGCCGCGTTCGGCGATCGCAGCCAGCGCGGCATCGGCGAGTTCGCGCCGACGGGCGGCGAACTTGTCGGTCCCTGCTTTCTCCGCGCGCGTCACGACACCGCTCATCAGGCCTCCTCCGGTCGGGATGTGAAGCGATCATACGCCCTGTTCGCGGGCGAGATCGACTGATTTGACCAGTTGTCCAAGTTTTCCTTGTCAACTGTCCAGTTTTCTGATCTGCTGTCCCCATCGCTTTCAACGACGAAAGGAACAGATCGACATGACCACTGATCTCACGGGGACTCGGGCCCTGATCACCGGCGGCGCGAAAGGGCTGGGACTGCGCACCGCGCAGCTGCTCGCCGAGAGAGGAGCAGCCGTCGTCCTGGCCGACGTGGATGCGACCGCCGGCACCGCCGCTGCAACGGCCCTGACCGCCGATGGAAGAAACGCGACATTCGTCGCCCTCGACGTCACCGATGACGTCTCGTGGAACCGGGCGATGGAACAGGTCCGCACGGATCTCGGAGGGGTGGACGCCGTCGTCAACAACGCCGGCATCGAGATCTCCGACCTGTTCGTCGATCTCGACCCCGCGAACGTGCGGAAGATCCTCGACGTGAACGTCGTCGGCACCGCACTCGGGATCAAGCACGCATTCCGCGCGATGCGGCAGGACGACGGTACGGGCACAGGCGGGGCGATCGTGAACATCGCCTCGGTCGCCGCGACCATCGCATTCCCGGGGATCGCCGCCTACTCCGCGTCGAAGTCCGCGGTCGAGCGACTGAGCAAGGTCGCGGCAGCGGAGTCGGGGCGACTCGGCTACGGCGTGCGTGTCAACACCGTGTGCCCCGGACTCGTCCCGAACGCGATGGGTGCCCAGCTCGCCGGTGACATGGAGCGGCTCGGTCTGTTCCCCTCGGCGCAGGATGCCGTGACCGCCGTCGTCGGGCTCACGCCGTCAGGGCGTCTCGCCACCGAGGACGACATCGCGCGCGGCATCGCCTTCCTGCTGTCATCTGATGCGGCATTCGTGAACGGAACGACGCTGTCGATCGACGGCGCGATGGGGATGTGAGGGGAGCACCATGAGCACGGACAAGCCCGTCGTCGTCTACGGCGTGAGTGGATACACCGGCCGACTGATCTGCGAGTACCTGCGCGAGCTGGGCGTGCCTTTCGTGGCCGCTGGTCGCGACGCGGATCGTGTACGAGAGGTGGTCGAGAAGATCCCCGGGATCGAGACGGCCGACTACGAGGTCGTCGGGGTGGAGAACACCGCGGCCGCGCTGGCCGAGGCCTTCGACGGCGCGAAGGTCATCTGCAACACGGCAGGACCCTTCATCAAGTTCGGGCCCGAGGTCGTGGAGGCGGCGCTGCAGATCGGTGCCGACTACCTCGACACCACCGGGGAGCAGGACTGGGTGCTCGCGGCACGCGACCGCTGGGGCGCGCAGTTCGCCGAGAAGAACATCCTGCTCGCGCCCGGCGTCGCTCACATGTACACGACCAGTGAGATCGCGGCGAACATCGCGCTCGAGCCGGGAGGCTACGACTCGCTCGACATCCTCGTGTTCTGGAAGGGGCTGCCGACCTTCGCCTCCACGCAGACGATCTTCACGATCCTCAAGGCGGATTGGTTCTACCTGGAGCAGAACCAGCTCGTCCCGTGGGACCATCTGTCCGCGTTCGATGTGACGGTTCCCGGCTATCACGAGCAGGCCGTCGCCGTGCCGTGGGGCGGGATGTCACACCCGATCTGGTTCCAGAACGACCCGCGGGTGTCGAGCGTCCGAGCTATCGGCGGGGTGCTCAACCGCGCGATCATGGAGAACGTCGGACAGACGGTGCAGATGTTCGAGGAGCAGATCCGCCCGCTCGAGCCCGACGCCCAGGAGAAGGCGCTCGCCGACATCGCGGCAGGACTCCAGGCGAGCATGCCGCCGCGCGAGAACCCCCGGGTCAACCGTTCGGTCGACTCCGTGCACGCCTCTGGTCCGCTCGGTCGCTCGCACGTGGTCATCCACGGCAACAGCAACTACAAGCAGACGGGTCTCCTGCAGGCGTTCGCTGCTTTCTCGCTGATGCAGCAGCGGCCGCACCGGGTGGGCTTCGCCTCAGCCTGTCAGGCGTTCGGACACCGTGAGCTACTCGGACAGCTGCGAGCCTTCGGGCTCGTGGCCGAACCCGTGATCACCCGGGTCTGAACCCGCGTCGATCACCCCAGAGGGGTGCCGCGTCCCCTGCGCGGCACCCCGCCCTTCACCACCCGCCGGAACCCCCGGGAGTAGAC
>JBOGEI010000160.1:0-8951 GCA_050701935.1 Microbacterium sp.
TGGTCTTTCCCCAGCTCGCGAACGCCTGCCAGGCCACCTCGACGGCGCGGTCGATGTCTTCGCTCGTACCGCGACCGACTTCGGTGAAGGGCTTGCCGTTCACCGAACTCACGTTCTCGAAGTACTGGCCCTTCACGGGTTCGACGAACTCGCCGCCGATGTAGTGGCCGTAACGCGCCCGGTAGTTCGCGATGGCGCCCGGCTGGCCAGGGGCGGCGTAGGCGAGGGATACGTCTTCTTCGACGATGCTCATGGGGTCTCCTTCGGCGGGGCCGCGCCTCAGTGCAGCGGCTGTCATCCGAAGGTAGGTCGCGCGAGGTTGCGCCCGAGTGCGCAACGTTGCGGCGGGTTGCAGCGCTCAGTCGCCTTCGAGGCGCTCGATCCGTGCGACCAGCCCTGCACGCTTCGGCGAGCGGGCGGGAAGCATCTCCAGCGCGAGACGGAGCGCCTCGGCATCTCCCTGCCCCTCGGGAATCTCCGCATAGGAGAGGAGCACATCGAGGCTCGCCTCCGACAGCATCGCTTCTCGTAGCGCAGCTCGCACCGACTCGCGGAACTCCTCGACCCCTGGTGACGTCGACTCCGGCAGGACCGGGCCACGGTAAGCGGTGAGTGCCACCCTGTGCGCGCCGCGGTCGAGAAGGGACAGCACGTCGTGTGCATCGGTATCGAGCGGGACGGGCAGACGATACGGGCGGGAATCCGGCACGAGGTCGGGAGCCGTGCGCTCAAGCACCTTGCGAAGGCGCACCATCTCGGGGCGGAGCGTGTCGGGGGAGATTCCGGGGCCGTAGACGAGTTCGCAGAGGCGCTCGGCGGAGAGACCCTGACGATGCACCCCCAGCATCAACAGGATCGCCGCGTGACGCGCACTGAGCTCGACCACCGCCTCCTCGAGATCGGACTCGGTCTCGAGTCGAGCCCGATCTCGACCCAGCACATGAAGAGTCGCACGGGCGGTGGCCGACGACTGTCGTTTCGTCGCGACCGACCGGGCACGAGGCACCTCGCTCCGTTCGCGAAGACGCGCCACCATCAGCTCCGACTCGACCGCGCGGGCCGTCGCGTCGACGAGCAACCTCGCCTGCAGCGAGACGACCTCGGAACCTCCCGTGATGTCGATGACCCCCAGCACGCGTTGCGTCTCAGGGTCGCGTACCGGCGCAGCGGTGCACGACCACGGATGCACGAGACGGTTGTAGTGCTCGGCGCCACGGATCTGCACCGACTGCCCGAGGGCGAGCGCCGTTCCCGGCGCACTCGTGCCGACGGCTTCCTCCGACCAGTTCGCACCGGCGACGAAGCCCATCCCATCGGTGAGCGAGCGCAGCTGACTGTCGCCCTCGATCCACAGCAGTCGCCCCGCCTGGTCTCCCACCGCGATGATCACCCCGGTGTCCTCGGTCTCACCGGGGAGCAGCAGTGCACGGATCATGTCCATCGCGGAGGCGAGAGGGTGGGCGAGACGGTAGACCTCGAGTTCTTCGCTCACCAGTTCGAGCGGCGGGGCGCCCTCGGGACCGACGCGACCACGCCAAGACCTCTCCCACGACTCGCGGACGAGGGGGCGCACCTCCTGCAGGCGCCGGTCGTCGAGGTTGCCGGCCAGCAGCTCCTCGTGCGCGCGCTCGATGAGCAGTCGCGATGTCGGAGGAAGTGACTCGCGGGATACCTGCCACGGCGCAGACACAGCGGTCTCCGATCGTCGAGGACGTGCGTTGCCTCAGTGTACGAGCAGGGCGCCCGCGAGGGAACACCCCTGCGAGGTCAGCGGATGAGCCCGGCGACCAGGTCGTCGATCACCTCGTCGGTGGAGGTCTCCGGATCCATCGGCGTGGTCAACCTGTCGAGCAGCAGCCCGTCGATCGCATAGTGGAACAGAGCGATCTCGCGTCGCCCGCCCGGGAGCCCTGCCGCGGTGTTGAAGGCGACGTCGCCTTCGAAGCCGGCGCGCTGCCAGGCGCCGAGCACAGCCGCGACCTCAGGGCGTCGACCGCCCTCGAGTCGCAGCTCGAACAGGGCGAGCGTCACGTCCGGATCGGCGGTGAGACGGCGGACGATGTCGCGGATGTAGTCGGCGAACAGGGCGGGTCCGGGCACACCCGTCGCGCGGCGCTCGAGATCTTCGGGCGTGGGCGCGAGGCGCTCTCCGATCCGCTCCACCAGCCCCTCGATGAGGGCATCTCGACTGCGGAAGTAGTTCGAGGTCGTTCCTGTCGGCACCTGAGCGGCGGCGTCGATCGCCCGGTGCGTGAGCCCACGCGATCCTTCACGCGCGAGCACCGTGAGGCCGGCATCAGCGATCATCCGCCGCCGGGAGTCGTTCTTCACCATGACACGAACACTAGCGCAATCACTACGGCTGTTGTACTGTAACTGCGACATCTGTAGTGATTGGAGAATCATGCGAGAACTCGTGTACTACGCCGCAGTCACACTCGACGGCTACATCGCCGGCCCGAACGGCGAGTTCGACTCGTTCCTCATCGAGGGCGACCACATGGCGGGCATCAACGAGCGCTTCGCCGACACCCTCCCCACGATCGCCGCCGAAGCACTCGGCATCACGCAGAGGCGCGAGGTCTTCGACACGGTGCTGATGGGGTGGAACACCTATCGGGTCGGCGGCCTGCCCAGCCCCTACGCGCACCTCCGGCAGATCGTGTTCAGCCGCACGAAGAGCGCAGAGGCCGAGAACCTCGAGGTCACGGCGGAAGATCCTGTCTCCGTCGTACGCCGGTTGAAGCAGCAGGACGGTGCCGCCATCTGGCTCTGCGGCGGCGGCGCACTTGCTGCGACGCTCGCCGACGAGATCGACCGACTCGTGCTCAAGCGGCAGCCCCTGCTGTTCGGTTCGGGCATCCCGCTTTTCGGCGAACGTCCGTATCGCCCTGAACGGTTCGACCTCGTCGAGACGGTCGCCTACGACAGCGGCGTGGTGTTCACCGAACTCGAGAGACGTCGAGAGGAGTAGATGGCAAGGGAGACGGGTGCTAGCATTCTGCTGTCAGGAGGCGAACATGGCGACCGTGACCATCCGGAACCTCAGCGACGATGTCGTTGACGCTCTGAAGGAACGTGCCCGGCGGAACTCGCGTTCGATGGAGGCCGAGGTCCGCGACGTGCTGACGCGATTGGCGCAGAACGACGCGAGCGGGCTCGAGGCCGACCTTGCACAGCGGGTGGCCCGTCCACGACGCTGGTCGGTGCCCGCGAGCGAGATCATGGCGAGGGTCGACGCGAACCCGTCGACCCCGGAACAGGACAGGATGCGACGGGAATGGGCCGCAGAGCTGGAGGCGGACAGACAGGATCCCTTCTTCCTCGATCCGCTCCGGGACCCGTGGGAGAGCCGTGATTCTTCTTGACACGAGCGTGCTGATCCAGCTCGACACCGTGCGGTTGCCCCCGGACGACGTGGCTCTGAGCGCTATCGCCTACGCTGAACTGCAGTTGGGAGTTGAGCGCGCGACGGATCCGGTTCTTCGCCGCAGTCGCCGCAACGAACTGATGCGTCTGTCGTCACTCCTCGAAGCCGACTGGCTCCCCTTCGATCAGGCTGCCGCCGATGGATACGCACTTCTCGCGTCAGAAGTGATCCTGACCCGTCCTGCGCACGCTCGGAGCAAGGATCTCATGATGGTCGGCCACGCCTACGCTCTCGGCGCCGCCTTCCTCACCTTCAACCCGAAGGACTTCGAACTCGTGTCCGACCGGGTCGAGATCATCGTCCCCGAACGGCGCTGAGGCGGCTCAGCCGCGCGTTGCCCACCACTCGCGCAAACGCTGCTCGGCGGCCTCGGGCCCGAGCACACCCTCATCCAGACGCAGGTCGAGCAAGAACTTGTACGCCTCGCCCACCTCGCGCCCCGGCGTGATGCCGAGCACCTGCTGGATGCGGTTGCCGTCGAGCTCCGGACGGATGGAGTCGAGCTCCTCCTGCTCACGCAACGCGGCGATGCGTGACTCGATGTCGTCGTAGGCGCTCGCCAGGCGTCCGGCTTTGCGCTTGTTGCGGGTGGTCACGTCGGCACGGGTGAGGATGTGCAGGCGCTCCAGCAGATCACCGGCGTCGCGCACGTAGCGTCGCACCGCGGCATCGGTCCACGCCCCCTCGGCATAGCCGAAGAAGCGCAGGTGCAGCTCGACGAGGGTGGCGACCGCCTCGGTCGTGTCCGTGTCGAACCGCAGCGACTGCAGGCGCTTTCGCGCCATGCGGGATCCGACCACGTCGTGGTGGTGGAAGGTGACCACTCCCCCGTCTTCGAGCTTTCGGGTGCGGGGCTTGCCGATGTCGTGCAGCAGTGCGGCGATGCGCAACGGCACGTCGGGCGCAGCACCGGGATGCCGGGCACGCTCGAGCTCGATCGCCTGGCTGAGCACGGTGAGCGAGTGCTCGTAGACGTCCTTGTGATGGTGGTGCTCGTCGACCTCGAGGCGAAGCGCCGTGACCTCGGGGAGGAACTCGTCGATCAGGCCGGTGTCGACCAGCACCCTGATGCCGCGCACCGGGTCGTCGGTCTGCATGAGGCGCACGAGCTCCGACTGGATGCGCTCCGGGCTCACGATCGCCAGCGTCTCGCGCAGCTCGGTGATCGCGTCAGCCGTGGCCTCTTCCACGCGGAATCCGAGCTGTGCGCTGAACCGTGCTGCGCGAAGCATCCGCAACGGGTCGTCGCCGAACGAGATCCGGGGGTCGGCGGGGGTGCGCAGAACACCAGCGATCAGGTCTTCCACGCCGCCGGTCGGGTCGACGAGCTTCACGGAAGGCACTTGAAGAGCCATGGAGTTCACGGTGAAGTCTCGGCGCACGAGGTCGCCGTCGATCGTGTCCCCGAACTCGACCGTCGGTTTGCGGGTCACCCCGTCGTAGCTGTCGGCACGATAGGTCGTGATCTCGACCTGCTCACCCTGCACGCGGGCACCGATCGTGCCGAACGCACGGCCGATGTCCCACTGCGCGGTCGATAGGGGCTTGACGATCTTGAGGATGTCGTCGGGCGAGGCGTTCGTCGTGAAGTCGAGGTCATGCGTCAGGCGACCGAGCAGCGCATCGCGCACCGGTCCGCCCACGACGGCCAGGTCGAAGCCGGCATCCTCGAACGCCGTCGCGAGGGTGTGGACGACCGGATTCTCGGCGAGCGCACCGAGACGAGCGAGGCCGTCAGCCATGTTGAGCATGGTTTCCAGCGTACCGGGGTGGGTGCGCCGGCTGCCGCGGGACCCTGTTCACCTCCCGGTCGCCCGGAGGCCAGCCCACGGTCATCCGCCTTCGATGGGGTGGAGGGGCCCCGTGCGGCTGAGCACGGAAACCCCACCCCCACGAAGGACTGACATGACCTCCCCCACCCCTGCGGTGCGGTGGCGGCGTCGCGGACTGACGTCCGTCGCGCTCCTCGCCCTGCTCGGCGGCGCCGTCGTCGCCCCCGCGGCCCTCGCCGCACCAGATCCCGAGGTGCCGACAGGCTCGCTGATCACCGGCGACACCGCCTGGCACTACCTCGACGACGGCTCCGACCCGTCTCCTGCGCCGGCACAGCTGCGCGACTGGACGTTGCCCGCCTACGATGCCAGCGCGTGGAAGACGGCACCCGGATCGTTCGGCGCCAAGGGCGGAAAGCTCGCGCCCGTCGGCCCGCAGACGCCGAAGACCCTTCTCAACCACTATCTCGACGGCACCAAGGCGCCGACCGTTCCGACCTACTTCTTCCGCACGACGTTCGAGCTCGAAGCGGGCGTGGCCGAGCAGGTCGCGGCACTGCAGAGCACGATCTCGTACGACGACGCGATCATCGTCTGGCTCAACGGTGTGGAGGTCGCCCGCTACGTCGACGGCCGCATCACCGACACGAAGAACGTCGAGTATGCCGGCGACGGCAACGGCGACCCTCTCACCAGCACGTTCAGCGCCGAAGGCGAGCTGTTGCATGACGGCACGAACACCATCGCGGTGTCGCTCTTCCAGGACCGCGAGACGAGCTCCGACATCTTCTTCGACATGTCGTCGCTGACCCTGGTCAAGGCGTCCGCTCCCGGCACTCCGATCGTCGCACCGCCGACCCGCGTCATCCTCACCCCGACCGAGCAGCCCGCCGTCTCGCAGTCGTTCTCCTGGCTTGCAGGCGACGCGTCCCACACGGTCGGCCAGGTGGAGATCGCACCTTCCGCGGGCGGTGAGACCCGCACGATCGACGCCTATGACGCCGGTGTCGTGAACGGCAATCCCAACAAGCACTTCTCGGCAACGGTCACCGGTCTCACAGCAGCAACCGAATACCGCTACCGCGTCGGCCTTCCTGGCAGCTGGAGCGACTGGTTCACCTTCCGCACCGCCGACCCCCAGGCGACCGACTTCCAGTTCATCTACTACGGCGACGCGCAGATCGGTCTGGACACCACGTGGCCGAGCGTCGTGAAGCAGGCCGAAGCCAACGCGCCCCGATCCATCGGCTCCGTGCACGCGGGCGACCTGATCAACACCTCCAGCAACGAGAACGAGTGGGTCAACTGGTTCAAGGGCATGAAGGATTCGGCCGTGCGCACCAACGTGATGGCCGCCCCCGGCAACCACGAGTACTCCGGCGACAAGCTGCTCACCGCCTGGAAGGCCGCGTTCGAGTACCCGCACAACAACCCGTCGACGAGCTCGATCGGTGAACTCGCGAACCTGGCGAAGGGCGACTCGGAGGTCGCACAGCAGTACCGCGCGTTCTTCGACCACTGGAGCTCGTTCGCCGCCGAGACGGCCTACTACACCGACTACCAGGGGGTGCGCTTCATCACCCTCAACGCGACGCGCGACACGACCTTCCTCACCCCGGCCGGACTCCCGTCGTGCACGGGTGCGGAGTGCCCTTCCTCGCAGATCGGCGTCCTCTGGACCCGCTTCCAGGGGGCGTGGCTCGACCTGCTGCTGCAGAACAGCCCGTCGAAGTGGAACGTCGTCACCTTCCACCAGCCGGTGTTCTCGGCCTCCGAAGGTCGTGACGAGCCGGTGCTGCGTGCCGAGTGGCTGCCGGTCTTCCAGCGCAACGACATCGACCTGGTCCTCATGGGCCACGACCACACCTACGCCCGCGGCTACGTGAACACGGATGCCACCGACACCCCCGGCCTCACCACCGGACCCGTCTACGTGGTGTCGAACTCGGGCGCGAAGCACTACGACCTGGAGACTGCGGAGAAGAACGTCTGGACCAACAACGGCGCCACCCAGGTGCTGCGTGGCCAGGGGGTGACCACCTACCAGGTGATCGACGTGTCGAAGAACCAGCTCGTGTACCGGTCCTACCTCGCGGAGAAGCAGCCGGGCGCCACGACAGACCTCCCCCTCGGCGCCGTCTACGACACCTTCACGGTGACGAAGTCGGATGCCGGCGAGAAGTGGGTCACCGAGGCCGGTGTCACGCCTCCGGTCACGCCGGAGCCCGAGGTTCCCGCGAAGGTCGAGCTCGGCGCGGCATCCGTCAAGGCCGGCGGCACGGTCACGGTGTCGGGCAGCGGCTTCGCCGAGGGCGCTCAGCTGCGACTCGAGCTGCGCTCCGACCCGGTGCAGCTGGGCACGGCCACCGCTGGTGCGGACGGCTCGTTCCAGCGCACGGTGACGATCCCGGCGAACACTCCGGCCGGTGCGCACACACTCGCGGTGATCCTGCCGGACGGCACCGAGGTCACGGCCTCGCTGACCGTCGCGGCAGCCGGCGGTGGAGCAGTGGCACCGGGCAACGGCAGCTCGACCGGCGGCGACCTCGCCACCACGGGCGCCGACAGCGCGCCGTACGTCATCGCGGCCGTCGTGCTTCTGGCAGCGGGCCTCGGCCTGTTCGCGATGCGCCGTCGCCGCCGGCTCGCCGCAGTGGAGTCGACCGAGGCGGAGTGATCCGAAGAGGGCGTCGTCGGGTCTTCGGCCTCGGCGGCGCCCTCTTTCCTCGACACCCGTCGACCGCCCTCGCGTCGCGACGGATATCTCCCATCGATAACGATCAGGGCGCGCGGCACGCGAGCCGGAACTCCCCCGTCCGTAGGCCCATAGGCTCATGCCATGCACCAGCGCTCTCGCCTCATCTTCGCTTCCGCCGCCGCGGCAGTTCTGGGCTTCTCGCTCACCGCCTGCGCCCCGGCGAACACGAGCGGATCAGCGACTCCGTCACCGACGTCATCGCCGGCTGCCTCTCCTTCCCCCACGCCCACTCCCGCAGATCGCGTCGTCGAGATCTCGGTCGACGGCCTCTCGATCGATGCCGGCGCCGTCATCGCGTATGACGACGCAGACGGCGCCGTTGCTGCGCTCAGCGACGCGTTCGGGTCGGCACCGACGGAAGGCCCCGTCGAGGGCCCGTACGGAGCGGTGTACTCCGGGTTCGACTGGGAGGGAACGAAGGCGACGGTCCGAGAGACCCGTATCGATCTGGTCGTATCGGCGAATGCCCCAGGCGTGATCGTCCGCACACCGGAGGGCATCGGCATCGGTTCGACTCGCGCCGAGGCGATGGCCGCAGGAGCCGTGGACGGTTGGGATGAAGACGGCGACGGCGTCGCCGACTACCTGAGCATCGGTGTGCGCGAGGTTCCCGGCACGTCATCACTCGTGAATCCCGGCGAGGTCGGCGTGGAGTACATCGACCTGAAGATCATCGATGACGTGGTCACCCGCCTCAGCAGTGGTGGCAACGACTTCAGCGACATCTGACGCGAGTCGACGCGCATAGGATCGCGTCATGGCCGAAGAAGACTCCTCCTCATCCGACGCACCCCGCGACGCTTCGCGCCGAGGCTTCTTCAAAGTGGGCGGTGCCGCTCTCGCCGGCGCCGTGGTCGGTGGTGCGGGCGGCGCGGCGATCGGAGCCTCCATCGCAGGAGGCGCACGTGACGGGTTCGCGGCCGACCCCGATCAGTTCGCCGCACTCGCGCCACGCAGCGAACCCGGCTTCGATCACCTCGTCGTCGTGATG
>JBOGEI010000161.1:0-8822 GCA_050701935.1 Microbacterium sp.
GTGTTCGCGTGCGACGCCGGCATGGGCTCGTCCGCCATGGGCGCCAGTGTGCTGCGCAACAAGCTGAAGAAGGCCGGCATCGAGGACATCACGGTCACCAACCAGGCGATCGCCAACCTCGACGGCACGGCCGATGTGGTGATCACGCAGCAGCAGCTCACCGAGCGCGCCGAGGCGAAGTCGCCGAACTCGGTCCACGTGTCGGTCGACAACTTCATGAACTCTCCCAAGTACGAAGAGGTCGTCGAGATGGTGCGCGAACAGCGAAAGGAAAGCGAATGAGTGTTCTCACCCCCGAGCAGGTCCGTATCCACCCCGGAGGGGCGACGCGGGACGAGGCGCTCCAGGAGGCGACGGACATCCTCGTCGCCGCCGGAGCCGTCACCCCGGCGTACGTCGACGCGATGCGACAGCGCGAGGAGACGGTGTCGACCTTCATGGGAAACGGCCTGGCGATCCCGCACGGCACCAACGACGCGAAGGATGCGATCCTCGCCTCGGCCCTGTCGGTCGTGCGCTATGACGGCGGCGTCGACTGGGCGGGAGATCCGGCGACCTTCGTGATCGGCATCGCCGGGGTGGGCGACGAGCACCTGGAGATCCTCTCCCGGATCGCGATCCTGTTCTCCGAGGAGGACGACGTCGCCCGGCTCTCCGCGGCGGGGACGCCGGAAGAGCTCTACGCCCTCCTCTCGGAGGTGAACGAAGGATGAAGGCGGTCCACTTCGGGGCGGGCAACATCGGGCGCGGGTTCGTCGGTCTGCTGCTTCGCGAAGGCGGGTACGAGGTCGTCTTCTCAGACGTCGCCGACGCGCTGGTCGATGCGATCAACGCGGTCGACTCGTACACCGTGCACGAGGCCGGCCCCGGAGGGACCGATCACACCGTCACCGGCTTCCGGGCGGTGAACAGCCGGACGGATCCGGCAGCGGTGGCGGAAGAGGTCGCCTCGGCCGAAGTCGTCACGACCGCGGTCGGGCCGACCGTGCTGCGGTTCGTCGCGCCGTCGATCGTCGCGGGATTGGCCCTGCGCTCCCCCGAGGCCGCACCGCTGCAGGTGATGGCTTGCGAGAACGCGATCGGCGCCACCGATCTGCTCCGCCGCGAGGTCGCTTCGGCTGCGGGGGCGGATGCCGAGAAGCTGCTCGCCCGCGCGGTCTTCGCGAACACCGCGGTGGACCGCATCGTGCCAGCACAGCCGGAGGGATCTGGCGTCGACGTCACGGTCGAGCCCTACTTCGAGTGGGCGATCGAGTCAGGGCCTTTCGGTGGCGAACTGCCGAGCATCCCCGGCGCGCATTTCGTAGAGGATCTGGCCCCGTACATCGAGCGCAAGCTCTTCACGGTGAACACGGGCCACGCGGCGACCGCTTACTTCGGCGCACGTGCGGGCATCGAACGCATATCGGACGCCCTGGCGGATGAGGACATCGCGGCGAGTGTCTCGGCAGCCCTCGAGGAGACATCGGCAGTTCTGGTCGCCGAGCACGGACTCGACCCCGCAGACCTCGCCGTCTACCGTGCCACGATCCTCGACCGGTTCCGCAACCCCGCACTCATCGACACGGTGCAGCGGGTCGGACGACAGCCGCTGCGCAAGATCTCCCGGCACGAGCGCTTCGTCGGACCGGCCGCGATGGCTGCAGAACGCGGACTGCCGACCGAGGCCCTGGTCGCCGCCGTCTCGGCAGCGCTCGATTTCGATGACCCGGCCGACGAGCAGTCGGTCGAGCTGCAGCAGCTTCTTCGCACCGAGGACCCGGCCGCGTTCACCACGCGGACTACCGGCCTCGATCCCGAGCACCCGCTGTTTCCGCTGATCAGGGATGCCGTGGCGGCGCGGGAGCAAGGCATCGAGGTCGCCTGACACCGCTCATCGACGCCCCCGCCCTGCCGATACGATCGGTGGGCGGGGGCGTTTTTCGAGCACGACGATGTGCGGGGAGCCAGATGAACAGATATGCGGTGATCGGCGCGGGGCCGTCGGGCCTGGCCGCGGCGCGCGCGCTGGACAAGCGCGGGATCGCTGTGGACGGTTACGAGTCATCGCACGGCGTCGGCGGGCTGTGGGACATCGAGAACCCGCGCAGCACGATGTACGAGTCCGCGCATCTCATCTCATCGCGCACCACGACCGAATTCGCCGAGTTCCCGATGAGGTCCCGGGTCGACTACCCCGGTCACCGCGTGCTCCGGGCGTACTTCGAGGACTACGCCCGGCATTTCGGCCTCACCTCGCTGTTCCGGTTCGACACCACGGTCACCCGGCTCGAACCACGCGACGACGGCTGGGATCTCACCAGTGCCGGCCCCGGCGGCGAAGAGACCCGTCGATACGCGGGAGTCGTGCTCGCGAACGGCACGCTCGCCGAGCCGAACGTGCCGACCTTCCCCGGCGACTTCACGGGCGAGCTCGTGCACACGAGCGCCTACAAGTCTCCCGACCAGCTGACCGGCAAGCGGGTGCTGCTGATCGGCGCGGGCAACTCCGGCTGCGACATCGCGGTGGATGCCGTGCACCATGCGCTCTCGGTCGACATGAGCGTCCGCCGCGGGTACTACTTCGTGCCGCGCTATCTGTTCGGCAAGCCCAGCGACACCCTCAACCAGGGCCGTCCGCTGCCGGCGCGCATCAAGCAGGCGGTCGACAGTCGGGTGCTGCGGGCTTTCACCGGTGATCCCGTGCGGTTCGGGTTCCCCAAGCCCGACTACCGCATCTACGAGTCGCACCCGATCGTGAACACCATGATCCTGAATCACCTCGGGCAGGGCGACGTGCGCATCCGCCCCGACATCGCCCGCTTCGACGGGGCGACCGTGCACTTCCGTGACGGCACGGCCGACGACTACGACCTCGTGCTGCTCGCCACGGGCTACACGCTCGACTATCCGTTCGTCGACCGCGAGCACCTGCACTGGCGGGGCGCGTCGCCCCGACTGTTCCTCAATGTCTTTCCCGCCTCGTTCAACGGCCTGTACGTGATGGGCATGATCGAAGCATCGGGCATCGGCTGGCAGGGCCGCTACGAGCAGGCCGATCTGCTCGCCGCCTACCTCGAAGCCGTCGAAGAGGAGCCTGCGCGGGCGGCCCGGTTCCGCGAGCGCGTGGTCGGAACGCCGTGGCCCGATGTGACGGGCGGGTACCGCTACCTGGGCCTTGACCGGATGGCGTACTACGTCAACAAAGATGCGTACCGGGGCGCCGTGCGGCACGAGAAGAGTGTCCTGGAGACCCCGGTATGAGTTCTGCGCGCTGAAGCACGAGACAGCCCCGCCGCAGCGCGGAGTAGCGTTGTCCCGTGCAGAAGAAGTCTCGCCGGATCCTGAAGCGCGTGCTGTGGAGCATCGCGATCGTGCTGGTGCTCGCCGTCGGGGGCATGCTGGCCTGGACCCAGATCGGAGTGATGCCCGCGGAACCGGGGCCGCTCGCGACCGTGCGGGAGAACCCGGATATCACCGTGTCCGACGCTGACCAGGGCATCGTCCTCGCCCCGGCCGACGGAGAGTCAGAAGTCGGTCTCGTCTTCATCCCTGGGGCCAAGGTCGATCCTTGGGCGTATGCGGCGATTCTGCAGGGATTGGCAGAAGACGGCGTGACCGTCGTGATCACCCGCCCCTGGTTGAACCTGGCGTTCTTCGACCCGCGCGGGCTCGACTCCTTCACCTCGGCCGCCCCCGACGTCGATGTCTGGAGCGTCGGCGGACACTCCCTCGGCGGTGTGCGCGCCTGCCAACTCGCCGCTGACGCCGATGCACTCGTGCTGTTCGCCTCGTACTGTGCGAACGACCTCTCAGACAGCGGTCTTCCCGTTCTCAGCCTGTCCGGCAGTGAGGACGGACTGTCGACGCCGGAGAAGATCGCGGATGCGCGGAATCAGCTTCCGGCCGATGCCGACATGGTGCAGATCGAGGGCGCTTCGCACGCGTCCTTCGGCGACTACGGCCCGCAGGACGGCGATGGCACCCCGACGATCTCGAACGATGAGATGCACACCGAGGTCACACGCCTGGCCGACGGCTTCCTCGCGCCGCTCGCGCCGCTCGCGCCCTGATCATCACTTCGCCGCGGCCCCGAGAACCGGGTCGAGGAGTGGGTGCAGGTGCCGCGTGCGCAAGACCGACGCCGCCGACCGTGCCCCGGCCTCGAGTGCGGCGGTGACGCCCGCCCCGTCGAGCCGCGCATCGAGCACGCCAGCCAGGAAGGCGTCGCCCGCACCATTCGTGTCGAGAACGTCGACAGGATCCGCGGCAACCCGATGCACTGCGCCGTCCACGTCGACCGCCACAGCCCCCTCAGCCCCCAGGGTGCACACGGCAAGGCTCGCCCCCGCCGTGATCCGCGAGCGGAGGAACGAGATCGGATCATCGAGTCGGTCGGCATTGCAGAACACCGCGTGCGCGGCTTCGAGAAACGGCCGATGGAACTCCGCCGTGCCGTCGTAGTCGTGCACGTCGGCCCAGATCGGTGTGCCGGTCGCCCGAGCCAGGGACAGCAGCCGCAGCGGTTCCGCAGCGAGATCGAGCACGATCGCGTCGGCGGCCGTCATCTCCTCGCGCACCCGGGCATCCTCGTCGCCGTCTGTGGCGTCAGGAGTGGAGAGATACAGCGAGACGCGCGCGCCATCGCGCGTCATGAGGTTCAGATGCCGTTCGGTGACGCCGTCGCGCCAGCGCGCCCGCACCCCGGCGCCCTGCAGCGCATCGCGAACACGCAGCCCCTCCGCATCCGTCCCGGCGATGGCATGGAGCTGCGTGGACCGCCCCAGCGCGGTCAGGCTGAGCGCCTTGCCCGCACTCGTGCCTCCGACCGTCTCCCACGTCTCTTCGGCGAACTGCATGTGCGGCACGGGCTCGGGCAGCCGATCGAGCACGACGATCCTGTTCCAGGACGCCGGCCCGACGATGAAGACAGACGCGGATGCTGAGGCAGAGGGCATGGCACCATCCTGCCGTGTGCTCGCTCTCAGCCGATGCGCGAGACCAGCGCGTCCAACCCCATGCCGTAGTCGATGCGAACGACGGGAAGCGCGAGCTTGTCGGTGCCGATCTTCACGTATCCGGGCTCGATGGTGCGCCCCATCTCGTATCCGGCCTGAGCGACGCCCTGCTTGGTGGTGTCGTTGTAGTGCCCGTACGGATAGGCGACGACCTGGCCGACGCCGAGGATATCGGCCGACGTCTTGAGGTCGGCCGCGATCTGGTCGGCGGTCCAGTTGACCATCCGCCCCTTGCCGTTGTCGCCCGCCTGGTGCATGTCGTGCGTGTGCGAGCGGCGCTGCACGTAGATGGACGGCGCCGGGTCCTGCCGATAAGCCGTGATCATGAACGACGTGCTGAGCAGCTTGTACTTGTCGACGACAGGCACCGCGAGATCGAACCACGACTGGTCGGCGTCGTCGTCGGTGATGATCACGCTCTTGGCGGGAAGCGAGAGGCGACCGTCGATGAAGGCACTGAGTTCGTCCCACGTCGGCAGGTAGAAGCCCGTCGTCGCGATGTGGTTCATCTGCGCATCGAAGTCGCCGATGTACGCGTAGTTGCCGCGCAGCCAGCCCTTCTCCCCCTCGGGGTTGGCCGTGAACTGGTGGTACATGAGGATCGGCACCCGCACGTTCTCGGCCGCGTTCTCCTCAGATGTCTTCCAGGCGGCGAAGAGCTCGACCTGCTGGTCTGCGCACACGACGGGATCGGCGCCGTTCACTCGGGCAGCGACCGTCAAGGCGCCGGCATCCGCAGCGCTCGCATACCAACCGGCGAACACCCGGCCGTCGAGCTGCGGGATCGGGAGCCCCTGGTAGAGAGCATCCTGGAACTGCAGCATCGGGTCTGCCGGAGCGCCCTCACCCGTGAAGGTGACAGCGCAGGCGCGCGGATCGTCGGCGTCGGCCACGATCTGCTCCGCCGGCGTCAGCGGATGCTCGATCGTGGCGGACTGCGCCTTCGGAACGGTGTTCTCCGGCGTGTGATTCAGCCATGCGAAGGCGGCAGCGCCCCCTCCGAGGACGACGACTGCCGCGATGGCGCTGACGATTGCCGCGATGCGTCCGCGCCGCTTCTTCCCCCCGGAAACCATGATCAGGCGTCGAAGCCTTCGGCGATCATCTCCACGAGCTCCTCGCGCTCCTCGACCGGGAGGAACGCGGCGGACGCGGCGTTGAACTGGAAGGTCTCGAGATCGTCGAGGTCGTACTCGAATGCCTCGACCAGCAGAGCGAGCTCACGGGTGAGCGAGGTG
The DNA here is from genome assembly GCA_050701935.1 of Microbacterium sp. GTDB lineage: Bacteria > Actinomycetota > Actinomycetes > Actinomycetales > Microbacteriaceae > Microbacterium. The sequence goes on from JBOGEI010000161.1 coordinate 6,236, forward strand.
GCGCTCATGGTGCGGTTGTCGACGTTCACGGTCACCGCGAACCCGAGCTGGTACAGCAGGTCGAAGGGGTGATCCACCATCGTGTTGCCCCACGCGGCGATCGCACCGGTCTGCAGGTTCGACGACGGCGAGAGCTCGAGCGGGATCTCCCGATCGCGCACCCAGCGCGCGAGGTCGCCGAACTGCACCTGCACCTCGTCGCCCTCCTGCGTGATGACCTCGAGGTCTTCGGCGATGCGAACGCCGTGCCCGAGCCGCAGTGCGCGTCCATCGAGGAGCGCGGAGCGGATCGAGGCGGGACCAGCGGCCTCGCCTGCGTGCACGGTGACGGGGAAGAAGTTCTCGGCGAGGTAGTCGAACGCCTTGCGGTGGTTCGAGGGAGGGAAACCGTCTTCGGGGCCGGCGATGTCGAAGCCCACCGCACCGCGGCCGCGGAAGTCCACCGCGAGCTCTGCAATCTCGAGAGCACGGTCGGTGTGCCGCATGGCGGTGATCAGTTGTCCGACGCGGATGCTGCGACCTTCGCGGTCTGCGGCGTCCTCGCCCTCCTCGATGCCCTTCTGCACGGCCTCGACGGTCTGCTCGAGCGTGAGGCCGCGAGCCAGATGCTGCTCGGGCGCCCAGCGCACCTCACCGTAGATCACACCGTCGGCCGCGAGGTCTTGGACGAACTCGCGCGCGACACGCGTCAGCCCCTCCTGAGTCTGCATCACGGCAGTCGTGAGGTCGAAGGTCTTGAGGTACTCGACGAGCGAACCGGAATCGCTCTGCTTCGCGAACCAGGTGCCGAGAGCCGCGGGCTTGGACTCCGGAACCTCGAGGCCGATCGCATCCGCGAGCTCGATGATCGTGGCGGGCCGCAGCGCGCCGTCGAGGTGGTCGTGCAGCGACACCTTGGGCAGGCTCCGCAAGGAGACTCCCTGAAGCGTGACGTCGCCGTTCGCATCGATCGACATGGTGATCCTCTCGGTCGCGGATGTGCTCAGTTCAGGCTACTGGTCCGAGATCACACCGTGATGCGCTCGCGCACGATGGGGCCGGTGGTCGGAGCCTCGTCACCGATCTCCCACGAGCCCTCGAGCGCGTCGAGCGCCCGGCCGAAGCGCGCGTCGTCGGCGGCCGAGAGGGTGAAGAGCGGCTGGCCCGCGACGACGCGATCGCCCGGCTTCGCGTGCAGATCGATGCCCGCCTCGAAGACCACGGGGTCCTGCGCCCTGGCGCGCCCCGCACCGAGACGCCATGCGGCGACCCCGAAGGGAAGCGCATCCATGCGCGTGATGACGCCATCTGACGGCGCCAGCACCTGATGGGTCTCGCGAGCCGTCGGAAGCACGGCATCCGGATCGCCGTCCTGCGCCCGGATCATCGCCTTCCAGGTGTCCATCGCTCGGCCGTCGTCGAGCGCGGCCTCCACGTCGGCGTCCGGCTGCCCGGCGAGGGCGAGCATCTCGCGCGCCAGCGCGAGGGTCAGCTCGCGGACGTCGGATGGTCCACCACCGGCAAGGATCTCGACCGACTCGCGAACCTCGTTCGCGTTGCCGATCGCGAGTCCGAGCGGGACGTTCATGTCGGTCAGCAGTGCGGTCGTCGCGACACCGGAGTCGGTGCCGAGCGCGACCATCGTGCGTGCCAGCTCACGGGCACGATCGATGTCCTGCATGAAAGCGCCTGATCCGAACTTCACGTCGAGCACGAGAGCGTCGGTGCCCTCGGCGATCTTCTTCGACATGATGCTCGATGCGATGAGCGGGATCGCCTCGACGGTGCCGGTGACGTCGCGGAGCGCGTAGAGCTTCTTGTCCGCGGGCGCGAGGCCCGAGCCGGCAGCGCAGATGACCGCGCCGACGTCGCCCTGCATCTGTGCGAACATCTCCTCGTTGCTCAGCGCCGCGCGCCATCCGGGGATCGATTCGAGCTTGTCGAGCGTGCCGCCCGTGTGGCCGAGCCCGCGACCGCTCAGCTGCGGCACCGCGACGCCGAACGAGGCGACCAGAGGAGCGAGCGGCAGCGTGATCTTGTCGCCGACTCCACCCGTGGAGTGCTTGTCCACGGTGCGCTTGCCGAGAGAGGCGAAACTCATCCGCTCCCCCGACGCGATCATCGCGTCGGTCAGGACGCGGATCTCATCCCGCTCCATACCGCGCTGGAAGATCGCCATCGCGAACGACGCCATCTGCGCGTCCGAGACGTAGCCACGGGTGTACGCGTCGACCATCCAGCGCAGCGCCGCCTCGGGAACCGCACCGCCGTCGCGCTTGGCGCGGATCACATCGATCGCGTCGAACGGTTCGATGGCTCCCTGAGCCTGTCCAGCGGTCATCGTACTTCCTCCAGGTCGCGCGGCCCGAATGCATCGGGCAGCACCTCGTCGATCGTGCGGATGCCGGAGACGGTCTCCAGCAGCATCCCGGGCATCGCGTGCTCGAACAGCAGCTGGCGACAGCGGCCGCACGGCATGATGGTCTGCCCCTCGTTGTTCACGCACACGAAGGCGACGAGCTGGCCGCCGCCCGACATGTGCAGGTCTCCGACCAGGGCGCACTCCGCGCAGAGCGTCACGCCGTATGAGGCGTTCTCCACGTTGCAG
>JBOGEI010000162.1:0-8804 GCA_050701935.1 Microbacterium sp.
GCCGCGCTGATGATCACGTTCTCGTCTGATCATTCGGCCCCCGTCGGTCTGTCCGTCTTCAGCGGCTTCGTCTTCACCACCGCGCTCGTGCAGGTGCTCGCTGCCTGGCTGGTGGTTCCTGCGGGCTCGCGCTGGTCGTACGTGCTGCTCGCAGCGGTCGGCGTCGTCGCCGGCATGGTGAGCGGTATCCCGGTCTGGCGCTCCGATGACCTGTTCTTCATCGTCGTCTCCGGATGGGCGATCATCAGCGGTGGCATCGAGCTGCTCGCCGGAATCCGTGCCCGTCGAGCCGGTGATGCACTGTCGCGCGACGCGATCACGGTGGGGGCGCTGGGTGTTCTGCTCGGCGTCGTCCTGCTGCTGATCCCGGCCGGCTTCCTGCAGGAGTACACGATCGACAAGGCCGGCACGTTCGTCCTTTCCGGAATCATCCTCGGTGTCGGCATGTTCGGCGGCTACGCGGCGATCCTCGCCGTGTTCCTCGGCATCGCCGGCCTCACGCCGAAGCGACTGGATGCCGTCGCCGCGGCCGCCGAATCGAATGACAGCGCTTCCCCTGTGGAGCACGGAGGAGAGCGATGAGCGACGAGAAGCCCACCCGTCGGGACATTCTGCGGCCCCTGCACCTGCTCCTCATCGCGCTCGGGTGCGGCGTCTTCGCCATGGTCGTCACCCTGGTCTCCACCGGAGCCTTCACTCTGCGTGTGAACACCTCGATCGCGAACGGCACCTACGAGGGGCTGACCCCGTTCGCCCTCGGCCTCGTCGTCGGTGGCGGGGCGTTCATCGTCACGCTGCTGATCCTCGCGATGCTGATCCTCGCCGTCGATCCTGCCGACGTCACCAAGACGATCGATCGTCCGGTGCTCTACGACCCGGAGCCCGAAGACGAGAACCCCGACGCCAAGGCGCCCGGCCGCCCGGCATCCTCCTGATCTGCTCGGCATCCTCCTGATCTGTTGGGCGTGAAGCGCTCACTTTCCTCGGTCAAGCTCGGAACATCCGACTAAAGCGACCTGACGGCGCCGCCGCTGAGGGAACTTTCGGCGAACCGTCTGGCCGATCGTCTCTAGACATCCGATGTCTCGTGTCGCACACTGGCTCCTGACGCGCCCCGCATTCATGACCGGCGGGGGCGCACGGCACCAGATGATCAACGATGCTCCGGAGGTTTGCTGTGATGAAGGACCCCATTTCCCGTCGACAGGCGCTGCAGGTGGGCGGCCTCGTCCTCCTCGCCCCGCTCGTGCCTCAGTTCCTGGCGGCTCGACCGGCCGCCGCGAGCACGTTCGCCGCGAACGCGCCGGTGCATGCGGTCGCTACCGGGGCGATTCCCCGACCGCAGCTGTCGCCGTACGCGCTCTGGTACGGCACTCCCGCAACGAACTGGGAGACGCAGGCGCTCCCCATCGGCAACGCCCGGCTCGGCGCGAAGCTGTTCGGGAACCCCGACGCCGAGGTGATCCAGTTCAGTGAGCAGAGCCTGTGGGGCGGCGTCAACGACTACGACAACGCGCTCGCCGGGCAACCCGACGGCGCCTACGACACCAGTGTCACCGGGTTCGGCTCGTTCCGCGACTTCGGTGAGGTCACCGTGGCGTTCGGCGCGCGCACCAAGGTCACATCCCCCGGTGGCCCCTACGAGGTGTCGGGGGGCGAGAGCGTCGAGAAGACATACGACGGGAACCCGGCGACCAAGTGGTGCCTGATCGCACCGCCCGCCGAGGTCATCTGGCAGGCCGATCTGGCCGAGCCGATCGCCGTGGCCTCTTACGCGCTCACGAGCGCGAACGACGTGCCCGCCCGGGATCCGCAGGACTGGCGGGTGGAGGGGTCGGCCGACGGGGCGACCTGGGTCGCGCTCGACTCGCGTGCCGAGGCGCCGTTCCCGCAGCGTCTCCAGACGAAGACCTTCACCTTCGCCAACACGACGGCCTACGCGCACTACCGGCTCGTGTTCTCCCCGAAGGCGGGTGTCAGCCACTTCCAGGTGGGCGAGATCGCCCTCGGCGGTGTCGACCTGGCGCAGGGGAGCGCGGTCTACGTGTCGTCGCCCACCGGCCACGCCGACTCCCTCGTGGGCAGCATAGATGCCGATCCCTCGACCGTCTGGGCTGTTCCGTCGACCGGGTCAGGGGCGGTGTGGCAGGTCGAGCTCGGTGCGAAACTCGCGCTGAACGGCTATGTGCTCACGAGCGCGCCCGATGCGCCGGAGCAGGACCCCCGCGACTGGGTCATCTCGGGTTCGGACGACGGACTGGCCTGGAACACGCTCGACACCCGCGCCGGCGAGCTCTTCCCCGAACGTGGCATCGGTCGCGTGTTCTCGTTCGCGAACTCCACCGCCTACGCGATGTACCGCATCGCCTTCTCGGCACCGGGCGCGATCCGGCTCGGAGGCATCGCGTTCACCGGGAACGGGTTCAGCACGGCGGGAGCCAAGGCGGTCGTCGACTACCGGCGGGCGCTCGACATCGCCGACGGCACCCACTCGACGCACTTCGCGACAGCGCAGGGCACGGTGCTGCGCGAGGCCTTCGCGAGCCGGGATGCCGACGTCATCGCCGTGCGACTCACCGCCGATCGGCCAGGCGCGCTGAGTGCGCTCATCACCATGGCCTCGAAGCAGGAGGGCGTCGCGACCACGGCGGATGCGGGCGGACGGCGGCTGAGCTTCTCCGGCACGATGGCCAACAACCTCACACACGCAGCCGTCGTCCGCATCGCGGAGACCGACGGTCAGGTGGTCGCCGCCGAAGGAGGGCTGCGCGTCTCGGGGGCAGCGACGATAACGCTGCTCCTCGATGCCCGTACCGACTTTCGGCTGAGCGCCGCGCACGGCTGGCGCGGCGCGGCGCCGCAGCCCGCGATCGAGAAGGCGCTGAACGCCGCGGCCTCCCGACCCTGGAAGAAGCTCCGCTCCGCGCACACCGCCCAGGTCACCGAACTGATGCAGCGCGCCAAGGTCGAATGGGGCGTCACCGACGGAGCCGTGATGGCGATGCCCACCGACCGCCGACTGCTCCGCTACGGCAAGGGCGAGGCCGACCCGACGCTCGAGCAGACGCTCTACGCCTACGGCCGCTACCTGCTTCTCAGCTCCTCGAAGCCCGGTGGCCTGCCCGCCAACCTGCAGGGGCTGTGGAACAACAGCAACCAGCCGGCGTGGGCCAGCGACTATCACACGAACATCAACGTGCAGATGAACTACTGGGGAGCGGAGACCGCCGACCTCCCCGAGTCGCACGAGGCTCTCGCGACCTTCATCCGCGAGGTGGCCGTGCCCAGCAGGGTCGCCACGCGCAATGCGTTCGGCGCAGACGTGCGCGGGTGGACGGCCCGCACCTCGCAGAGCATCTTCGGCGGCAATGCGTGGGAGTGGAACACGATCGCCAGCGCCTGGTACGCCCAGCATCTCTACGAGCACTGGGCGTTCACGCAGGACAAGAAGTACCTGCGCGATCTCGCCTACCCGCTGATCAAGGAGATCTGCCAGTTCTGGGAGGACCAGCTCAAGGAGCTTCCCGACGGCACGCTCGTCGCGCCGATGGGCTGGTCGCCCGAGCACGGTCCTCGCGAAGACGGCGTGATGCACGATCAGCAGATCATCTGGGACCTCTTCCAGAACTACCTCGAGTGCGCGAAGGCCCTCGGCGTCGACAAGAAGTACCAGAAGACGGTCGCCGACATGCAGGCACGGCTGGCTCCGAACAAGATCGGCAGCTGGGGCCAGCTCCAGGAGTGGCAGACCGACCGCGACGACCCGAACGACATCCACCGCCACACCTCGCACCTGTTCGCCGTGTATCCGGGGCGCCAGATCACCCCCGACACCCCTGAGCTCTCCGCGGCGGCACTGGTCTCGTTGAAGGCACGCTGTGGAGAGAAGGAGGGGGTGCCGTTCACCGCGACCACGGTGTCGGGCGACAGCCGTCGCTCGTGGACCTGGCCGTGGCGTGCGGGCCTGTTCGCACGTCTGGGCGATGCCGAACGCGCGGGGATCATGGTGCGCGGGCTGCTCACGTACAACATCCTGCAGAACCTCTGGGCGAACCATCCGCCGTTCCAGCTCGACGGCAACTACGGGATCGTCGGCGCGATCGCCGAGATGCTCGTCCAGAGTCATGGCGAGGTCATCCGACTGCTGCCCGCCGTGCCCGCTGACTGGGCGGCGAGCGGATCGTTCGCGGGGCTCCGCGCGCGGGGCGGCTACCGCGTCGACTGCACGTGGCGCGACGGGAAGGTCGTCGCCTACGACATCGTCGCGGACCGGGCGCCGAACATGAGCAACGTGATCGTGGTCGTGAACGGACAACGCCGCAAGGTGAAGCCCGGCAATCCGAAGAACGGCAAGCCCATGCGCGATCTCGGCCCGGCGCATTGAGCCTGACGGTGCCGACGTCTTCGGCGTCGGCACCGTCGGTCATCCGCGGATCCGGAATACCGCTGCGACGGATCGGCTTGTCCCTGTAGTGACTGCCTCCGTCGACCGCGCCTCCATCGGACTCCGGTCGGAGCGGGGACCCATCCTCGGCGCGCTCATGCTCGCCACCGGCCTGATCGCGATCGACGCGACGATCCTGGCGACCGCGGTGCCCAGCATCGTCCGTGACCTCGGCAGCTACCAGCAGTTCCCTTGGCTGTTCTCGGTCTACCTCCTGGCCCAGGCCGTGAGCGTGCCGATCTACTCCCGCTTCGCGGACACCGTCGGACGCAAGCCGATCATCCTGCTCGGCATCGCCCTGTTCCTGCTCGGATCGATCCTCTGCGGGTTCGCGTGGAGCATGCCCGCGCTGATCGTGTTCCGCATTATCCAGGGCATCGGCGCCGGTGCCGTCGCCCCCATGTCGATGACGATCGTGGGTGACATCTACACGGTCGCCGAACGCGCCAAGGTGCAGGGCTACGTCGCGAGCGTCTGGGCGATCTCATCGGTCGTCGGTCCCGCGCTCGGGGGCATCTTCGCCCAGCTCGACGCCTGGCGCTGGATCTTCTGGATCAACATCCCGCTCTGCCTGATCGCCGGATGGATGCTGCTGCGCAACTACAAGGAGCAGAAGCAGACCCAGAAGCACAGCATCGACTACGGGGGAGCGGTGCTGCTCACGATCGGGCTGACCGCGCTCATCCTCGGCATGCTCGAGGGCGGGAACGCCTGGGCGTGGCTGTCCGTGCAGAGCGCCCTCTGCTTCGGCGTGGGAGTGATCGCGCTGCTGGCCTTCGGATTCGTCGAGCGCCGCGTCGCCGAGCCGATCGTCGACCTGCGTCTCGCGGCTCGCCCGCTCATCCTCACCACCACGATCGTGTCGCTCGGCATCGGTGCGCTGATGCTCGGCGTCACCAGCTTCGCTCCCGCCTACCTCGAGGGATCCACGGGCATCGCTCCGCTGCTCTCCGGACTCGCCGTCGCCGCGCTGACCCTCGGTTGGCCGCTCGCCGCCGCGAACGCGGGGCGCCTCTACCTGCGGATCGGCTTCCGCCGCACCACGCTGATCGGCATGAGCATCACGACGGTCGCGGCCATCACGCTGGCGTCGGTGGCTTCATGGCCGAACCCGTTCGTGATCGCCGGCATCGCGTTCGTGCTCGGTTTCGGACTCGGCTGGAGTGCAGCGCCGACGCTGATCGCCGCTCAAGCCTCGGTCGGATGGGGCGAGCGCGGAGCGGTCACGGGCATGAACGCGTTCGCGCGCTCAGCCGGGAGCGCCGTGGGCGTGGCCGTGTTCGGGGCGATCTCCAACGCCGTGATCGCGCAGGGCGTCGGCCCCGACGATCCCGGCACGATCATCCACGCCTCGGTGTGGGTGTTCGTGGCGGTCGCCGTCACCGCAGTGCTCACCCTGATCGCCGCAGCCTTCATGCCGAAGGACAGGGTCGAGGAGCACTCCGGCGAGTCGGCTCCCTAGTCGGCGCGGCCGTGGCGCCGCACGCCGACCGAGCTCAGCGCGCGAGGCGGTCGGCGATGCCGGTGTAGGTCGCCGGGGTCAGCGCGAGCAGGCGCTGCTTGGCGGCGTCGCCGATCTCGAGACCCTGCACGAACTCGGCGAGGTCTGCGGCGCCCACCCGGTGACCGCGCGTGAGCTCCTTGAGGAGTGCGTACGGGTCGGTGATCGTGGAGCGTCCGGCCACGACCTCGGCGCGGATGACGGTCTGGATGGCCTCGGCCAGTACCTCCCAGTTCACGTCGAGGTCGGCGAGCAGCACGTCGCGCGAGAGCGAGATCGCATTCAGGCCGCGACGCAGGTTGTCGAGCGCGAGCAGCGAGTGCCCGAACGCGACGCCGATGTTGCGCTGCGTGGTCGAGTCGGTGAGGTCGCGCTGCAGGCGGCTGGTGACGAGCGTCTGGCCGAGCGATGCGAGCAGAGCGCCCGAGATCTCGAGGTTCGCCTCGGCGTTCTCGAAGCGGATCGGGTTGATCTTGTGCGGCATCGTCGACGACCCGGTGGCTCCGGCGACCGGGATCTGCGCGAAGTAGCCGAGCGAGATGTAGGTCCAGATGTCGGTGGCGAGGTTGTGCAGGATGCCGCCGGCGTGACGCACGCGGTCGTAGAGCTCGACCTGCCAGTCGTGCGACTCGATCTGGGTGGTGAGCACGTTGAAGCCGAGCCCCAGGCCCTCGACGTACTCGCGGGCGATGGTCGGCCAGTCGGCGTCGGGGTCGGCCGCGAGGTGCGCCGACCAGGTGCCGGTCGCGCCGGAGAACTTCGCCAGGTAGTCGGAGGCTGCGATCTGGCCGCGCACGCGCTCGAGGCGCCACGCGAAGACGGCGATCTCCTTGCCCATCGTCGACGGAGTGGCCGGCTGGCCGTGCGTGCGCGAGAGCATCGGGGCGTCGGCATGCTCGACGGCGAGCTCGCGGAGCTTCGCGATCACTGTGTCGAAGGCGGGGAGCCACACCTCTTCGACCGCGCGCTTCACGGTGAGGGCGTACGAGGCGGAGTTGATGTCCTCGCTGGTCGCTGCGAAGTGCGTGAGCTCGGCGATCGAGTCGAGGCCCAGGGTCGAGAGCCGGTCGCGCACGAGGTACTCGATCGCTTTCACGTCGTGCTGGGTGACGGCTTCCTTCTCGGCGAGCCAGTCGATCTCGGCCTGGCCGAAGTCGCGGTAGAGCGCACGAAGGCGCTCCTTGTCGGCATCTGACAGCGGGGAGGTCTCGAACAGCGAGCGGTCGGTGAGCGCGATCAGCCACTCGACCTCGACCTCGACGCGTGCCCGGTTCAGGCCCGCCTCGGAAAGGAAGTCGGCGAGGCCGGTGACAGCGCCGCGGTAGCGGCCGTCGAGGGGGCTCAGGGGCTGCGGCGGGAGCGAGGGCTGAAAAGTCAGGGGAGTTCCTCCTGATCGGGCCCCTCAGATGCGGGGCGTGCGGGGCAGGCGAAGAGCGGGTTCGAGCTGGCGGAACAGGCCCCGAGTCGCCGCCTCAATCATACCGAGCACGGAATCGAACATCTCCGCGCCTGCGTAGTAGGGATCGGGCACGTCGTGAGTCGTCGCATTCGGGTCGAACGCGAGCAGAAGCGTGACCTTGCCTTCCTCATCTTCGTCGTGCGCCCATTCCCGCAGAATTCGTTCGTGCGTGCGGTCGAGGGCCACGACGAGATCGTTGTCGGCGAAGGCTGCCGCGGTGAACTGCTTGGCTCGGTGCTGGGAGCCGTCGAAGCCGTGACGGGCCAGTGAATCGATCGTGCGATGGTCAGCGCGCTCACCGAGATGCCAGTCGCCGGTTCCGGCGCTGCGCGAGACGATGCGCGAGCCGAGCCCCTGGCGTTCCGCGAGGTCGCGGAAGACGACCTCGGCCATGGGAGAGCGGCAGATGTTCCCCGTGCAGACGAAGATCACGCGGAAGGGATCCGGGGATGTCACAGATACATTCTGCCCGGCCTCGGGCATCCTGCACAGCGCGGCCCGCCCCGAGCGATCCTCTGCACACCACGATCGGGCGTCGCTCTCTCCACCGGTAGCGGGATTCGTGCCGGGTGAGATGCCTGCGATCCCGGAAGTTGGGGCCATGTACTCGTTCACCAACATGTTGAACGCCGGCTCCGCACAATCCGGAGATCGGCTCCTCGCGTCGCAGGAGATCGGAGCGGCGATCTCCATGCTGGAACAGGCGGGAGCGAACCTGGTCTCGCTCGCCGATCGCTCGGACTGGCGATCCGAGGGATTCCGTGCCCTGAATGCGCTGCTCGAACGGTTGCGCGACGACACCGGCGTCGAGATCGGACACCTCAAGGTGCGCGAATGGGAGCTCGGCGACGAGGCGGCGGAATGAGCCTGATCGCAGGCGGGAGAGCATCGGCGGGTGACGGCGGGTTGAGCATCGACCACGGTGGTGCGATCGCTGTGGACACGGGTCAGCTGCGCGACCTCGGTGCACGGATGAGGTCGGTGGCGTCGCAGTACGACCAGGCGCGCGCCGCAGTCGGCCGTGCGCAGGCGCTCATCTGGTCATCCGGGCAGGCCGGTTCGCAGGTCGACGTCGGCGCGCTGCAGCGCAGCGGCGTCCGCGTCGGCGAACTCGGTGCCGAGATCGAGAACGCCTGCACGGGAACGCTGGTCATGGCCGATGCCTTCGAGGTGGTCGAGCTGCGAGCGCAGGCGGAAGCGCTCGCACTCACCGACGCCGCGGCGGCGAACGCCGTCCAGGCGCGTGTCGACGGGCTGGTCGCCGCCGATGAGCGGATCGGCACCATGGCGGACTGGCTGGTGGCGGGGTGGGAGAAGCGTCGGTTCGAGGGGCTGGGCGATCAGTACGACGCGGCGGGAGCATTCCCGTCGTTGTTTCTGGGCGGTGCGTTGGTGGGTAA
>JBOGEI010000163.1:0-8727 GCA_050701935.1 Microbacterium sp.
ACCGTCGAACCGCACGGCCGCCGCTCGGCGCTGCCATCCCCGTAGGGTGGGTGGATGAGCCCGCTGGTGATCCGCGCCGCCCGCACCGAAGACGCCGAAGACATCGCCGGCGTGCACGTCCGCTCCGGGCAGGTCGCCTACCGTGGCCTCATCGACCAGTCCGTGCTCGACGGCCTCTCCATCGACGAGCGAGCCGAAGGCTGGCGGCGCAACGTCGCCGAACCGCTGCCGACCAGTCTCGGGACACTCGTCGCCGTGCGCGACGGCCGCGTCGTGGGCTGGGCATCGCTCGGCTCGGGCCGAGACCCCGACGGTCTCGCCGACGGTGAGGTCTACGGGATCTACGCCGACCCCTCCGTCTGGTCGACAGGCGCCGGCCACGCGCTGCTCGAGGCGGCCGAGGAGCGCATCGCCGAGGCCGGCCACGACCGCGCCTACCTCTGGGTGCTCGACGGGAACGAGCGCGCCGACTCCTTCTACGCCCGCCACGGCTGGGTCGAAGACGGCGCGATCAAGATCGAGGAGCGTCCGCAGCTCACTCTGCGCGAGCACCGCCGGGTGAAGCTGCTGCCGCCGGCCTGACTGCTCGGCTTCGCGCTCGACTTTCCGTCAACCGGCCATCGCGCGCCCGGCACTCACCGCCCGGTCGAGCTGGGCATCGAGCGCGCGCCACGCGCCGAGCTCGAACGACAACACGATCGTGATCGGCGAGATCACGATGACGAGCAGGCACAGCCAGAGCGGAAGCCCGACTGCCGCCAGCACGATCGCGAGCACCGGCAGTGCGAGAACGGTGATCTGCAGGGGCGAGTTCTTGGGGAACTCGGACACCAGCCAGGCATGCAGCAGGTAGAGCGTGACCATGAAGACCAGCACCGGGACCGCGATCGACGAGATCGCCGTGAGAGTGCTCACGTGATAGTGCTCGTCGTACACATATCCGATGACGTGCAGGCCCGCACCGACCGCCGCGATCGCAGCGAAGAGCACGATGTGCCCGTATCCCCACACGAGCGCCTTGGAACGGCGCACCGCGAGGATCGGCGCACTCGGAACCATGAAGTACACCCACCACAGCGCGAAAGCCATGATGATCCCGAGCCCGATCACCATGATCGACGAGAACGACCAGCCCTCCGCATCGGTCACCGCCTGCGCCGCAGCCAGCGTGCCGAACACGGTCTCCCCGAGCGCGATGATCGCCAGCAGCGAGTACCGCTCGGCGATGTGGTGCGGATGCCAGGGGGTGGCACCACCGTGGCGAAGCCCCTTCGACTCGGCGACGATCGGGCTCGACCAGTCGATCACCAGCACGACCAGTGCCCCGATCAGGAGGCCGAACGGGTCGAGCGGGAGGAAGAGCAGGATGACCCAGCCCACCTGGGCGATCCCGATGATCAGCGCATAGGTCTTGGCCGCGGCCAGGTACTGCGGGCTCCCGTGCGCAGCGCGCAGCCACTGTGCGATGACGGCCACCCTCATCACCACGTACCCGGCGACCATGATCTCGTTCTCGACCGGCTGTCCCCGCTCGAGCGACGCGAACATCTGCGGAAGGCCGATCGCCAGCACGACCACTCCCGCCATCTGCACCATCGTGAGCACGCGGAACAGCCAGTCATCCGTGTCGAACGCCGACGCGAACCACGAATAGTTGATCCACGCCCACACGATCGCGACCATGGCGAAGCAGAAACCGCCGATGCCTGCGGCGAAGTCGCTGTGTGCGATCGCCGACGCGAGCTGATTGCCTGCGACCCCGAACGCGGCGACGAACGTCAGGTCGAACAGCAGCTCGAGCGGAGTGGCCGCGCGATGCGACTCGGTCGCATCACGACCCGACATCCGTCGCAGTCCATGGCGGAAGTAAGTAGGCGTCGACATGTGAACCCCCCAGAGTTTGTCGGTTCACGATAGTAGCCCGCATCGACCGCCGGGCCCGCCTCAGTCGAGCGCGGTCATCACGTGCTTGATGCGCGTGTAGTCATCGAAGCCGTACTGCGAGAGGTCTTTGCCATAGCCGGAGTGCTTGAATCCGCCATGCGGCATGTCCGAGACGAACGGGATGTGCGTGTTGATCCACACGCAGCCGAAGTCGAGGTCGCGCGAGAATCGCATCGCCCGCGCGTGATCGGTGGTCCACACCGATGCCGCGAGCGCGTACGGCACGTCGTTGGCCATCTCCAGTGCTTCGTCATCCTCCGTGAATGCCTGCACCGTGAGCACCGGCCCGAAGATCTCGCCCTGCACGATCTCATCGTCCTGGTGCACGCCGGAGACGATCGTGGCCTCCCAGAAATAGCCGACGTCGCCCTGGCGGTGTCCGCCGGTCTCGATCTTCGCGTGCGCAGGCAGGCGGTCGATGAATCCCTGCACCTGCGCGAGCTGCGCCGCGCTGCTCAGCGGGCCGTACAGGACTCCCTCTTCGTGCGGGGCTCCCGTGCGCGCGTGCGTCCGCGCCCTGGCGACCAGCGCGGCGACGAGCTCATCGTGCCGCGAGGCGTGCACGAGCACCCTGGTGGCGGCGGTGCAGTCCTGCCCGCCGTTGAAGAAGGCCCCGTTGACGATGCCGTCGACGGCCCTCTCGATCGATGCGTCGGCGAAAACGATCGCCGGAGCCTTGCCGCCCAGCTCCAGGTGCACGCGCTTGACGTCGTTCGCCGCAGAACGTGCCACGGCCATGCCTGCCCGCACGGAGCCGGTGATCGCGACCATCTGCGGAGTGGGGTGCTCCACGAGCGCGACGCCCGTGTCGCGGTCGCCGAGCACGACGTTGAGCGTGCCCGCCGGCGTGTGCAGTGCGACGATCTCCGCCAGCAGCAGGGTGGTGAGCGGCGTCGACTCCGCGGGCTTCAACACGACCGTGTTCCCTGCCGCGAGCGCGGGAGCGATCTTCCACACCGCCATGTTCAGCGGGTAGTTCCACGGCGTCACCTGGCCGATGACGCCGACGGGTTCGCGACGCACGAAGGAGGTGTGCCCGGCGAGGTACTCCCCCGCGGCCCTGCCCTCGAGACTGCGAGCGGCGCCGGCGAAGAAGCGCAGCTGGTCGATCGACTGCATGATCTCGTCGGCGACGAGGCTGGCGCGGGGCTTGCCCGTGTCCTGTGATTCGAGGTCGGCGAACTCCTCCGCCCGCGCCAGCATCTCGTCGGCGATGCGGAACAGCGCCAGCTGCCGATCAGCGGGCGTGACGTCGCGCCAGAATCGGAAGGCGGCGGACGCTGCAGCGTAGGCCGCATCCACATCGCTGACGTCGGACAGCGGCAGCTCACCGTAGGTGTCTTCGGTGACCGGGTCGATGAGCGGCATCCGAGCGGCACCGCCCACGGGTACATAGCGTCCGCCGATGAAGTTCTGCAACGGCGCTGAATCCTTCAGAAGATGACTGGGCATGGCGTCATCGTAGCGGGATCGGTACGGAATCTGAAGATCGAGCAATATGAAACAACGGAATCGGTTGCAGAACCAAAGACTGGCTGACAATATCGACACATGAGCACGAAGTCTTCCCAGCCTGTCCTTGATGACATCTCGAAGCGCATCGTCGAGCTGCTGCAGGAGGACGGCCGCCGCCCCTATGCCGAGATCGCCCGGGAGGTCGGGCTCAGCGAAGCCGCGGCCCGCCAGCGCGTGCAGCGGATGACCGAGGCCGGCATCATCCAGATCGTCGCGGTCACCGATCCGATGCAGCTCGGCTTCCACCGCATGTCGATGATCGGCATCCGGGTCTCGGGGGATCCGCGCGCGATCGCAGAAGAGCTCACCACGATCCCCGAGCTGGCCTACGTCGTGGTCACGCTCGGCACCTTCGACATCCTCGTCGAGGCCGTGTGCGAGAACGATGAGCACCTGATCGACCTCATCGCGACCCGCATCCGCACGATCCCCGGGGTCGCGCACACCGAGAGCATGCTCTACGCAGGCCTCTACAAAGACCTCTACAACTGGGGCACGCGCTGAGGCGCGCCCCGTACACAACGGAGAGAACAATGGGCACCACCGTCTTCGAACGCCAGCAGCCGTCGCCGTCCGTCATCGACGACTCCCTTCGCGACACCGCACTGCGGGTGTTCTGGCTCGACGATGTCGATCGGCCGACGCATCCTCGCCTCAACGGCACGGTCCGCGCCGACCTCGCCGTCGTCGGCGGCGGATACGCCGGGCTGTGGACGGCGGTGCGGGCGAAGGAACGCGACCCCGAGCGACGCGTCGTCCTGATCGAGGCCTCGCGCATCGCCTGGGCCGCTTCCGGTCGCAACGGCGGCTTCTGCGAGTCGAGCCTCACGCACGGCCACGAGAACGGCGTGAACCGGTGGCCGGAGGAGATCGACCGGCTCGAAGAGCTGGGACACGCGAACCTCGACGGCATCGGCGAGACGGTCGAGCGCTACGGCATGGATGCGGAGTTCGAGCGCACGGGGCAGTTGGCCGTCGCCGTCGAGCCGCACCAGGTCGAATGGTTCCGCGACGAGCCGGGCTTCCTCGACCGCGAAGCCGTGCAGGCCGAGGTGCACTCCAAGACCTTCCTCGCCGGAGACTGGGACCGAGACGGCTGCGCCATGGTGCATCCGGCCAAGCTCGGCCTGGAGCTGGCGCGCGTGGCCGCCGACCTCGGCGTCGAGATCTACGAGCACAGCCTGGTGCGCGCCATCGAGGGCGACGGGTCCGGCCCGATCACCCTGGTCACCCCGAACGGACGCGTGGTCGCAGATGCCGTGGCCCTCGGCACGAACGTGTTCCCCTCGCTCCTCAAGCGCAATCGTCTGATGACGGTGCCCGTGTACGACTACGTGCTCATGACCGAGCCGCTCACGACCGAGCAGTTGGCCTCGATCGGCTGGTCGAACCGCCAGGGCCTCGCCGACAGCGCGAACCAGTTCCACTATTACCGGCTCACGGGCGACAACCGCATCCTGTTCGGCGGCTACGACGCGGTCTACCACTTCGGCGGCAAGGTGCGCGCCGAGTACGAGGACCGCATCGAGAGCCACCGCAAGCTCGCCTCGCACTTCTTCACGACGTTCCCGCAGCTGGAGGGCCTGCGCTTCACGCACCGCTGGGCCGGGGCGATCGACTCGTCGAGCCGCTTCTGCGCGTTCTTCGGCACGGCCCGCAAGGGACGCGTGGCCTACGCGACCGGATTCACCGGGCTCGGCGTGGGAGCTGCTCGCTTCGCGGCCGACGTCATGCTCGACAAGCTGTCGGGGGATTCGACCGAGCGCACCGAGCTGCGGATGGTGCGCGAGAAGCCCATCCCGTTCCCGCCGGAGCCCGCCGCGTCGATCGGCGTCAACCTGGTACGGGCCGCGATGAATCAGGCCGACCACAACGAGGGCAAGCGCAACCTCTTCCTCAAGGCGCTCGATGCCGTCGGAATGGGCTTCGACTCGTGAACGCTCTCGCTGCCGGGGCGGGAGTGGATGCCGGCGCACTCGCCCTCGCGCACGAGCCGCTGCCCGCCGAAGAGGTGCTCGCCGGTTCGCCGACGACCGCGGTGCAGGAGCTGACGACGCTCGGCGGGATCGAGGTCGGCATCTGGGAGATGACCCCCGGCGCCGCGACAGACACCGAGGCCGACGAGGTGTTCGTCGTGCTGTCGGGCCGCGCCACGATCGCGTTCGCCTCGTCGGGGCTGCCCGACCTCGAGGTGGGTCCCGGCTCGGTGGTGCGCCTCGCCGAAGGCATGCGCACCACCTGGACTGTCACCGAGACGCTCCGCAAGATCTACGTGGCCTGACGCTCACCCGCCCGCAGGAACCACACGCGGCGCTCCTGATCGCGCCGCAGCCAGGGCAGGAACGCCCACCACAGCAGCACGGCGACCGCGGCACCGCCGATGAGTCCGGCGCACGTGTCGGTGAACCAGTGCGCGTTGATGAGCGTGCGCTGCCACACCATGCCGACGGCCAGGAGCACTCCGAGCACGATCCAGACCCGACGCACCCAGACCGCGGATGCCGGGATGAGCGCGAGCACCGTGATGATGATCGCCGCCATGCTCACCGAATGCCCTGACGGGAACGAACCGTGGTCGACCTGCACGAGCGGACCGAAGAGCCCGCCTGCCGCGTCTTCGGCCGGACGCGGCCTGTCGACGAGGTTCTTCGTGAGCTGCGAGAGGAGCCCGGGGCCGGCGAGCTGCACGGCGATCACGAACAGCGCCGAACGCCAGCGTCCGATCAGCACCAGCACGAGTGGGAGCAGGAGCATCATCAGCACGGCGCCGGGCAGCTGACCGAGGTGCTGGAACATCTGCGCCAGCGCGAACCCGGGAAGCCACGACTCGGGCCCGACACCGACGGTGCCGCGCCAAAGGTCGTCGAGCCCCTGCGACCACGGCGCATCCGGCGCTGCGAGCACACCGATCGCGAGAGCCACGAAGACGGCGAGCAGTCCGAGCGCGGTCCACAGCATCCACCGAGGGCGCGGCACCGCTGCCGGTCGGGTGGCATCCCCGACCGCGACGGCCGTGGTCACGACGACGTTCCCAGCAGCGGACGCACGGAGGCGTAGGCGTCGGCCACGTCACGCGTCGGCACGTCGTAGACCCGCGCGATGCCCTTCGAACCCTGGTGGCGCGGCCAGCCGGGGTCGCCGGCGGAGATGAACGCGACAGCGGCGCCGTGCACCTCGTCGGCCAGTTCCTGCGGCGGGTTCGGACCGGCGAGAGGCTCCATCGCGGGGCCGTCGAGGCAGTCGAAGAAGAAGGGCACGTCGAGGCAGTGCTCGGCGAAGCCGAAGTGCCCGGACGGCCACGAGAACCGGTACAGCCAGGTGGGGGCGTCACCACGGTCGGCGACGATCTTCAGCAGCGCCGACCGGAACATCCGGTCGGTCAGCAGCCGACCGCCCACCCGGGCGTTGCCGAGCCCGGTGATGTCGGAATTGGCGGCAAGGTACTCCCGCCGTACGCTCTTCGGCAGCCCGAGTCTGTTCAACAGCAGCGACCTCGGCACCCAGCGCAGCTTCTTCTCGGAACCCGCGAAGACCATCGTGAACTCGTCGTCCGTCGCACCGAGCACGAGCGGCTTGTCGGCACCGACACCCGCCCGGAGAGCCTCGCGCGTCGGACGCGGCAGCAGATCGCCGTCGACGGCCGGCCCGAGCGGAAGGCCGTCTTCGACCACACTCCCGAGCGAATCGGGCCCGAGCTCGGTCGCCTTCTTCTGCAGTTCGAGGATGCGCTCCTCGGACAGCGTCGAGAACCCGGCGACGGTGGGCGCGACCCCGGCCGCCGCGGCGAGTCCACGCCCGAAGGCCTCGGCGCGAGCCGGAGCGACATCGGCGAGCGCGCCGGAGATCGCGTACACACCCTGGAACAGGTGCTGCGCCTTCTGCATGCCGAGCAGTGTCAGCACGGCTCCTCCACCGGCGGACTGTCCGGCGATCGTGACGCGCGACGGATCCCCGCCGAACTCGGCGATGTTCTGCTGCACCCATTCGAGCGCGAGCAGCCAGTCGCGCACGCCGCGGTTCGACGGAGCATCCTCGATCCAGCCGAAGCCGTCGAAACCCAGACGGTACGAGAGCGACACGGTCACGACGCCGTCCCGGTTGAAGTTGCGACCGTCGTACCAGGGGCTCGCGGGCGAGCCGGCGAAGTATCCGCCGCCGTGGATCCAGACGAGCACCGGAAGACCGGCGCCCTGCTCTGCGCGGCTCGGGTTCGGCGTGAACACGTTCACATTGAGCGTGGAGTCGCCCTCGATGCTCGGCTCGGGGATGAGCGTCACACCGGGATCGCCGCGCTGTGCGGTTGCCGCGAACTCGAGCGCATCGCGCACACCCTCCCACGGTGCTTTCGGGACCGGCGCCTGAAAGCGCAGCGCACCGATCGGCGCCTCTGCGAACGGGATGCCGAGGAAGGCCGCCGACCGTGGATTCCCCCGCCCACCCGTGGTCGGGCGCCAGCGTCCGCGCACCAGGCCGGCGGCGGTGGACACCTCGACGAAGTCGGCGGTCGTCTCGAAATCGGTATCGGTCATCACAGCATTCTCCTGCTCGTTCCTGGTCATCAGCGCACTCCCTTGATCGGCGCGGTCGCGACGGCGGCGAGGATCACGAACACGATCGCGAAGACGAACAGCATCGCGTAGCCGCCGAGGGCCGTGATGATGACACCGCCGATCGCGGGGCTCAGAGCCTGCGGCACGTTGGTCGCGACGTTGAGGATGCCGAGATCCTTGCCCGCCGAGACCCCGTCGTTCGGCAGCACCTCGGTCATGAGCGCGGCATCCACCGACATGTACAGGCCGAATCCCACGCCGTTGATGATGCTCATCAGGATCATGCCCGTCATGTTCGGCTGCAGCAGCGGCATCGCCAGACCCGCGACCATCACTGCGGATGCCGCGTAGATGAACACCTTGCGGCGTCCGACCTTGTCGCTCCACCACCCGGAGAGCGCGATCGCGATGAGGGTCGGGATGAACGCGACGAGCGTCAGCGTCACGACCGCGCCCTGCGCATCCGCCAGCGGCAGGCCGATGTAGTCCGTGAGCATGTACAGCTGGTAGGCGCTGACGACGAAGTAGCCGAGGATCAGCAGGAACCGTGCGCCGAACGCCCACGCGAAGTCGGGGTGGCGGCGCGGGTCGATCCAGAAGCCCTTGAAGAACGCGCCCCAGCGGAACGCATCGACGGCGGCATCCTTCGACGACCAGTCCTTGTTGACGAGTGCGAACAGCAGCGCCGCGACGATCACGGCACCGCCGAACACCGCGT
>JBOGEI010000164.1:0-8688 GCA_050701935.1 Microbacterium sp.
GCGGGATGGTGAAGCTGGCGAGCTTGTCGCCCTCGACGACGAAGATGCCGTCGGACTCGCCGTTGAAGACCCGACTCGACCATCCGAAGCGGATGCGCGTGGTGTCTCCGTCGGTCGCAGCCGAAAGCACGGTCATCTGTGCGCCCGCGCCGATCGCGTCGCTGCCCGCCCATCCGCGCACACCGTCAGGACCAGCCTTGACCGCGCCCCAGTCACTGACGAAGCCATCTGGCGTGAATGCGTCGACGAACGCTTCGGTGTCGGCGGCGTTGATGGCGTCGACCATCGCCTGGACGGGAACGGGCACCGCGATCTCGGACATCTCGTTCTCCCCCGGTTCAGACCGTGACGACCTGGGCGGTTCCGAGTGGAGCCTCCGGCCCCATCTCGGCCGCGATCCGGTTGGCCTCTTCGATCAGGGTCGCGACGATCTCCGCCTCGGGCACGGTCTTGATGACCTCGCCCTTCACGAAGATCTGTCCCTTGCCGTTGCCCGAGGCCACTCCGAGGTCGGCCTCGCGGGCCTCTCCGGGGCCGTTCACGACGCATCCCATGACGGCGACGCGCAGCGGGACGGTCATGTCCTTGAGGCCCTCGGTGACGTCTTCCGCGAGCGTGTAGACGTCGACCTGGGCACGACCGCACGACGGGCACGAGACGATCTCGAGCTTGCGCTCGCGCAGGTTGAGCGACTGCAGGATCTGGTGTCCGACCTTGACCTCTTCAGCGGGCGGCGCCGACAACGAGACACGGATCGTATCGCCGATGCCCTCGCCGAGCAGGATGCCGAAGGCCGTTGCGCTCTTGATCGTGCCCTGGAAGGCGGGCCCGGCCTCGGTCACACCGAGGTGCAGCGGCCAATCGCCCCGCTCGGCGAGCTGACGGTACGCCTTGACCATCACTATGGGGTCGTTGTGCTTGACGGAGATCTTGAAGTCGTGGAAGTCGTGCTCCTCGAAGAGCGACGCCTCCCAGACGGCGCTCTCCACCAGCGCCTCGGCCGTCGCCTTGCCGTACTTGGTGAGGATGCGACGATCGAGCGATCCGGCGTTGACACCGATGCGCAGGGAGACACCTGCAGCCTTGGCCGCTTCGGCGATCTTGCCGACGTTGCCGTCGAACTCGCGGATGTTGCCGGGGTTCACCCGAACCGCCCCGCATCCGGCATCGATAGCCGTGTAGATGTAGCGCGGCTGGAAGTGGATGTCGGCGATGACCGGGATCTGGCTCTTCATCGCGATGATCTTGAGGGCATCGGCATCGTCCTGATGCGGCACCGCGACGCGCACGATCTCGCAGCCCGAAGCCGTGAGCTCGGCGATCTGCTGCAGGGTGCCGTTGATGTCGGTCGTCTTCGTGGTCGTCATCGACTGCACGCTGACGGGAGCGTCGCCGCCCACGAGCACCTTGCCCACCTTGATCTGCCGGGACTTGCGGCGCGGGGCGAGGACTTCGGGGATCTTCGGCATTCCGAGGTTCACTGCTGGCACCCCCCAAGCCTACGCCGCCAGGATGCAAGGGGGCTGGACGGACGCACCTACGCTGGATGCATGGCAGTGGTCCTTCTCACCGGCTTCGAGCCCTTCGACGGCGCCGACCGCAACCCGTCGGCCGATGCGGTGGCCGCTGTCGCAGCCGGCTACGACGGTGCGCACGAGCTCGTCGCAGCGACCCTCCCGGTCGCGTTCGAGGCATCCGCGCACCGGCTCCGCACCCTGATCGCCGAGCATTCCCCCGATGTCGTCATCGCCACAGGACTCGCCGGCGGGAGCGCCCGGGTCGCGATCGAGCGCATCGGCGTGAACCTGATCGACGCACGTATAACCGACAACGACGGCGACCAGCCTTTCGATGCTCCCAGTGAGGCCGGCGGGCCCGCCGCTCGGTTCTCGACGCTTCCGGTCAAGCGCCTGCTCCAGGTTCTGACCGCAGAGGGTCTTCCGGCGCAGCTCTCGCTCTCCGCGGGGACCTACGTGTGCAATCACGTGCTGTACACCGCTGTGGGCGCGGTCCGCCAGGATGCCGTGGCCGGGTTCGTGCACCTCCCCTGGTCGACCACCACGGTGCCCGCGGGTGCTCCACACCTCGCCGACGAGCAACTGGCGCGCGCCGTGCGCCTCATCGTGGATCATGCACTCGACACCGAGACGAAGGAGCCCGGCGGCAGCATCTGGTGATGTCATCGCGCCGAGGACCGCACTCGCGATGTGGTAGTTTCGGCCCCATGCTCGCGAACTTCACCTGGTGGCCCGCCTTCTAGGCGGTGTGTTCGCGTTCCCACGAATCCAGACCGCCTCCGGGGCGGTCTTTTCGTTGCGCCGAGCCGGAGCACTGCACAGGAGACATCGATGACCCTCTCACGACTCGCCGAGCTCAGCGCCGATCCCACGGCATCTTTCGTGCTGATCGCACGCGACGGCGCCGACACCGTCGAGCTGCTCAGCGGCGATGTCGTCGACGTCGACCTGCTCGCAGACATCCCGCTCGCGGTCGACGGCACCCCGCGCGAGGTGTTCGCCATGGTGCCCTATCGCCAGGTGCGCGAACGCGGCTTCGTCGCCCAGGACGACGGGGCGCCGTTGCGCTGCGTGATCGTCGACGAGCACCTGCATCTCCCGACCGCCGAGCTTCTCCCCGCGCTCCCGAGCACGCCGGTTCCCCTGTACGACGATGGATTCGACATCGCCGACGCCGAGTACGCGGACATCGTCGAGAGGGTCATCGCCGACGAGATCGGGCGCGGCGAGGGTGCGAACTTCGTCATCCGGCGTGATTTCACCGCGAACATCGACGTCGAGGACCGCATTGCGGCACTCACCTGGTTCCGCGCCCTCCTGACGCACGAGCGCGGCGCCTACTGGACCTTCGCTGTCTTCACGCCCGGCCATATCGCCGTGGGCGCGAGTCCTGAGGCCCATGTGGTCGCCCGCGAGGGCGTCGTCACGATGAACCCGATCTCCGGAACCTTCCGTCATCCGGCAGGCGGGGCGACGAAGGAGACGCTGATCGACTTCCTCGCCTCGACCAAGGAGACCGAGGAGCTGTTCATGGTCGTAGACGAGGAGCTCAAGATGATGAGCGCCGTCTGCTCCGACGGCGGCCGCATCACCGGCCCGCATCTCAAGGAGATGTCACGGCTCACGCACACCGAGTACATGCTCCGCGGCCGCAGCGCCCTCGATCCCCGCGACATCCTGCGCGAGACGATGTTCGCCCCCACGGTCACCGGCTCACCGATGCAGAATGCCTGCGCCGTGATCCGTCGCCACGAGCGCAAACCCCGTGGCTACTATTCCGGAGTCGCCGCACTGTTCACTCCGAACGCCCACGGCGGCCATGACCTGGATGCTCCCATCCTGATCCGCACCGTCTATCTCCAGGACGGAACGCTGAGCGTTCCCGTCGGCGCGACGCTCGTACGGCACTCCGACCCGTCGGGCGAGGTGTCGGAGACACACGGAAAAGCCGCAGGAGTGCTCGGTGCCATCGGCGCGATCGACCGCGACAGAGTGGCCGAGGCTCGCAGCGACGCGGATGCTCCCGGTGAGGCGCGCTCCCTCGCCGATGACCCCGCGATCGCCGCACTGCTGTCTTCACGCAATGCCCGCCTGGCGGAGTTCTGGCTCAACCCGCAGGGCGAGGAGTTCACCGGGCCGTTCGCCGGACACACCGCTCTCGTCGTGGATGCGGAGGACCGGTTCACGACGATGCTCGCCCACCAGCTCCGCCACCTCGGTCTCGCCGTGACCATCGCACCGTGGAGTGAGGTCGAGAACTCAGCGCTCGATGCCGCAGACCTGGTCGTTGCCGGTCCCGGCCCCGGCGACCCTCGGGACACCTCGAACTCGCGTATCTCCCGGATGCGCGAGGTGGTGGCCCGCCGGCTCGATGCCGGAGCCCCGTTGCTCGCGGTGTGTCTCAGCCACCAGATCCTCGCAGACCGACTGGGCATCGCGTTGACGCCTCTCGATGCCCCTCATCAGGGCCTGCAAAAGTCCGTTCCGGTGTTCGGAGAAGACGCCTCGATCGGCTTCTACAACACCTTCACCGCACGGGTCTCGCCGGGAACGAGCACGGTCGGTGCGGCCGAGGTGTCCGCTGACCAAGAAACCGGTGATGTCTATGCACTCCGCGGCGCGCACTTCGCCTCGGTCCAGGGACACCTCGAGTCGATCCTGTCGCGCGACGGGATCCGCACGCTCGAACGACTCGTCGGTGATGCCCTCGCCTGAGCGGACGGGCTCGACTCAGGGTGCGAAGATCCCGCGTGAGCGGAGCAGACGTCGCTCGGCATCGTTCCTCGTGCGCTCATGTGCTTCACGCAGAGCGATGGTCATCTCTTCGTCTCGACCGAGACGCCGCAGCAGATCGGCCCGAACCGCGTGCCACAGGTGGAAGCTCTCCAGCTCTCCCCTGAGCAGGTCCACCTCTGCGAGTGCGGCCCCGACCTCGCCGATCTCGCCCAGAGCGACTGCGCGATTGAGGCGGACCACAGGTGAGGCGTCGTACTCGCGCAGCATGTCGTAGAGGACGACGATCTGCCCCCAGTCGGTGTCAGCGAACTCCCGCGCATCGCTGTGGCAGGCCGCGATTGCCGCATGCAGCTGCCAGCGCCCCGGACGTTTCAGCGCCGCCGCGCGGACGAGCAGGCTATGAGCGTCGGCCTGCAGCTCCGCGTCCCACAGCGAGCGATCCTGGTCCGCGAGGAGCACGATGTCGCCTCCGAGCGACCGTGCCGTCTCCCTGCTGTGGTGGAATCTCAGCAGCGCCAGCAGCCCCAGTGCCTCGGCCTCACCGGGGAGGGCCCGCGCGACCACGTCGGCCAGCCACAGCGCATCCTCGGCGACGTCGCGATCCGCAGCCGCACCTGCGCCGTCAACGAGATGGGCCTCGTTGTACATCACCGAGATCACTGTCAGGACCAGGTCGAGCCGCGACGAACGCTCCGCGCCCACGGGCACACGGAGCGGGATCCCCGCCGCTCCGATCTTGCGCTTGGCCCGCACGATGCGCTGGCCGACGGCTGTCGGTGTGCTCACCGTCGCCCTGGCTATCTGCTCGGTGGTGAGCCCGCACACCGCCCGCAGCGTGAGGGCGAGTTGCGCGGAATCCGTCAGCGCGGGGTGACAGCAGCCGAACAGCAGCGGCAGGCGCTCGTCGATCTCGGTGGCCGGCACCGACGACGTCTCCGCGAGGATCTCAAGCTTCTGGCGGTACCGCTTGTCGCGCCGCAGCCGGTCGAGGGCGTTGTGCCGAGCCGCGGTGGTGAGCCAGGCACCAGGATTGGGAGGAACGCCGGTCTCGCGCCATCTGACCAGGGCTTCGGCCACCGCTTCGGCCACCGACTCCTCAGCGAGGTCGAAGTTGCCCAGCGACGCCGTGAGCGCAGCGACGATCCGTGCGGACTCCGCTCGCACCACCCTCCCGAGGGCGTGATCGGATGCCGCGGCGACCGGCGACACGGCATCCGACTCGTTCACTGCTCGAACTGGGTGTAGTCCGTCACGATCGGGCGGATCTCCACCGACGTGCCTTCGAGTTCCAGCATCGGCCAGGTCCTCGCCAGCGCGATCGCGGCATCGAGGTCAGCGACATCGATGATGCTGAAGCCTCCCACCGCCTCGCGGGCCTCGGTGAACGGGCCGTCGACGACGACCGCGCCCTGGGACCCGTGCCTCACGGTGGTGGCCGAATCGACGGGTTGCAGTTCGGCTCCGCTGTCCTCGATCGCATCGGCGTTGTCGGTGAACCACTGGTAGACGCGTCCGTAGACATCCTGCGCGACCTCCGGTGCGACGGCGGCGTCGTGCTCCGGAGTGGAGGTGAACATGATGACGTACTTCATGGGGTTCGTCCTTTCGTCTTGAGAACCGTTTCACCCCTACAGCGAACGGACAAGGACGTTTTCGACATCAGCCCAGAAGATTCACCGGATTGAAGAGATCGGCGACCAGGAGCAGAGCGCCCATCCCTATCAGCAGCACCGCGACGACGACGGTCAGCGGCACGAGCTTGGTGGCATCCACCGGCGCAGGAGGAGGCCGGCGGAAGAGCTTGGCCCACGCGCGTTTGATGCCGTCCCACAGTGCGACCACGATATGACCGCCGTCGAGCGGAAGCAACGGGATCAGGTTGAAGACGAACAGGGCGATGTTCAGCGACCCCAGGAGTCCGAGCAGGACCGCGAACCGGTTGAGCACCGGCGCGTCGGTCGCGGCGACCTCTCCGGCGAGGCGCCCGACGCCGACCACACTCAGCGGTCCGTTCGGATCGCGTTCACCGCCGGTCACGAGAGACACCCCCACGTCCCACAGCCGTACCGGGAGCGTGACGATGAGCGAAGCGACTCTGGCGACGTTGTCTGCGGCCATCTCGGGCCCTGCCGTCAACGGCTGCTGCACGTAGCCCATCTGCGCGCCCATGCCGACATAGCCGACCTCCTTGACGACGGGCTCTCCCGCGTCGTCGAGAACAGGCCGGCCGCTGGCATCGGTGATCGCCCGTTCCGCGGCGATCGGTGTGATGGTCAGCGCCGTCTCCGCGCCGTCACGGAGCACGATCATGTCGAGCGTCTCACCGGGTGCGGCCTGGACGATAGCCGTGGCCTCGGCGAATGTGGACACCGGCTGTCCGTCGATGGAGACGATGACGTCGCCCGGCTTGATCCCTGCCTCCGCCGCAGGCGACTCGGGGTCGTCGGCCGTGCACTCGGTGACCTTCGATCCGGCCGGCACCACGCACTGAGTGACCGAGGCGATCGTCGTGGTCCCCTGCTGCACGCCGATACCGGACACGAGCACCGTGAAGATCACAGTGGCGAGGATCAGGTTCATCACCGGGCCGCCGAGCATCACGATGACGCGCTTCCACACCGGCAGACGGTAGAAGACGCGGTCCTCGGCGCCTTCGGCGATCGTCTCGTCGTTCGCACTCCGCGCATCCTGGATCAGCGAGCGGAAGACGCCTGACGCGGGGCCGGTCTTCTTCGAGGGCGGGTACATCCCCGACATCGAGATGAAGCCCCCGAGCGGCAGGAGCTTGAACCCGTACTCGGTCTCCCCTATCCGCTTCGACCACAGTCGCGGTCCGAAACCGATCATGTACTGACCGACGCGCACGCCGAAGAGCTTCGCCGGGAGGAGATGGCCGACCTCATGCAGGCCGATCGACAGCCCGAGGCCGATCAGCATGAAGAGGATGCCAGCCAGATAGAGCAGGATTTCCACGTCCCAACGCTAGTGCCCCGAGCTAGGAATCCGCCCGGCTCCCTCCGCGCGGCTAGGCTGTGAGCGTGAATGCCAGGCAGCTGCGACTCTTGCGCGCTGCCGCCGTCTCCTCCGTGGCGACACTGATCGCGGCACTCTCGCACACCGTCGGCGGTGGAGCAGCCCCGCATCCGCTGCTCATTCTCGCGGTCGCGACGCTGATCACGCCGCTGTCGGCGCCGCTGGTCGGGGTTCGACAGTCGAGAACCCGCGCGGCCGTGACGGTGTTCCTCGGCCAAGCCGCCTTCCACGTCGTCTTCCAGGCGCTCGGTGCGCCGACCGGTATCCCGGCCGGTGGCGGCGGACACGCGCACCACCTCGACCTCGCACAGCTCGCGGCGGCGTCGCCCGTGGCGGCCCCTGGCGCGATGATGCTCTTCGCCCACGCCGTCGCGGCAGTGCTCACCACCCTCCTCGTCTGGCATGGCGAGGCTGTCGTGCGGGCCGTGGCCCGTTGGGTCGAGGCGCTGTTCCGACATGCCGTCGTGGTTGCACCCGCTGCCCATCTCCGACCGCCCCGCCTGCGTTCGATCACCATCGCGTCGTTCGATGCCGCAGTCTCCGTGGCGATACCACGCCGGGGTCCTCCTTCGCTCATCCGCGACTGACCCGTCGCACCGGAGTCGGCCGCCCGTCGTGGGCGGAAACAGCATTCGCGGAGCCGCGTCATCGTGGCGCGCCCGCATGTCGAGCACCAGGAGATCATTCATGTCCCGCACCATTCGTACCCGTACCCGTCGCAACGCCCTCGCCACCGCTGGCGTCCTCGGCGGAGCGATCCTCGCCATCGCCGTCCCGTCGATGGCCGGCGCCCACGTGGGCGTCAGCCCCGATGAGCTCGTCGCCGGCGATCACGGCGTCCTCACCTTCTCGTTCTCGCACGGTTGCGAGAACTCCCCGACCACCGCACTGCGCATCACGATGCCGGACGGACTCGCATCCGTCGCACCGACGATGGACAGCGACTGGAACATCCAGGTGGAACGAGGTGACGACGGCCTCGTCCGCGCCGTGACGTACACCGCGGTCACGCCCGTGCCGACGGAGCTTCGTGGAGCGGTGAGCATGGGCGTCGGTCTGGATGAGAGCACACCGGATTCCCTGGCCTTCCCCGTCGTGCAGCAGTGCGTGGAGGGGGCGACCGAGTGGACGCAGATCGCCGAGAACGGCGAGGACCCGCACAGCCTCGACGCGCCGGCTCCGGTCGTGTCCGTGACAGCAGCAGCAGCGGGTGGCCACGGCGAGCACACGGCGACGGAGGCCTCGAAGGAGGACTCCACCCCGGCCCCCGCCACCGATCCGGTGGGGATCGCCCTCGGCGCGGGCGGGCTCGTCGCCGGGATCGCAGCGCTCGTCGTCGCGATCCTCGCCTACCGACGCAAGGCCTGACGCCACGCACGGCTCCTCGCGCGCTGCCCTGCGG
>JBOGEI010000165.1:0-8660 GCA_050701935.1 Microbacterium sp.
CGGCGGGGTCGTCGACTTCCGGATGTTCGGGATCATGGATGCGAGCGTCAACGCCGACGACGCCCTCGACGCCATGGTGAACGACGCGAGCATCCATCGCGTCGAGGGGCACAGCCCCCTCAACTTCATCCGTCGCCACAAGTTCTCCCGATCGAACATCGCCTTCGATTTCGGCGGACACCTCATGACCACCGTCGGCATCGAGAACGCCGGCAAGGACGATCCGTTCGCAGCGGTCATGTTCTTCCGCGGCGAGGTGACCGACGCCGTGCAGGAGGCCAAGCTCGGCGAGGTCGTGCCCGATCTCGGTGACATCTTCCCGGTCGCCGACTCGTCGTTCTTCGCGGTGGGGGACTGGTACGCGGCAGAGGTGAACGCAGTGTCGGGCCGCTGGGAGCGCGAGCTGCAGCGGATGGTGCAGGTCACCCAGATCGTCGACGGCACGCACATCCGCATCAACTACAAGAACGGCTGGCCGCTCGGCAAGGACCGCACCATGACCTGGCGACGGGTCGTGCCGGTGCAGGACGTGACGGTGTCGAACCTGAAGTTCCTCGGCACCGGCACCGACGAGTACACCGGCTCGCACCCGCTGGCCTTCGAGTACGCGGTGCGCTGCGACGTCGACCACATCGACGGCACCGGCACGTTCTGGCCGCTCATCCAGCGCCGGTGGAACACCTACTACTCGACCGTGAGCTGCACGCTCAAGAACCCGACCTCGGTCACCTGGGGAGGTGCCGGCTACCTGACGCAGCAGATCTACTGCCTGTACGGATACGTCGCCAACTGCCACACCGCGAACGCCCGGCACCTGAACGACTTCACCGCGAGTGCGTACTGCCTGGTCGAGAACTGCCACGGCGACGGCGACGACCAGGGTCCGTTCGTCACCCACGGCCAGTACGAGCACGACCTCACCTACACCGGGAACTCCGGACTCATGACGTTCGCGAACTCCGGGGCCGCGTGGGGGTCTGCGGCCAAGCGCATCACGGTCCGAAAGCACGTGTGCTCGTGGTTCGTCGCTCGCGTGCGCATCACCGATCTGACGCTGGAAGACGTGCAGGTCATCGGCAAGCCCTCGCTCGCCGGTTCCGGAATGCTGTGGATCAACGCCGACGGCGCGCAGCTGCGCGGATGCACGGCATCCGACACCCTCGTGATCACGCAGGCCTCCGACAACTCCGCACGGCCGACGGTGATCGCCGACTCGCACTTCACGTTCGTCGCGCCGGGAGAGCTCACCAACGCCACGGTGAAGACGCCGGTCACGTTCGTCGACACCGTGCTCGACCGGGTGGGCGGCATGAAGATCGCAGGCTCCGGAGCGATCACGTTCCGCGGGTCTACGCTCACCGCGGCGGATGATGCGGCGCCGATCGTCTCGTCGTCGGAGCGCGTGCGGTTCGAGGGGTCGACGCTCCGCAACGCCCGCATCGCGGCAGCGCGAGGAGAGCGGCAGGCGGTGGAGGTCTCAGGGTCGGACGTCGCGATCAAGGGCGGCACCGGTGTCTCGCGGACCGGCGACGGCGAGCTGCACCTGACGTTGTCCGACAGCACCTTCCGCGCGGAGGGGGCGGCCACGCACGTCTCGGTCACGAAGGGTGCAACTCACTACCGCGCGATCGGCAACCGCTTCGAGGGCGGGGCGCTGGAGCTGGCGGACGCCGCGTTCGGTGGGTCTTCCACCCTGCTGCACACCGGCAACGTCGAGTCGGCCGTCACTCGCACGGCATTCCCTGCCGAGGGCGCGCGCGTGGTGGACACCGCGAACCTCGCGGTCTGACTCGGGTCCGGCGCTGGCGTATCCACCTTTGTGCACGCCGAGCAGCCGTCGGGAGAATGCACGGATGTCGGACCGGAACACGGTTTCCGGTCCGGCATCCGTGAAGACTCCCGACGGGCGCGCGAGGGACGGGACGGGGGCGGGGCGTGGATCGCCGGATCAGGTCGAAGGCAGTCCGACGAGCTCGGCGCTGCGCTGCCACAGAGCCTCGGCGAGATCGGCGTCGTTCATCTGAGGGTTGACCTTCGTCGTGAGCTGACGCTCGTCGTAGTATCCCCCGGAGAACCAGGTCTCGTCGGGGGTGCCCTCGATGAACCAGCGCAGGGTGGCTCCGCCCTTCTCCGGGCCGATGAGCATGACGTGCTTGAGGGGCGTGCGATAGAGCAGCCGCATGATGCTCGACGACTCCGCCGCGAAGTTCGTCCGCACCGTGCCGGGGTGGAAGGCGACAGCACTCACTCCTCGAGCGTGGAACTTCGTGTGCAGGCTCTTCGCGAACAGCACGTTCGCGAGCTTCGCATCGCCGTAGGCCTTGTTCGGGCTGAAGCGGCGGGAGTTGTCGAGGTCGTCGACGTCGAGGTGGCCGAACAGGCGGTGGGCGATGCTCGAGGTGTTGATGACTGCACCTTCGGCCTGCAGCAGCTGCGGCAGCAGCAGATTCGTGAGGAGGAACGGCGCCAGGTGGTTGACCTGCATCGTCTTCTCGAACCCGTCGACGGTCGGGGTCTGATCCCCGAAGATCCCGCCGGCATTGTTCGCCAGCACGTGGATGCCGTCTTCGCCGACGGTATCCGTGATCCTGCCGGCCAGCTCCCGAACATCGTCGAGACGGGCGAAGTCGGCCGTGAACCATTCCGCTCCGCACTCGTCGGCGACGGCACGGGTCTTCTCCACGGAGCGGCCGATCAGGATGAGGCGATGCGGTGAAGCCGCCAGCTGGCGGGCAGCCGCCGCTCCGATCCCGTCAGAGGCCCCGGTGATGACGATCGTCTGCGCGCTCATGGTGTGCTCAGTCGACTGACGGCGTGATGCGCGTGACCGCCCTGGTCACGTGCTCGGCGATCACGGCCTGCGCCCGGTCGGGGTCTCCGCTGGCTATGGCGTCGACGATCTGCTGGTGGCTGCGCACATGCTCTTCCTGCTCTGCGGGATCGAGCGCGGCGTTGGCGGCGTGCAGGAAACCGGTGATACGACCACGAAGCTGCCCGCTCACCTCGTCGAGGAAGCGGTGCTCGGCGAGGTCGGCGAGCGTCTCGTGGAAGAGGCGGTCCTGGCGCAGCACCTCGTCGATGTCACCCGGCGCAGCATCGGACATCGCCTGGATGATCGCGCCGAGCCGGGCGGCGGACTCCTCGTCCCAGCGCTCCTGCACGCGGATCGCCATGAACTGCTCGAGCACTATCCGAAGGCTCGAGATCTCTTCGAGGTCCTGCGCGCTCAGTTGTGCGACTCTGGCACCGCGGCGGGGTTCGCGCGTGATGAGGCGCTCCTCGGCCAGGCGGGTCAGCGCCTCTCGCACCGGGATGTGGCTGACGCCGAGCCGGTCGGCGAGCTTGCGCTCGACGAGGCGCTCTCCGGGTGCGAGCTCTCCGGAGTGGATGGCCGAGCGCAGCTCGTCGGCGACCTGTTCGGCGATGTTCTGGTCTGACACGCTGCGCATTCGGGGGCCCTTCTCGATCCGCGGCGCCGTCTCGTCGAGCGGGCGCGCATCCGTCCGCTCGATGCTATGGCATTTTTCGGGAAGGTGGACATGGTGAGGGATTTGCTAGATGCTATAGCAAGCCCATTCAAACGATGACGAAGGAGTTGTCATGTCCGGGAACGGAATCGCCCCCGATACGCGCACGCCGGAGGAGGTCGGAGCCTCCGCCATGAAGAAGGCGATCTGGCGCCTCGGTCCTTTCCTCGGGCTGCTGTACCTCGTGGCCTACATGGACCGCAACAACGCGGGCTTCGCCAAGCTCGAGATGACGACGGCCCTGCAGATCACCGAAGCCGCCTTCGGTTTCGCCGCCGGCATCTTCTTCATCGGGTACCTGCTGTTCGAGGTTCCCAGCAACCTGCTCCTCGAACGCTTCGGCGCCCGCAAGTGGATCGCACGCATCATGGTCTCCTGGGGACTCGTCGCCGCCCTCACCGCCTTCGTGCAGGACGGAACCCAGTTCGCGATCGCCCGGTTCGTCCTCGGCATCGCGGAGGCCGGGTTCTTCCCCGGGGTGCTCCTCTACCTGACGCTCTGGTTCCCCCGGCAGTACCGCACGCAGGTGCTCGCGGTGTTCGTCTTGTCGAACCCGATCGCGAACGCGGTGGCCGCCCCCCTCTCCGGCTGGATGCTCGAACTCCACGGAATGTGGGGCCTCGACGGCTGGCAGCTCGTCTTCCTGCTGCAGGGGATCCCCGCGGTGCTCCTCGCCTTCGTCGTCTTCTTCTGGCTGCCCGACCGTCCGCAGGATGCGCGCTGGCTCGATGCGACCGAGCAGCGGTGGATCAACGACACCCTCGCCGCCGAAACCGCTGCGACCGAGCAGAAGCATGGGCGTCTGCGTCTGCGCGAGGTGTTCAGCAACGGGCGTCTGTGGACCCTGATCGTGCTGTTCTTCGGGGTCGTGTTCGGCGCATACGGTCTGGGGATGTGGCTGCCGACGATCGTGAAGAGCATGGGTGATTTCTCCAACTCGACGACCGGATGGCTCGTCGCGCTGCCTAACCTGTGCGCCGCGCTCGTCATGCTCCCGTGGGAGCGCGCTGCGAGGAAGCAGGGCAACATCCCGCTGCAGATCGGCATCACTCTCACCATCACCGCGCTATCGCTCATCGCGGCGGTCGCCGCGCAGGGCACGCCGATCCTCGCGCTCGCCGCGCTGTGCGTCGGCATGTCGGCGCTGTTCTCGACCACGCCGCTGTTCTGGAGTCTGCCGCCCATGGTGCTCACAGGCACGGCGGCCGCGGCCGGACTCGCCTTCATCAACTCGGTCGGCAACCTCGCCGGATTCGCCGGTCCGTATGCGATCGGATGGATCAGCGAGACGACGGGGTCGGCGATCTGGGGGCTGCTCCTGATCGCCGGACTCACCTTGCTCGGTGCGACCATCGCCTTCGTGCTGAGCCGACGGGCCGACTTCACGGTGCCCGCCGAGGTGCAGCTGGTGGCCGACGCGAAGGCCGGAGCGCGGTGATGTCCCGCGGCGCTGTGGACGGGAGCGTGGGTTCGCCGAGTCGACGCGCTCTCATGACCGGGCTCGGTGTGGTCGCGCTCGGCGCTGCCGGCTCGATCGCCGGCGCCTCATCCGCGCAGGCTGCGCCCGTCGTATCCGGTGCGAAGGACATCACCAGGGCGGAGTCCGTCGCCGATCTGTCACGGCTTCGCGCCCGCGACGGCGAGATGGCGATCGTCGCCGGTTACCGAACGCCGGGCGACGCCGGACTGCTCGTGTACGTGGGGGTCGATGAGGCGGATGACGAGGCCAACGGCGGTACGGTGATCGCCGGCAAGCGCGGCACGAAATGGCTGCTGCAGCACGACGGCACCGTCGACTTCCGTGTCTTCGGCGTCACGGGGCCCGAGGTGGCTGCCGATGATGCGCTCGCCGCGATGGTGAACGATCCCCGCATCAGGCGGATCGAGGCGAGCACGGATCTGCTGTTCCAACGGCGGCATCGCTTCACCCGCTCCCACCTCGAGATCGACTTCGGCGGCCACGTCATCACGACCGACGGAATCGAGGCGAACACCCACGACAATCCGTTCGGCGCGGTGATGCTCTTCACCGGGGTGTCCCGAGACGTCGTCGTCGAGCATGCGCTGGCTCAAGCCTGGCCGGAGCTGACGGATGCGGTCGCCGTACCCGACGCGTCGAAGTTCACTGTCGACTCGTGGTGGGCGGTGCAGTGCGATCCGGTCGCCGGAGGAGGAGCCGACGAGCGCGAGATCCAGCGCTTCGTCCAGGTGACGCAGCAGATCGACGCACAGCACATCCGGATCGACTATCTCAACGGCTGGCCGCTGGAGAAGGGGCGCAAGCTCACCTGGCGTCAGATGGACCCCGTCGCCGGCGTGCGCATCTCGAACATGCGGTTCCTCGGCGCCGGTCCCTTCGACGGGCCGACGGACGGCTCCTTCCCCGATGCGCGCGAGCTCACCGGCTCGCACCCGATCGCCTTCGAGTACGCGATCCACTGTCACGTCGCCGACGTGCACGCCAGCCGCACCTGGTGGCCTGTGGTCATGCGGCGGTGGAACACCCATTTCTCCACCGAACGCTGCTCCGTCGAGAACCCGCCAACGGTGTTCTACGGAGGCGCGGGCTATCTCACGCAGCAGATCTACTGCCTCTACGGGCGGGTGAGCGACTGCACGTCATCGAACGCACGGCACCTCAACGACCTGACCGCAAGTGCGTACTGCATCGTCGAGAACTGCCATGGCGACGGTGACGATGAGGGTGGCAACCCCTTCACCACGCACGGTCAGTACGAGCACGATCTCACCTTCATCGGGTGCTCGGGGCTGATGGACATCGCCAACTCGGGTGCGCAATGGGGCACCTCCGCCAAGCGCATCACGGTGCGCGACCACGTCTGCTCGTGGTTCGTCGCCGGCACGAAGATCAGCGATCTGACGCTCGAGAACGTCCGGGTGATCGGACGATCGACCTTCGACCCGCAGGCGACCATGACGATCAACGCCGACGGTGCTCAGCTGCGCGGGTGCACCGCCGGGCTGTTGGCGATCGGACAGCGCTCATCGCGCTCGTCGCGACCGACCACGATCGAGGACTGCACTTTCGCGCTTCCCAAAGATCAGGTGCTGATCCAGACCCCTGTCACGGTCCCCGTCAGCTTCGTGCGCTGCACCATCACGGGAATCGACGGGATGAAGGCTCGTGGTGCCGGAGCGGTCGAGTTCGTCGATTGCCGCCTGAGCGGCCCGGCCACGGGTGCCCCCGCCGAGCTCGGCGGGTCGAAGGTGACGATCAGGGGAGGTGCAGTGCGCGATGTGCTGCTCACCGCGACCGCTGTGCGCGACCAGGTCGTCGCCGTGGAGGGAGTGGAGTTCGGTACCGAGCGCAACGATGGTGCCATGCTGTCCCGGGCTGCGGGCGTGGGGGTCATCTCCTGGCGTCTGAGTGGCGTGACCTCCACCATGGAGAAGGGCGCGGTGCACCTCGACATCGGTACCGGCGTCAACCATGCGCGGGTCACCGGCAGCCAGTTCGTGGGTGGGCGGCTGCGGTTGGCGGACGGCTTCTCCGGACCTTCCACGCTGCTCTACAGCGACTGCATCGAGCGTGGTGTGCAGGCGACTGTGCCCGACCCCGGTGCGCGAGTGGTCGTCGGCGACGTGCTGAAGGTCGAGGCGTGACCACGGCGCGGGTGGGCGCCTGCGGGGATGGGGCCGGACGCGCGCCCAGGGTGTGACCTCAGGGGGCGACCGAGTAGTGGCTCGAGATCGCCACGCGATTCCAGGCATTGATCACGATGACGAGCCAGGAGATCGCGGAGATTTCGGACGCGGTGAGGGCGCCGTCGACATCCACCGTGCGATGCGCGTCGGTCGCATCGTGCGAGATGTTCGTGAGCCGTTCGGCGAGGACGAGCGCGGCCTTCTCCTTCTCGCTGAAGTACTGCGACTCCCACCAGGCGGCCACGAGTGCGAGTCTGTCGGCGGACTCTCCGTGGGCGATCGCGTCGCGCGAATGCATACGCAGACAGAACGCACAGCCGTTGATCTGCGATGCCCTGATCTTGACGAGTTCGATGAGGAGTGGGTCCAACCCGGCGGCGGCGGCCTCGGTGTGCGCCGTCTCATCGAGCGCGGAGAGGCTCTGGTATGTCGCCGGGTTGAGCTTGCCGAGGTTGACGTGCGCCATGGGTTGTCTGGCCTTCTCTGTCGATGAGTCGTTCGCCGACCCGGTGGTCGTGGAGCTCCTGCCCTTCGATCGTATGCGCAGCCGAGCACGGCGGGGTGGGCTTCGCTCGCATCGCTCGCACGTCTGGTCGGCGCCAACTACGCTTGCTATAGCAAGCCTTCCCGATGTTGAGGAGCCGAAGATGACCAGCGAAGCAGGATCGCCGTCGATCGCGATGGGCGACCGCATCCGCGTCCCTCGCACGCGGGCGCGCATCGGCGTCGCCCGCCGCGACATCACCCCGCCCGTCGGCATCCGCGCCAAGAACTGGGGCCCCGCCGACTGGGAGCGTTCGGAGGGGGCGCATCGTCCGTTCGAGTTGACCGCGCTGGCCGTGATCGCCGACGACGAGCACCCACGCGTGCTGCTCGCTGTCGACGGCACGTGGTGGCGTCGCGTCGCCGATGAGCAGGGCGTGCGCGGGGCGATCCTCGACGCCCTCGCCCTCGAACCCGACCAGCTGATGCTCTCGCTCTCACACACCCATGCGGGTGCGGTGCTCTGCGCTGCCGACGCGCACCTCCCGGGTGGCGAGCTGATCCCCGGCTATCTCGAAGCGCTCGCTGCCGCGGGTGTCGCGGCAGGGCGCGAGGCGCTCGAGGGCGCGGTCCCCGGACTCATCGAGTGGACCACTGGGCATTGCACCCTGGCCGCCGACCGCGAACTCGACGTCGATGGCCGCGCGCTGGTGGGCTACAACCCGGCGGGCGAGGCCGATGACACCGTGACGGTCGGGCGCCTCAGTGTCGACGGCATCGTGCGCGGCACGCTGGTGAACTACGCCTGCCACCCGACGACGCTCGCCTGGCAGAGCCGAGAGGTGTCGCCTGACTACGTCGGGGCGATGCGCGAGATCGTCGAGTCCGCAACGGATGCGCCGTGCCTGTTCGTGCAGGGGGCATCGGGCGAACTGGCCCCTCGCGAGCAGTACACCGGCGACGTCGCCGTCGCCGATCGGCACG
>JBOGEI010000166.1:0-8593 GCA_050701935.1 Microbacterium sp.
GTCGTACGCGGCACGCAGCTCGTCGATCTCGATGTCGACGCCGATCTCGACGTTGCACCGCAGCCGGATGCGCGGGTTCACGAGCACCTCGTGCAGGGCATCGGTGATCTTCCGGATGCGCGGATGGTCGGGCGCGACGCCGTAGCGGACGAGACCGTAGGGCGCGGGGAGCTTCTCGAAGAGGTCGATCGAGGCGTCGGGCGCGAGGCCGAGGAGGATGTCGGCGGCGTAGATGCCGGCGGGCCCCGCTCCGACGATGGCGATGCGCGGTTCGGCGATGGTCATGCGTGTTCCCCCTGGGGTGCGAGCGCGGCGATGATGGGGTGGTCGAAGGCGAGCATCCCCGTCTTGGCGGCCCCTCCCGGCGATCCGATCTCGTCGAAGAACTCGACGTTGGCCTTGTAGTAGTCCTGCCACTCGTCGGGCAGATCGTCCTCGTAGAAGATGGCCTCGACCGGGCACACCGGTTCGCAGGCGCCGCAGTCGACGCATTCGTCCGGGTGGATGTAGAGGGAGCGTTCACCCTCGTAGATGCAGTCGACGGGGCATTCGTCGATGCAGGCCTTGTCCTTCACATCGACGCACGGCAGAGCGATCACATAGGTCATCGCGGGGTCTTCGTTCGGGTCACGCTGTCCTCGTTCGGTAGATCGCCCCATCTCGGGGCCACTCATCAACCGTAAAACCTCAAGTACACTTGAGGTCAAATCGAGGGAAGGCCGCCTGATGAGCCCGCACGCACCCGACGAACCTCTGACGATCGGCGAGATGACCAGGCGCACCGGCGTCGCTGCCTCCGCCCTGCACTTCTACGAGACGCTCGGACTCATCGCGTCGACCCGCACGCCCGGCAATCAGCGCCGCTACGCCCGACACATGCTGCGCCGCGTGTCGCTCATCACTGTCGCCAAGCGCCTCGGCATCCCTCTCTCCGACGTGCAGACGGCATTCGCAGACGTGCCACTGACCGAGACCCCGAGCCACGCCGACTGGCAGCGGGCCTCCCGCCGCTGGAAGCGCGAGCTCGAGAAGCGGCGCGAGGGCATCGAACGTCTCGAACGCGAACTCACCGGATGCATCGGCTGCGGCTGCCTGTCCATGAAGGCATGCGGCCTGCTGAACCCCGACGACGCTCTGGGCACCCAGGGCGCCGGCCCCCAGCGCCTCCAGGACTGACCCCCTCCAACGCGCCGAGACCCGCCCCCGCCACCAGGCCCATCGCCGAGTGCGTCGGCGGTGGGTCTCGTGGCGGCGGCGGGTCAGGCGACCTCGAAGTCCGCGGAGAGGAGCACGTCGTCGCGCGAACTCGGCCCGACCAGCAGCTCGAAGGTTCCGGCCTCGACGATGCGGTTGCCCTCGGCGTCCACGATGGTGCAGTCGGCGACCGGCAGCTCCAGGCGCACCCGCACGGATTCGCCGGGGGCGACGTCGACCTGACGGAAGGCCTTGAGCTCCTTGTCGGTCCAGCTCACGCTCGTCACCGAGTCGCGCACGTAGACCTGCACTGTCTCGCGTGCGTGCCGCTCCCCCGTGTTCGACACCGTGACGTGACCGACGATCGTGTCGGACTCCCCCAACGAAGTCTCCTCCAGCACGAGGTCGGA
Organism: Microbacterium sp.; assembly: GCA_050701935.1. Lineage (GTDB taxonomy): Bacteria > Actinomycetota > Actinomycetes > Actinomycetales > Microbacteriaceae > Microbacterium. The sequence goes on from JBOGEI010000166.1 coordinate 1,605, forward strand.
GTACTCCACGGTCGTGTACGACAGTCCCTCGCCGAACGCCCAGGCGGGCGACTGCGTGAGATCGGCGTAGCGGTCGCCGTGCTGTCCGCGGATCTGGTTGTAGTACGTCGGCTGCTGGCCCACGTGGCGCGCGAACGAGATCGGCAGGCGCCCTGACGGTTCGGCAGCTCCCGAGATGATGTCGGCCAGTGCGCGCCCGCCTTGCATACCGGGGTTCGCCGCCCAGATGACGGCCGCGGCCTTCGACGCGGATGCCGGGAGCACGAGGGGCTTCGACGCGAGCAGCACGATCACGACGGGCTTCCCGGTCGCGATGAGCGCATCGATCAGGGCGTTCTGCCCGCCGATGAGCTCGAGCGTCGCGGTGGAACGCCCTTCGCCGACCAGTTCGATCCGGTCGCCGACGACCGCCACCACGACATCGGAGTCGGAGGCCGCAGCGACGGCTTCCGCGATCAGCGCGGCATCCGGCTCGCAGGCCTTCACGACCGGAGGACGCGGCTGCTTGTCGGGGAAGAACGGCCCCTGCGGGTCTTCTTCGAGCGTGAGGATGTCGGCGCCGCGGGCGTGTGCGACAGTCCAGCCGCCGATCGCCTGCAACCCGTCGAGCACGGTCGTGATCATCTCGCGCGGCTGACCGTCGAGCCAACCCGCCTGCCCCGAGCCGCCGGCCCAGTCGCCGAGCTGCGTCTGCGCGTCGTCGGCGAGAGGGCCGGTGACCGTCAACTTGAGTGCGGACGCGGGGTCGAGCGGCAGCACGCCGTCGTTCTCGAGCAGCACGAGCGAACGGCGGGTGACCTCGAGGTTCAGCTCGGCGTGCGCCTCGCTGCCGACCACGGCGTCGAGTTCCGTACCGGGCAGGCGCGGGTTCTCGAACAGACCCAGCTCGAACTTCAGCGTCAGGATGCGTGCGGCTGCGGCGTCGAACGCGTCGTCCGCGAGCATGCCCTTCGCGACCGCATCGAGCGCCCCCTCGAAGAAGGCGGGCGTGGTCATGATCATGTCGTTGCCCGCCCGCACGGCCGCCGCGGCCGCGTGCGTGATGTCGGGCTGGATCCGCTGCTCCCACACCATGCGTCCGACGTTGTCCCAGTCGGTGATGAGCGTGCCGGTATAGCCCCATTCGCCGCGCAGCACGTCGCTGAGCAGCCAGTCGTTGGTCGTGATCGGCACGCCGTCGGTGGTCTGGTAGCCGAGCATGAAGGTGCGGCAGCCCTCGCGGGCGACCCGCTCGAACGGCGGCAGGAACCACGAGCGCAGCTTGCGCCGCGAGATGTCGGCCTCGCTCGCGTCGCGCCCGCCCTGGGTCTCGGAGTATCCGGCGAAGTGCTTGGCGGTCGCGAGGATGGCCGTGGGGTCGTCGAGCCCGTCACCCTGATAGCCGCGAACCATGGCCGAAGCCAGCTCGCCGATCAGGAACGGGTCTTCGCCGAAGGTCTCATCGATGCGACCCCAGCGCAGGTCACGCGCGATGCACAGCACGGGCGAGAACGTCCAGTGGATACCGGTCACCGCGACCTCTTCGGCCGTTGCACGGGCGACGCGCTCCACGAGCTCGGAATCCCACGACGCGGCCATGCCGAGCTGCGTGGGGTAGATCGTCGCCCCCGGCCAGAACGAGTGCCCGTGGATGCAGTCCTCCCCCACCAGCAGCGGGATGCGGAGCCGGGTCTGGGCGGTGAGCTCGTTCGCCCGCAGGATGCGCTCCGGCGAAGTGTGCAGGATCGATCCGGCATGACGGCGGGCGATGTGGTCGTCGATGTCGTCGCGGGCGTCGAGCTGGAGCATCTGCCCGACCTTCTCCTCCAGCGTCATGCGGCTGAGGAGGTCGGCCACGCGCTCGGGGATGGAGAGCGCGGGGTCCTGGTACGGGAGCTGCGTGGTCAGAGTCTGAGAGGTCATCACTTCTTGTTCTGGATCGTGTTCGAGGTCGAGGAGTCGGAGGCTTCGGGCGAGGTCGCCGACGTTACGGGATCGGGGGTCTTCTTCGGCAGGGGCACGCTGCGGACGGCCGTGACGGCGTCGTTCACGTTCAGCCCCTTCTTCTTCATCGCCCTCGCCCGCTCGCCCGCCGAACGCAGGCGCGGGTTGACGTACTCGTCGATGCCGAAGTTGATGAGCGAGAGGGCGACGCCGATGATCGCGATGCAGAGACCGGCGGGCACGTACCACCACCACAGACGCGGGAAGGCGCCGTTCTGCTGCGCCCAGAACAGGATCGTGCCCCAGTTCAGGTTGCTCACCGGGATCACCCCGATGAACGCCAGCGTGGTGAGGCCGAGGATCGCGGCGGTCACGGTGCCGACGAAGCTCGACGCGATGAGCGCCATGAGGTTCGGCAGCATCTCGACCGTGATGATCCGGCGCAGCGGCTCGCCGTTCGCTCTTGCGGCCTGGATGAAGTCGCGGTTTCGCAGCGACATCGTCTGGGCGCGGAGCACACGGGCACCCCACGCCCAGCCCGTGATGCCGAGCACCGCGGCGATCACGATCAGCGGCGGGTTCTCGAACTGCGAGGCGATGATGATGATGAGCGGGATGCCGGGAATCACCAGGAACACGTTCGTCAGCGCCGAGAGCGACTCGCTCTTCCAGCCGCGCACGTAGCCGGCGATCACGCCGATGGTGATCGCGATGATGGTGGCGATGAAGGCGGCGAGGAAGCCGACCACGATCACGCCGCGCGTGCCGTAGATGATCTGGCTCAGCACGTCCTCCCCCATGTGCGTCGTGCCCAGCCAGTGCTCCCAGGAGGGCGGTTGACGAAGCGCCGTGCGGTCCTTCTGGGTCGGGCCGTAGGGCGAGATCCACGGCGCGAGTATCGCGATGAGCACGAACACCCCGAGGATGATCAGCCCGGCGATCGACTTGGGGTTGCGGAACATCGCGAACGCCTGGGCCAGCTGCGACCAGAACGTCTTGCGCGGCGGAGCGCCTGCCGGCCGCGTGCGCAGAGTCGCGGTCTCGGGCATGCCGGAGACGACCGCCGATCCGTCGGGGGCGGTGCTCGCTGCGGTGGTGGGAACGGTCATGTCAGGACTCCATCTGGCGCGTGCGCGGGTCGAGGTAGGCGTAGACGACATCCGCGAGGATGTTGGCCACGAGCACCGACAGCGTGATCACGAGGAACACGCCCTGCATGAGGGCGAAGTCCTTGGCATTGGTGGCATCGAGCAGGAGCTTGCCGACGCCCGGATAGCTGAACACCATCTCCATCACGATCGTGCCGCCGACGATGAAGCCGATCGACAGTGCGAAGCTCTGGATCTGCGGCAGTACGGCGTTGCGGGCGGCATAGCCCCAGAGCACGCGCTTGTTGGGCATGCCCTTGGCCTGCGCCACCGTGATGTAGTCGTCGTCGAGCACGGTCAGCATCATGTTGCGCATGCCGAGCACCCACCCGCCGAGGGAGGCGACCACGATGGTCAGCGCCGGCAGCGTGCCGTGCATGATCACCTGGCCGATGAAGTCGAAGCTCCACTCCGGGGACTGGCCCTTGTCGTAGGCGTGCGATGACGGGAACCACTTCAGGGTCGACGAGAAGATCGCGATCGCGATGAGCCCGAGCCAGAAGTACGGGATCGTGTTGAAGAACGTGGTCACGGGGATGATCGCGTCGAGCTTGCTGCCGCGCTTCCACCCGACGATGGCTCCCGCGACCGTGCCGATCGTGAACGAGATGATGGTCGCGATGCCGACGAGCCCGAGGGTCCAGGGCAGAGCGGCGGCGAGAACCTCCGCGACCGGCCGCAGACCGTGCAGGGTCGAGATGCCGAGATCGCCGCGCAGCAGCATCCCCCAGTACTCGATGTACTGCTGCCAGATCGATTTGTCGGTGTCGATTCCGAGCAGGATGCGCAGCGACGCCTCCGCCTCGGGGCTCACGCTGCGGTTGCGTGCGAGGTACGAGCTGACCGCATCGCCCTTCATCAGGCGCGGGAGGAAGAAGTTGATGGTGATGGCCGCCCACAGCGTGAACAGGTAGAAGCCTGCTCGCCCGGCGAAGAATCGCCACGGGACCTTCCGTCGCGCTCGTTCGGCCGTCGTCGCGGTGGTGCCGACCTCGAGCGCGTCGCGGGCGACGAGGCCGTTGTCGTCGAGCTGGGGGAGAGCGGAGCTCACAGGACACCTCCGGTCGATGCTGCCTGGGCGAAGAACTTGTCCGGGTCGGGGGAGGCCGATCGCAGCTCGCGTGTGTACGGGTCCTGCGGGTTGAGGATCACGTCGTCGGCGGCGCCGTACTCCACCACGCGCCCCTGGTTGAGGACCATGATCTCGTCGCTGAAGTGACGGGCGGTGGCGAGGTCGTGGGTGATGTAGAGCACGCCGAGTCCCTCTTCGCGCTGCAGATCGGCGAGCAGGTTCAGCACGCCGAGGCGGATCGACACGTCGAGCATCGACACGGGCTCGTCAGCGACGAGGAGCGAGGGGCGCGAGGCGAGGGCGCGGGCGATGGCCACGCGCTGCCGCTGGCCGCCCGACAGCTCGTGCGGACGGCGGTCGATCACGGCATCGGCATCCAGGCGCACGCGGTCGAGGAGTCGGCGCACCTCGGCTTCCGTCTCCTTCTTCGGCACCACGTCGTCGAGGCGGATCGGGCGCTCCAGGTGGTAGCGGATCGAGTGGTACGGGTTGAGCGAGGCGAACGGGTCCTGGAACACCATGCGCAGCTGCTGCCGGTACTTGCGCAGACCCTTGCCGCGACGGGGGATCGGCTTGCCGTCGAGCAGCACCTCTCCGCTGGTCGGTGTCTCGAGCTGGGTGAGGATCTTCGCGATCGTCGACTTGCCGCTTCCGGACTGGCCGACCAGACCGATCGTCTGACCGGAGGTCAGGGTGAAGCTCACGTCGTCGAGTGCCTTGATCTGACCGGCTCCGCGGACGTTGTAGGCCTTCGTGACGTTCTGGAACTCGAGGGTGGTCATCGCACCAGCACCCCTCTCTCCCCGGTGAGTCGGGGGAACGACGACAACAGCGTCTTCGTGTACTCGTGCTCGGGCTGCGTCCAGATGCGCTCGGCGGTGGCGAGTTCGATGATCTCGCCCTCGCGCATGATCGCGATCCGGTCGCTGATCTCCAGGAGCAGCGGAAGGTCGTGGGTGATGAAGATCACCGAGAAGCCGAACTCGTGCCGCAGCTGCGAGATCTGCTTGAGGATCTCGCGTTGCACCAGCACGTCGAGGGCGGTGGTCGGCTCGTCCATCACCATCAGCTGCGGGCGCAGCGCGAGGGCCATCGCGATCATGACGCGCTGGCGCATGCCGCCGGAGAGCTCGTGCGGGAAGGAGCGCACGCGCTGGCGTCCGACCTTCACGATCTCCAGCAGCTCCTCGGCCTCGGCACGCCGCTGCTTGCGGTTCATGTCGGGGCGGTGGATCTCGAAGACGTCCTCCAGCTGCGACCCGATCGTCGCGACCGGGTTGAGGGCGTTCATCGCACCCTGGAACACCATCGACACCTTGTCCCAGCGGAATCGCTGCATGGCATCCACATCGAGGGCGTTGATGTCGATGTCGACGCCGGTCGCATCGTGGAAGGTCACGCTGCCGCCGGTGATGACGGCGGGCGCCCGGAGCAGGCGCTGGAGGCCGTAGGCGAGCGTGGTCTTGCCGCATCCGCTCTCGCCGGCGAGACCGAGGATCTCGCCGCGCTGCAGTTCGAGGGTGACGTTCTTCACCGCCTCGACGGGCGGATCGACGTCGTACACGACCGAGAAGTCGCGCACGCTGAGCAGGGGGTCTGGCATGGGGGTGTCCTTCGTCGACCTGGTCAGGGGAGCCCGCGCCGTCGTCGAGGCGGGGGCTCCCCTGCAGGATGCTGCTTACTCGGCGGGCTTCAGCTTCGTCAGGATCTGCACGATGTTCTGCTGAGTCGGGTCAGCAGACGCGTACGGGTCCTCTTCCGAAGGCCATCCGACGTAGTTGCGGGTGTTGAACTCGCCCAGCAGCGGGTGCGCGCCCAGCGGGATGGCCGGCACCTGCTCGGAGAAGATCGTCTGCAGCGTGTCGACCGCCGCGGTGCGCTCCTCATCCGACGAGGCGTTGGCGTAGGAGTTCAGCGCGGCCGTCGCCGTCGGGTCGTCGAAGCGACCGAAGTTGAAGCCGGCCTTGCCGTCCGAGATCCAGCGCGGGTCCATGGTGGAGGTGTACAGGCCGTAGGCCGTGCCGCTGTCCTCGAGCCAGTGGATGATCGCGGAGAACGTGCCGTTGTCGCGCGGGTCGGCCCAGCCGCCCCAGTCGGGCATGTCGATCTTGACCTCGGCGCCGATGGCCTCGGTGACGTCTTCGGCGATCAGCTCCTGCGCGGTGTTCCAGTCGCTCCATCCGGAGGGGACGGAGAGCGTGAACGAGACGGGCGCACCGTCGGGGTCGATCAGCGCGTCGTCCTTCCACGTGTACCCGGCGGTGGTGAGGAGGTCACGGGCCTTCTCTGCGTCGACCGCGTACTCCTTGCCCTTGAACTCGGGCTGGATCTCGTCTTCGAGGATCGACGAGAGTCCAGTCACCGACCAGACGGCCTCGCTCGCACCCTCGCGGGCGATGTCGACGTAGGCGTCGCGGTCGATCACCCAGGCGAGCGCCTGGCGGAAGGCCGGGTCGTCGAAGGGCTTCTGCTGCAGGTTCATGAAGAGCGTCGCGGAACCGGTGGTGGGAGCGGCCCAGAACTTGTTGTGCTCGGGGTCGGCCGAGAGGAACTGCTCCTCGATCTGCGGGATGAACGCCTGCGCCCAGTCAGCGTCACCGTTCGCGAGGGCGGTGGTGAGCGCGGTGTTGTCGCCGTAGGAGACGTAGTGCAGCTCGGGCACGGAGAGGTCGCCACCCCAGTAGTCGTCGCGGGCCTCGAGCGTGACCGACTCGGTCGACCAGTTCGACAGGACGTAGGGTCCGGTACCCACCAGGTCGTCGCCCTTGACGGGGTTCGTCGCCGGGTCGTCGAGGGTCTCCCAGATGTGCTTCGGGACGATCGGCACGTGCAGGGCGCGTGCGAGG
>JBOGEI010000167.1:0-8564 GCA_050701935.1 Microbacterium sp.
GTCGTACTCCGAGCTGCATGCCGCCGACCTCGCCAACACGCTCCTCGATCTTCCGCAGCAGCGCATGATCGAGGTCGCCGAGGAGCTCTCGGACGACCGGCTCGCCGATGCCCTCGAGGAGATGCCCGAAGACGAGCAGGTGCATATCCTCGACCGGCTGGGAGACGAACGAGCGGCCGACATCCTCGACCAGATGGAGCCTGACGACGCGGCGGACCTCCTCGCCCAGCTGGCCCCCGACCGCCTGGAGCAGCTCCTCGAGCTGATGGAACCGGAAGAGGCCGAAGACGTCAGGATGCTGCTGCGCTACGGCCCCGACACCGCCGGCGGTCTGATGACGCCCGAGCCGATCATCCTGTCGGCCGACGCCACCGTGGCCGAGGCTCTGGCGCTGATCCGACGTCATGAGCTGCACCCGGCACTGGCCGCGGCCGTCTTCGTCACGCTGCCGCCCTTCGAGACTCCGACCGGGCGCCTGCTCGGCCTCGTGCACTTCCAGCGGATGCTTCGCTACCCCCCTCACGAGCGCCTCGGAGCGATCCTCGATGACAGCCTCGAGCCCGTTCCCGTCACCGCGTCCGCTGCCGAGGTGGCGCGACTCTTGGCAAGCTACGACCTCGTCTCGCTCCCGGTGATCGACGCGGCGCACCGACTCGTCGGAGCCATCAGCATCGACGACGTGCTCGATTACCTCCTCCCCGACGACTGGCGTTCGCACGACAGCGACGACACCGCGTCCACCGCGAAGGAGGCGCGCTGATGCCCCGCTCCCCGCGGCTCGATGCGCCCGGCCGCACCACGACACGGCCTCGGGCGACTTCCCGCGACCGCTTCGGGCGCTTCACCGAGTGGGTCGCCCGCGCGATGGGCACGCCGACGTTCCTGCTGCTGCTCAGCCTGTTCTGCGTGCTCTGGATCACCTGGAACACCCTGGGCCCCGAAGACCTGCGCTTCGACGACGCCGCTCTCGGATTCACAGCCCTGACGCTCATGCTCTCTCTTCAGGCCTCTTATGCCGCACCGCTGATCCTGCTCGCCCAGAACCGCCAGGACGACCGTGACCGCGTGCAGATCGAGCAGGATCGCCAGCGCGCGGAACGCAACCTGGCTGACACCGAGTACCTCGCCAGAGAGATCGTGGCGCTTCGGATGTCGCTCGAGGAGCGCAATTCGCAGGCCGTCACGCGCGATGTGCTCCGGCAGGAGCTCAAAGCCCTTCTCGCCGAGCTCGAAGACGCGCCGGAGAAGCCTCGACCCGGCTCCGCCTCGTGACCGCGGCGGAGCGCGTCCGGTCTGCCGTCGCCGCGGTGACGGATCCGGAGCTGCGCCGCCCCATCGGCGACCTCGACATGGTCCGCGAGATCTCCGTCGACGGCGACCACGCCCACGTCGGCATCGTCCTGACGATCGTCGGCTGTCCCGCGGCGGCGAAGATCGAATCGGACGTGCGCAACGCCGCGGCCTCCGTTCCCGGCATCGCCGAGGTCGACGTAGAGGTCGGCGTGATGACGCCGACCGAGCGCAAGGCGCTGACCGAGAAGCTCCGCGCGGGCAGACCGGCACGGCACATGCCGTTCGGGGCCGATTCCCTCACCAGAGTGATCCTCGTCTCCAGCGGCAAGGGAGGCGTCGGAAAGTCGACGGTGACGGCCAACCTCGCCGTCGCCCTCGCCGATCGAGGACTGTCGGTCGGTCTCGTCGACGCGGACGTGCACGGATTCTCCATCCCCGGGCTCCTCGGCATCCCGGCGGGCACCCAGCCCACGCGCATCGACGATCTGATGCTGCCGCCGGTGGCGCACGGCGTGAAGACGATCTCGATCGGGATGTTCCTCCGCGACGGCGAGTCGGTGGTGGCGTGGCGCGGACCGATGCTGCACCGCACGGTCTCGCAGTTCCTCACCGATGTCTTCTTCGGAGACCTCGACGTGCTCCTCATCGACATGCCCCCTGGAACGGGCGACATCGCGATCTCGATCGGTCAGCTCCTCCCCCACGCGGAGGTCCTCGTGGTGACCACACCGCAGACTGCCGCAGCGGAGGTCGCGATCCGAAGCGGCCTGGTCGCACGGCAGACGGGTCAGCGCGTGATCGGCGTCATCGAGAACATGGCGGCCTACACCCTCCCCGATGGCACCGTGATCGATCTGTTCGGCTCCGGCGGTGGCGCTGCCGTGGCCGAAGCACTGTCCGAATCAGGCACCCCCGTGCCGTTGCTCGCCTCGATCCCGTTGAGCCCGGCACTGCGTGAGGGCGGCGATGCCGGCATCCCGATCGTCTCCGGCGAGACATCGGATCTCGCGGCCACGACGATCCGCGACCTCGCCCGCGCCCTCGCGCAGCAGGGCCGGGGTCTTTCCGGACGATCCCTGCCGATGTCGATCGGCTGAGCTCGCGTGGGAGAATGAACCGTGCCGCCACGCTCCCTGACCATCGATGAGAGTCTGCTGCGACGGATGGCCCGGGATGCCGCGATCTATTCACTGACCCGGCCGGTGGCACTGGTCATGTGGGTGGCCCTCGCGGCAGCACTCGTGCTGAGCATCCTGAACCTCAGCGCACCCGTCGCGCCGGGGGAAGACGGGCCGTTCGGCGCGGGCTGGATGCCCGTGATCATCCTCGGGCTCGCCGGCTTCGCCATCGTGATGTCGGTGTCGGGCGCGCGCACCGCCGTTCGGATCGCGATGCCCGTCGAGACCGTCGTGTGGGTTTCGCTCGAAGACGACCGTCTGCAGATGGGGAGCGGCCGCCGCCGCTCGGAGATCCCCTACCGCACCTTCCAGAGCCTGCGCGTGGGGAAGGACGCCGTCCTACTGAAGCTGCGCGGCGCATCGGTCGCGACGGCGATACCGCGCGCGCTGCTCACCGACGAGGACATCGCGACACTCCGCTCGCGGATCGTCTAGGTCTCGATGGATGCGGTCCAGGCCGCGTCCGTATCGCCGTCACCGCGCCCGCGTCTCCGACGCGCAGCCAGCCTGCGGATCGAGATCACCACGGGCAGCGCCACCGCGACCGGCAGGCAGAACACCGCGCCGAATGCAAGCAGCGTGCCCACGGCGAAGTCGCTGCCGCCGGAGCGGCCGAGCCCGACAGAGCCGGTCCCGAAAGCATCGCCTGCCAGCAGGAACTCACCGTCGTACGTGTCGAGCGAGTCGACGCAGGTCACGGTGTGAAGACCCGCATCGACCGAAGTGAACTGCGCGCGCTGCTCGAACCCGCGTTTCGGGGTCATCCACCACAGCGTGTCGTCCCAGGAGAGGGAAGGGCCCCCTCGCTGTGGCAGCTCGGTTCCGTCGGGCGCCGTCACCGTGCACTCCATCGTCCCGAAGGCTGCGGAGATGCCGCTGCCCCAGACGCCGACCCGTTCCCCTGCGGCGAGGTCGAGCTTCACCGAACCTCCGATCGGCACCGCGTCGGCATCGGCGACCGACGAAGCGATCGGCGCGACCCACAGGATCCAGATCAGCGCTCCTGCCACGGCGCACAGCGCGGAGAAGCCGAACGCCACGGCATCGCGATCAGCGAGCCGGCCTCCGCTCACGTGGATTCAGGATCGAACGGCGGCCGGTTGGTGGCACTGAACTCCTGCGGAACGGCGCGGGGGGCTATCGGTTCGGCGATGGTCTCACGTGCCTGCACCGGGGTGGCCGGCTGCGGCTCCTCCATCAGTGCGTCGCGAATGATCCGACGCGGGTCGTACTGGCGAGGGTCGAGCTTGCGCCAGTCGACGTCGTCGATCTCGGGCCCCATCTCGTCGCGCACCCTCGACTTGGTGGCTCGGAGATACTCCCCGGCCTTGCGGACCATACGAGAGAAGCCCTCTGCGGCCCGCGGAAGACGCTCCGGACCGATGATCAGGACCGCGATGAGGCCGATCAGCAGCATCTTCTCGAAGGTGAGCCCGAACGTCATCTGTACAGGCTACCGCCGCGCCTGCGGTCCCCGCACTCGCGGACCGAATACTCTGGAGAGGATCACAGGGGCAGGCAGGGAGATACAGGCCATGAGCGAGCATGACGCGAACGCGCGTTTCCTGCGCGAGTCCATCGTGGAGCCGGACGCCATCACCCGAGCCCGTGCGCACGCGGTGGAGTTGGGCGCGATGCCGATCAGCGCCGTCGTCGGTTCTCAGATCGCGGTGCTCGCCGCCGCGACGGGTGCGCGTTCCATCGTCGAGATCGGGACCGGCGCCGGAGTCTCCGGCCTCTGGTTGCTGCGTGGTGCACCCCAGGCCGTACTCACCTCGATCGACAACGAACCCGAGCATCTCGCCGCGGCGCGCCAGGCCTTCTCCGACGCGAAGGTGCCGGTGACCAAGGCCCGGTTCATCACAGGACGCGCCATCGATGTGCTTCCGCGCATGAACGAGGCCTCTTACGACATCGTGCTCGTCGACGCCGACCCGGAGCACGTCATCGAGTACGTCGAGCACGGGCTGCGCCTCGCTCGCACCGGCGGGCTGGTGCTGGTGCCTCGTGTCCTCGCCGGCGGCCGCGTCGCCGACCCCGTGCAGCGCGACGAGGTCACCTCCGCCTACCGCTCTCTCGTGCAGGAGACCCAGGAATCCTCGGCCGTCCTGGCCACGCTCTCCCCCGCCGGTGAAGGCCTGCTGCAGCTGATCAGTCTCGCCGAGCGCGACTGAGCGCAGAGGCACCGAGCGCGCAGAAAGGGCGGTGGATCCGTGGATCCACCGCCCTTTCGGATCCGCAGATGCGGATCCCAGGTCGATCAGGCCGGCGCCACGACGGCAGCAAGCACGTCGTGAAGCTCCTTGGCCTCGGCGTCGTTCACGGAGACGACCAGGCGGCCGCCGCCTTCGAGTGGAACGCGCACGATGATGAGTCGTCCTTCTTTCACGGCTTCCATAGGTCCGTCTCCGGTCCTCGGCTTCATCGCTGCCATCGTGGCTCCCTTTCCTCCGGTGGTATGGGATGAGTTTATCGGGTGTCACCGGGACCTGGAGGTCACGGAGCAACAATTAGTTCGAGCTTCGCGTTCAGGGCACCTGCCAGAACGTGCTCCCGAGCGCATACACGTGGTAGATCCAGAACCACTGCCCCGCGAGACACGAGGCCAGGATTCCGATCCGCCAGAGGCGTGATCGGGGAATCGCTACGGCACCCCACAGTGGGCTGAGCGGCAGGAGCAGGCGGAATGTGCTCGATTGCGGGAAGAACACGGCGAGCAGATACAGCAGGTAGCTGGCGCTCCACAGGCGAAGATCCGCGCCGAGCGCGCGTACCTGCGGGGCGTACAGCAGCGCAGCCGCCGCACCGATGACCAGCACGACCAGCACGACGGGTCCCCACCACTGCGGCATGCCCCAGAGCGCGAACCAGAACTGCGACGCCTGGATCCAGCCCTCGAACGGCACGAATCCGCCGACTCCACCCGTGATCCAGTGTTGACGCCAGGCGAGCTCGGTCGCGAGATAGGCGCCGGGATCGCCCGTCACCATCCCGGCGATCACCTGCCAGGCGAAACCCGCAGCCGTCGCCAGCGCGCCGAGGGTGAGGATGTGCGCGATCTCGCGCCCGGTGAGCGGATCGTCCCTGCGGCGCAGCCAGCGCCGCACACCGTGCAGGCCGAGGAACAGGGCGAAGGCGAGCACACCCGGGCGCGTGAACGCCATCACCGGGATGAGAACGTAGAGCCACGCGTACCTGCGCCGCGTCGTCGCGTCGAGGGCGAGGAACAACAGCAACAGGAACAGGGTCTCGGCGTACCCCACCTGGAACATCGCCGCGATCGGACCGGCCGCGAAGAACACCACCGCCCACATCGCTGCGGAATTCCCGACGCGATCGCGAAGCAGGCGGTGAAGCGCGAGGCACGCGAGGTACCCCGCCGCCAGCGACAGCAGGAGCGCGCCGGCGCCCCACGACCCCAGTACGAAACCGAGCGCCTTGGCCGCGTATGCGAACACCGGCATGAAAGCCCAGGCGTTCTCGGCCACATCACCTGAGTCCGTCAGCGGAAGCTCGGTCGGGTATCCGTTCTCAGCGACCAGCCAGTACCACTGGGCGTCCCAGCCGAGAACGAAGTCGACGAGGCCAGCGTCTGCGCCGAAGCGGGAGGCGGCGGTCGACAGCGATGCCGCCATGATGAGGAACACCGTGGTGATCAGCCGTGCGACCAGGTAGATGACGCCGATGCGGACGGCGACCGGCAACCGGGCCCAGCGACGGGCTGCGCTCAGTGCGAGGTGAGCCACGAGCGCAGGCCCCGCTCGACGGCGTCGATCTGCGCGAGCGGCACGCGCTCCTCGTCGTGATGAGCGAGGTGCGGATCGCCAGGACCGTAGTTCACGGCGGGGATGCCGAGGGCCGAGAAGCGGGCGACATCGGTCCAACCGTACTTCGGCCGCGGCTCCGCACCCACCGCCGCAACGAACTGCTTCGCGATCTCCGCATCGAGCCCCGGGCGTGCCCCCTCAGCCGCATCCGTGATGTCGATGTCGAAGCCGGCCAGGACGCCGCGAAGGTGGGCCTCGGCGTCGGCGGCCGACTTGTCGGGGGCGAAGCGGTAGTTGACCTCGACCTCGCACGCGTCAGGGATGACGTTCCCCGCGACTCCACCGGTGATGCGCACAGCACTCAAGCTCTCCCGGTACAGCAGCCCCTCCACCAGCACCTCCTTGGCGCGGTACTCGGCCAGCCGGGTGAGGACCGGCGCCGCGCGATGGATCGCGTTCTCGCCGATCCAGGCACGTGCGCTGTGCGCGCGGACACCGCTCGTGCGCACGATCGCTCTGAGCGTGCCGTTGCATCCGCCCTCGACCTCGCCGTTGGACGGCTCGCCGAGGATGGCGAAGTCAGCCTCGAACAGGTCGGGGCGCACGGCGGCGAGCAGACCGAGGCCGTTCTTCGACGCCTCGATCTCCTCGTTGTCGTACCACATCCAGGTGATGTCGATCGCGGGATCGGTCAACTCCGCTGCGAGCTTCAGCTGCACAGCGGTGCCTGCCTTCATGTCGACCGTTCCGCGCCCCCAGAGGTAGGGGACGCCGTCGATCTCGATGTCGCGGGTGGGCAGATTCGCATTGATCGGCACGGTGTCGATGTGTCCGGCGATCGCGACCCGCTGCGCGCGGCCCAGCGCGGTGCGCGCGACGATGGTGTTGCCGTGTCGGAAGACCTCGAGGTGGGCCAGCGGGGATATCGCCGCCTCGATCGCATCGGCCAGTGTCCTCTCATCGCCCGAGACGCTCGGGATGTCGCAGATCGCACGAGTGAGGTCGACGGAGGAAGCGGTCAGATCGAGCACCATGGGTCAAGCCTACTTACCTCGTCATGCGTGAAGTTCCTGCCTCCCGGGAGCGATAGCGTGGAGGGATGAGCGACGCACGCACGGTATGGGCTATCGGACTGACCACGATCGCCGGAGACGGCACCGTTCTCGATGCGTGGTACCCCGAGGTCCGCACGGGCGCGATGGCCGCCGACGAGGCGGCGCTGGCCGAGCTCACCCCCCTCGCAGGACCCGACGTGCAGCGCAACGTCAGCGTCGAGGTGGTTCAGCTGCAGATCGACCTCGACGCAGCTCCCGCGTCGACTGCCGATGCCTATCTTCGCCTGCATGCACTCTCCCACCTCGTGGTGCGCCCCAACGAGCTGAACCTCGAGGGCATCTTCGGGCACCTACCGAACGTCGCATGGACCAACGCCGGGCCCGTGCTTCCCGCCGACGCCGCTCGCCTGCGCCCCCACCTCCAGCGCGCCGGCATCCAGGTGCAGGGGCTGGACAAGTTCCCTCGCCTGACCGACTACGTGCAGCCGTCCGGGGTGCGGATCGCGGATGCGTCCCGCGTCCGACTGGGCGCCTACCTCTCCCCCGGCACGACGGTCATGCACGAGGGCTTCGTGAACTTCAACGCCGGAACGCTGGGCGCATCGATGGTCGAAGGCCGCATCTCGCAGGGCGTCGTCGTAGGCGACGGCAGCGACATCGGCGGCGGGTCCTCCATCATGGGCACGCTCTCGGGTGGCGGCACGCACCGGGTGTCGATCGGCGCGCGCACCCTGCTCGGGGCGAACGCCGGAATCGGCATCTCGCTCGGCGACGACTGCGTCGTCGAAGCGGGCCTCTACGTGACCGCCGGCACCAAGATCGTCCTGATCGACGGCCCCGTGACCGCCGACGGCGGGCGCAAGACCGTGAAGGGTGCAGAACTCTCCGGCCGGGATGGACTGCTCTTCCGCCGCAATTCGCTCAGCGGTGCCGTCGAGGCCGTGAGCCGTGCCGGTGTGGGCGTGACCTTGAACGAGGCACTGCACGCCTGAGGGCGGGGCCTGAACGACATCTGAGCGCGCCTGCCGACGAGCCGACGACCCGCGCGGGGAGCCGGCATGCAGCCGACGGCATGTGCGCCCTGGTAGACTGACACCGTTGCCTGGACCGCCGGTCCTACAACATCGTCGTCGTCACGGGGTCTCCGAGGACCGAAGCGAGCGGAACTGCTCCCACCACCAGCTATAGCTGGCCTTTCGAACGGCGAACCGATGCGCAATTCCTGCGCCGTCGCCCACCTCACCCCTTATCTCGCGCCGTTCACTCGTGCG
>JBOGEI010000168.1:0-8335 GCA_050701935.1 Microbacterium sp.
ATCGTGGGGTTCATCGGTTCGTAGATCCCCTCGTACTGGGGGGATGAAGCGGCGAGCGTGATGTCGGCGGAGCGTTCCTGGGCGAGCCTGGCGGGGCTGCTCGGCAGCATCGATGCCGTGCACGGTGTGTACTACGCCCTGCTCCATCTCTGGGTGGGGGCATTCGGACCAGCAGAGATCGCCACTCGCTTGCCGAGCGCGATCGCGGTCGGCGTGATGGTCGCCGGCACCGTGATCCTGGTTCGTTGGTTCGCGACCGAGCGGACCGCCGTCATCGCGGGCGTCGTCTGCATCGTCCTCCCCCGCACCACCTATATGGCAGCGGAAGCTCGTTCCTACGCGTGGGCGGCGGCGGCTGCGGTGTGGCTCACCGTCCTGCTCGTGCATCTGATGAGGCGTCACTCCGGCCCCGGCGGATGGATCGGGTACAGCGTCGCAGCTGCCGCGTGCATTTACCTCTTCCTCTATCTGGGGCTGATCCTCGTCGCGCATGGCGCATACATCGCGCTGCTGCACCGTGATCGCCTTCTCCCTTGGCTCCGGTGGGCCGGGCTGGGCCTTCTCCTCGCATCACCGATCATCGTCATCGGGTATCTGCAGAGGGGTCAGATCGCGTTCCTGTCCCGACGCGATTATGCGACGCCACGGAATGTGTTCGTCTCGCAGTGGTTCGGCCACCCGCTCGTCGCGGTCATCGGATGGGCGCTGATCGCGGCGGCGGCGGTGTCTGTCGTGATCGCTGTCCTGCGCAGGCGAGGGATGCCGCTATCCCGCCGCCGCGTGATCGCGCTTGCACTCCTCTGGATCACGCTCCCGTCCTCGATCCTGCTACTGGGGAATGCGACGGTCTCCCCGATGTACAACGTGCGGTATCTGTCGTTCTGCACTCCCGCAGTCGCGATCCTCATCGCCCTCGGGGCGGAGGTCATCGGCAGGCTGGTCACACCTCGGCTGCGCGCTTTTCTCCCGCTCGGCCTCGTCGCCGCACTCGTGGTCGCCTGTGTCCCCGTCTATCTCGGGCAGCGCACGATTTGGGCCAAGGACGGCGGGAGCGATTGGCGCGTGGTTGCCGAGTACGTATCCCAGAACGCGAATGACGGGGACCTGATCATCTTCGATCAGTCCACGAAGCCTTCACGCGACCCGCGCATTATGGCCGCCCTCTACCCGACGGCTTTCGCGGGGCTCGTGGACATCGCGCGCACGACCCCGTATACGGGCCGGACCCACCTCTGGGATGCCGTGGAGCCGAACGCGGTGGCGGTCTCGGGCCGCACCCGACCGACGAGCGTCTGGGCCGTCGAGCTCCCGACCGGAGGTGCGCAGCCGGACGACGTCACCATGCTCCTGCACCGCGGCTTCTCTATCGAGTCGTCACAGCGCATCCACCGCACCAACGTCTTTCACCTGATCAAGGAGTAGAGCCATGTCTGATAGCACTCTCGTCGTCCTCCCCACCTACAACGAGGCGGAGAACGTGGCGGACATCGTCGAACGCTTCCGGGTGCACGCCCCGGGCGTCGACATCCTCATCGTCGACGACGGTTCCCCTGACGGCACGGGACGGATCGCGGATGCCCTCGCCGCGCGGTACAGCTCGGTGCATGTCCTGCATCGCGCGCGGAAGGAAGGGCTCGGGGCGGCGTATCTGCACGGATTCGCCTGGGCGGAACGACAGGGGTACGACGTGATCGTCGAGTGCGACGCAGACGGGTCACACCACCCGGAGGAGCTCCAGCGCCTTCTCGGCTCTCTCGGCGGGGCTGGCATGGTCATCGGCTCGCGCTGGGTGCGCGGCGGAGTGGTGGAGGACTGGCCGTTGTCGAGAAGACTGCTCTCGCGTGCCGGGAGCGCGTACGCCCGCGCGGCTCTGCAACTCCCCCAGCACGACGTGACCGGTGGCTATCGCGCATTCCGGACCACCGCTCTGGAGCGCATCGGGCTCGACACCGTTCAGAGCGAGGGGTACTGCTTTCAGATCGAGATGCTGTGGCGCGCTCACACGGCGGGAGTCTCGATCGCTGAGGTGCCGATCACCTTCACCGAACGGCGACTCGGTGCGTCGAAGATGCGCGGGCGCATCGTGCTGGAGGCGATGTGGCGGGTCAGTCGGTGGGCCGTAAGCTCACGAATGCGGAGCACACCTCGGAGGAACACGGTCCTCCACCATGTCTGAGCGTCTCGCCAGCTCACTCGCGGGCGATGTCCTCCGATTCGGGGCGGTCGGCGGACTCGGGCTCGTGGTCGATGTCCTGACGTTCAACGTCCTGCGCGCCACGCTCCTCTCCGACGGCACCGTCACCGGGGCGGTGTTGATCGCGAAGGTCGCGGCCACGGCCCTCGCGATCCTCGTCAACTGGGCGGGAAACCACTGGTGGACGTTCCGTGACCGCCATCGCACGCGAGTCGCCGCCGAGATGGCGTCGTTCGTCGCCGTGAGTCTGGGCGGGAGCGCCATCGCCCTGGGCTGCCTCGCGATAAGTCACTACCTGCTGGGCCTCACCTCCGTGCTTGCGGACAACGTCTCCGCAAACGTCATCGGCCTCCTCCTGGGCTCCCTGTTCCGATTCCTCGCGTCTCGCGCGTGGGTCTTCCGCTCTCCTGAGGGTTCTCTCAGATCGGAAGGCGAGCTGTCGCACGATACGCCCAGACCGCGTTCCTATGGTCGGAACACCAGATACGGCGCCTGATGAAGACGCCGACGCCCTCCTGAAAGCGAGCAGATGCCTCTCACCTCGGCTGTTCCCCCTGATGCGTCCCCGCCAGAACCGGGAGCAGGGAGGTTTCGGGACTCCCGGCCGCTCCCCCTCGTCATCGGGATGCTCGGCGTCATCGTCACGGTGATCGCAGGATTCGCGATCACCGCATCGGGGAAGGGACCGACGGCGCTGGACACCGCATGGCATGATCTGATGCTGAGCTGGCGGACGGATCCCGGGATCGCCGTCGCCACGTGGATGCAGTCCGCCGGCGGGGTGGGTTCCATGTTCATCGTGGGACTCGTGCTCGCGATGGGCCTGTTCGTGATGCGCAGACCCTGGAGCGCTCTCACCATCACCGCAGCGATGATCCTCTCGGAAGCGGCAACCGCAGCGTTCAAGGTCCTCGTCGCGCGGCCCCGACCGTCCGACTCGCTGTCGGACACCGGGCTGACGTCGTTCCCTTCAGGGCACACGACCCTCGCAGCGACCACTATGGTCGTCCTGGCTCTCCTGATCGGACGCGGCTTCTGGGTGATTGCGACCCTGTGGATCACGATGATGGCGTGGAGCCGCACCTACCTCGAGGCGCACTGGCTCACCGACGTGCTCGCAGGTGCGTTGCTCGGCACGTCGATCGCCCTCATCGTCTGGTGGGCAGTGCGGGTGCTGCAGGAACGGCGAAGTAGACGACTGCCATTGTCGGTCGAGGAGCCCGGTCGCAAGTGACGTTCACTGCGCGACCGGGCTCGACGACGGGTCAGTCGTCGGCGGTCTCGCCGTCGTTCGCGCCATCCTCGACACCCTGATCGTCAGCCGTCTCACCATCGTTCGTGCCATCCTCGACACCCTGATCGTCAGCCGTCTCACCATCGTTCGTACCGGTGCCGTCGTGCACGGTCGTGCTGCCAGACGACGGTGTCACGCTCTGGGCGAATGCCGGCACGCCGATCCCGATTCCGGTCGCGATCGCGATCGTCGCGAGTCCCGCGCCCACGGACATCCTGAGCCGCTTCTTGCTGTCCATCTCCATCACTCTTCCTTTCGGACGGGAGGTTCCGTCGGTTCGAAGCTACGAAAGCGACCGTGGGATGAACGTGAGAGGGGCAGACGCACGCGAGCGACCGTGCCTGTTCCGGGCTCTGAGGAGAGTGCTATCCGCCCGTGCAGGGACTCGACGAGCTCGTGCACGATCGCCAGGCCGAGGCCGCTTCCCTGATCGGCGCGGGAGGAGTCTGCCTGCCAGAAGCGGTCGAACGCGCGCCGGACCTCAGCGCGACTCATCCCTCTTCCCGCGTCCTCGATCTCGATCAGCCCCCACCGCCTGCTCGCATCGACGCGGATCCGGATCGGTGCGTTCAACGGAGAGTACTTCTCGGCGTTGACGAGGAGATTCACGAGAATACGTTCGATAGCCGACGCTGGGCCGCTCACACGCGGCGACCCCGTCTGGGTGATGTGCACGCGCGACGGGTCCGAAAGCAGATCCCGTGCTCGGCCCGCCGACTCCCCGAGATCTACGGGCTCCCCAGAGGCACGGTCATAGTTCTCATCGGCGGCGAGGAGGAGGTCTTCCGAGACCGCGCCGAGCGCGTGCGCGGCCTCCAGCGCAGTCGCGCAGGCGGCACGATACTCCGCCTCGGTACGTGGTCGTCTGAGAACGAGCTCGAGCTGCGCCTGGATCGCCGTCAACGGCGTGCGCAGCTCATGGGAAGCATCGTCGACGAACCGGCGTTGGGCGGCGAGAGTGGCGGCGACGGGACGCAGTGCCACCCCAGCCAGCGCCCAACTGGTCGCGGGTGCAACGATCATCAGACTGGCAAGGGCGATGAGGAGGGCCGTCCGCAGCGTCGCGAATCCCGCCTCGGCCGTCGGCACCGCAGAACTCTCATCACTCCCGTCGATATCGAAGGCCGAGGTGACGAAGCTGTAGACGCCCCACGCGAAGAGGACGAAGGTGACGAGTTGCACCGCTGTGAAGGCGACGGTGAGTCGCCAGCGCGAACGCCGCAGCGTCATCAGCTGTCGCTCACCACGCAGTAGCCCGCGCCACGATGCGTGACGATCGGGTCGACTTCGCCTGGAAGGGCGAGCTTGCGCCGCAGGTAGCGGATGCAGGTGGGAACGACATTGCTGAACCCCTCGTAGTTGCGATCCCATGCGTGATCGATGAGGTCACTGCTGGACACGATGACGTCGGGATGCCGCATCAGATACTCCAGGACCGAGAACTCCTTCGGCGTGAGAGGGATGCTCCGACCGTGTCGCTCGACGCACCGTCGGCTGGGATCGAGGATGAGGGAACCGACGCTGACGCGCGGGGGAATAGCCGAGGGCGATCGCCGCAGAAGGGCGCGTACGCGCGCGAGGAGCTCCTCGATGTGGAACGGCTTCACCAGGTAGTCGTCGGCACCGGCGTCGAGGCACTCGACGATCGTGCCCCTGGCGGCGATCGCGGTGAGCATCAGGATCGGCACACCCGCCGAGTGCGTGCGGATGCGTCGGCACAGCTCGACGCCACCGCCGGCCATTCCAGGCAGTCGCACATCGATGATGACGAGGTCCTCCGGCTCGAGCTCGAAAGCCACCAGCCCCTCGCGAGCGTCCGTCTCCAGATCGACGGCGTACCCGGCTTCCCGCAACAGCTGAACGACCGTTGCGCCCACCCGGGCATCGTCCTCGACGACCAGAATCCTCATGGCACCTCCGTCTTCATCGTGGCGGGCGGCGCTGGGAGTCGGACCGTCTTCGTGACCGGCATCTCTGAGACTCTCCTCACGATCGATGCGGCATCATCGAGGCTCAAGAGGGTCTCCCAGCCCGTCCCGGATAGGCTGTTCCCATGCCCATTCCCTCGATCGCCGGTTCGACGCGTGCTCCGCACCGTCTTCGCTCGGCGACTCCGATGAGGGAATGGATGCGGGTCATCATGCACCCGGGCACGAACGGGTGGACCAGTGTGTGGGGCACGCTCTCGCACGGCGAGATCGCCGGCTGCCCTCCGCCACGGACCTAGACCACGCCTCGAACGGGGCGGTGGTCTTCTGCGCCATTCACCCCTTCTCGCGTGAGGTCTCCTTCGTGTCCGCAAAACCTGTTCCCACCCGCTTCTCCGTCGCCCCGCACGCGCTGTGGCGTGGCATCCGCTCTACCGTCCGCAGTGATGTCCTCGGTGGAGTGCTGCTGCTCAGCGCGACCGTGGCCGCTCTGATCCTCGCCAACAGCCCCGCCGCGTCCTGGTACGAATCCGTGCGGGACTTCACGTTCGGGATCCCCGAGCTGCATCTCGAGCTCAGCATCGGCGCCTGGGCGTCCGACGGCTTGTTGGCGATCTTCTTCTTCGTCGTCGGCCTCGAGTTGAAGGAGGAGTTCGTCACCGGACGACTCCGCGACGTGCGCCAAGCAGCACTGCCCATTGCCGCCGCCGTGGGTGGTGTCGTCATCCCCGCGCTGATCTTCGTCCTGATCAACGCGAACAGCGGAGCCGATGCGCTGCGCGGGTGGGCCATCCCCACGGCGACCGACATCGCGTTCGCCGTGGCTGTGATCGCCGTCGTCGGCAAGTTCCTCCCGCCCGCACTCCGGGTCTTCCTGTTGACCCTCGCGATCATCGACGACCTCATCGCGATCACCATCATCGCGACGTTCTACACCGACACGATCAGGTTCCCGTGGCTGATCCTCGCGCTGCTGCCGCTTGCCGGATTCGCCGCGCTCGTGCAGAAGGGTGTCCGCTCGTGGTGGCTCCTCGTGCCGCTCGCATTCGCCGTGTGGGTGTGCGTGCATGCGTCCGGGATCCACGCGACGGTAGCAGGTGTGCTCCTCGGCTTCCTCGTCCCGGTCGTCGCGACCGAGCGCGCTCGGGTGCGTACGGGCACAGACGAAGCCGGCGAGCCGATCTACGACAGCATGGCGTCCCACTTCGCCGACCGGTGGGGTGTCGTGGCGAGCCTCTTCGCGGTACCGGTCTTCGCGTTCTTCGCCGCCGGGGTCACGATCGGCGGCATGGAAGGGCTCGTCTCCGCCTTCGCGGACCCGATCACGATCGGCATCATCGTCGGACTCGTCGTCGGGAAGCCGATCGGAATCCTCCTGACCACCTTCATCCTGAGCCGCTTCCCCGGCCTTCGGCTGGATGAGACGCTGCGCTGGCCCGACCTGGCGGGCATGGCGTTCCTCGCAGGTATCGGCTTCACCGTCTCCCTGCTCGTGGGCGAGCTCGCGTACGGGTCGAGCTCCGTCGCGGACGAGCACGTGAAGATCGGAGTGCTCGTCGGCTCGTTCGTCGCTGCTCTCCTGGGCGGGCTCGTCCTCGCGCAGCGCAACTCCCGTGCCCGTCGCGCGCTGACGAAGGTATAGCCCCCGCGGGGTCGGCACGCCCGACCCCGCGGACGTGCCGACCGGGCGGATGCGAGTCAGTCCCGTATCCGCCCGACCGCGACCCTCGCGACAGAGCCGCGCACGGCGGCGAGAGCGAGCACACATGCCAGGTGTACGAACGTGCTCTGGGGGATCGTCCTCACCCTCGGCATCGTCAGTGCTCGCAGCCGGCGCGGTCGCCGCCGTGATCACCGCGACCTGGCTCGCCCCTGTCCGGCAGAGGCCGGTCGCCGTCGCGTGAGTCGCACATCACGGGCGATCATGGCGCTCAGCACCGATTCGCGGGAAGCTGGGGCATGAGGTTTTTCCGACTGCTGTGGCGTTATCCCGCCATCACGACCACGGTCCTCGTGTTCGTCGGCGTGCTGGTCCTTCACGCGATAGACGCTCCGGTCGTCGGCCGATGGATCGCCACCGGCTATGTGGCGGCTTTCGTCGTCTGGACGCTCTTCGGGATGGTGCGCGACGTGCTTCGCGGACATGTCGGGCTCGACATCCTGGCGGTGGTCGCGATGGTGGCGACGCTGGCTGTCGGGGAATACATCGCCTCGCTCATCATCGTGCTGATGCTCTCCGGCGGAGAGGCTCTCGAGGACTTCGCCGGACGCCGAGCGAAGCGCGACCTGTCGGCACTTCTGGACCGCTCCCCGCGCATCGCGCACGTGCTCCTGCATGCCCAGGCCGCCGACTCGGACGAGGTGCGAGATCTTCCCGTGGACGAGGTCTCGGTCGGGGACGTGCTTCTGGTGCGTCCGTCGGAGATCGTGCCCGTCGACGGCGTGCTCCTCACCGAGACGGGCACCTTCGACGAGTCGTCGCTGACCGGCGAGAGCATGCCCGTGACGCGCGAGTCCGGAGGCGAGGTGCTTTCCGGGGCCATCAACGGAAGTCGGGCCGTGCGAATCCGGGCGGTTCGCTCGAGTGACGACAGCCAGTACCAGCAGATCGTCGCTCTCGTGCACGCGGCAGAGGACTCCCGCGCCCCGGTCGTGCGGCTGGCCGACCGCTTCGCGATCCCGTTCACCGCGGTGTCACTCGTCCTGGCAGGAACAGCCTGGGCGATATCGGGTGACGCGACGCGATTCGCCGAAGTCCTCGTGCTCGCCACGCCGTGTCCCCTGCTCATCGCCGCCCCTGTCGCGTTCCTCGGTGGGCTCTCGCGTTCGGCGAAGGCCGGCGTGATCATGAAGGGTGGGGCAGTCATCGAGCAGATCGCCCGTGTGCGGTCCGCGGCGTTCGATAAGACAGGCACGCTC
>JBOGEI010000169.1:0-8242 GCA_050701935.1 Microbacterium sp.
AACGCGAATCGTGCGGCAGGAAGTGCGACCGGAATGGGGTCGGGCGTCAGATCACGTCGCTGCTCCACGGGTCGAGGTTGCCGTAGCGGTGCGCGGTGATCGAGATCGACTGCTCGTGCACGAACGGCAGCAGCTCGATACGGGCGGCAGCCGTGACCTCGCCGTCGTACACCGCGAGGTCGGGATCACCGGCTGACGCCGTCGCGAGCTTCGCGCGAAGGGCGGCGACACCACCACGACCGCCGACCAGGCGTACCCGGTCGCTCACCGGCAGCGCCACCACGTCGGGGGCATCATCCTGTCGCAGCATCCGCTGCAGCCACTCTTCGTCGTTCTCCAGGAACACCTGGGCATCGAGGTCGCCGAGCGCACGCCGCACATCCCCCGGAAGTCCGACCGGCGTGGAGATGACGAACTTCGCACCCGAGCGCACTCCGGCGATCACGACGCGCAGCAGATCCTGCAGCGCCGCATCGTCGGTCGCACGGATCTCGACCGGCACCGGTCGATAGCGGAAGAGGTTGCGCTCGACACCGAGCCTCGACACGTCGCGAACCTGCCCGAACTCGCGGTCCCAGGCGAGCGCATCCGACAGCGCGGAGCGGCGCAGCCATTCGAACGACTCGTACTCGAGCGAAGACTGCGCCGACTCGATGAGGGAGGTGATGCGGGAGTCGAGGCCTCGCAGATGCAGAGTGCTGGAGGCCGGGCCGCCGGGCCGCGAGCGCCACGACCCCAGGCCGATCAGGTAGTTCGGGCCGCCTGCTTTGGCACCGGGGCCGACCGAGGAGCGCTTCCACCCGCCGAACGGCTGCCGCTGCACGATCGCGCCGGTGATGCCGCGGTTCACGTACAGGTTGCCCGCTCGCACCCGGTCGAGCCAGAAGCCCAGCTCCTCAGGATCCTGGGTGTGCAGTCCCGCCGTGAGCCCGTAGGCGACGGCGTTCTGCATCTCGACTGCGCGCGCGAGCGTCGGAGCGTGCATCACGCCGAGCACCGGCCCGAAGAACTCCTCGGTGTGAAAGCGCGATCCCGGCTGCACTCCGACACGGATGCCGGGACGCCAGAGCCGCTTCGTGCCGTCGTCGTCTGCGGCGAGTGCGGGCTCGATCAGCCACTGCTCGTCGCCGTCGAGCTCGCTCAGCGCCCAGGCGAGCTTGCCCTGCGGCCGCTCGATCACGGGCCCCACCTCGGCCAGCGGATCGGTGGGAGGACCGACGTGCAGCGAGCGCACGGCATCGGCCAACTGGCGGGCGAACCGGGCCGAGCGTCCGACCGGCCCCACGAGGATCGCGAGCGACGCAGCCGAGCACTTCTGGCCGGCGTGCCCGAACGCGCTCTTGGTGAGGTCGGCGACCGCGAGATCGAGATCGGCCGAGGGGGTGATGATGATCGCGTTCTTGCCGCTGGTCTCGGCGAGCAGCGGCAGGTCGGGGCGCCACGAGCGGAACAGTGCCGCCGTGTCCCACGCCCCGGTGAGGATCACCCGGTCGACGGCGTCGTGCGTGATGAGCTCGCGACCGAGCTCCCCCTCCTCGATATCGACGAGTGCGAGCAGGTCGCGCGGCACGCCCGCCTGCCACAGCGTCTCGGCGATGACCGCGGCGCAGCGCCGGGCCTGCGGGGCGGGCTTGAAGACGACGCCGGAACCGGCGGCGAGCGCGGCGAGCACCCCGCCGGTGGGGATCGCGAGCGGGAAGTTCCACGGCGGTGTGACGACGGTGACGGATGCCGGCACGAACACGGCGCCGGCGATCGCGTCGAGCTCGCGCGCCTTGGCGGCGTAGTACCGGGCGAAGTCGACGGCCTCGCTCACCTCGACATCGGCTTCTGCGAACACCTTGCCGGTCTCGGATGCTGCGACCTCGATCAGGTCACCACGGCGCGACTCGAGCGCAGCGGCGGCCCGCAAGAGCACCTCGGCACGTTCGGCGGCGGGTCGTCCGCCCCACGACGGGGCCGCACGGCGCACCCCCTGCAGGATCCGTTCGAGAGACTCGGCCTCCGACACCCGGGCGACGGCGATCGTGGCGGCTCCGAGGTCTGAGGTGGGGATGCGTTCGCGCACCTCCCGCGCCCACGCCCGGTTCGCGGGGAGCGACGGGTCGCTGTCGGCCGTGTTCGAGAAGCCGGGCGCGCCGCCGGCATCCTGATCCAGCTCGCGCGCCGAGTAGACGGCGGTCTCGAGGAAGGCCTCACGGCCGCCGTCGTCGGAACCGCGGGAGATCCCGAGCACCGCCTTGGTGAGATCGGTCTCCGGTGTGGGAGCAGCAGGCGCCGTGCGCACGGACTCGTGCACCGGCGCGTTCCGGTCCTGCGTGCGACGAGGACCGATGCGGAGCGTGTCGTCACCCGACCTGTCGAGCGCGTCGAGGAAGCGATCCTGTTCCCGCACGAACAGCGACTCGTCCTCGCCGAGCCGGAACGCCGCGGAGAGGAAATTGTCGGGCGAGGCGTTCTCCTCGAGCCGGCGCACCAGGTAGCTGATCGCCACGTCGAACTCCGCCGGCTCCACGACAGGCACATACAGCAGCACAGGGCCGACTTCGCGCGAGACCGCCTGCACCTGGCCCTGCGCCATGCCGAGGAGCATCTCGAACTCGACCGCCTCGCGCACACCCCGCTCGCCCGCCAGCAGCCACGCGTAGGCGATGCCGAAGAGGTTGTGCCCGGCGACGCCCAGCTTCACGGCCGCGGTGCGCTCGGGCTGCAGAGCCCAGTCCAGGCAGCGAAGGTAGTTCGCGTCGGTGTCGAGCTTGGTGTCGTAGGTCGCGGGCGTCCATCCGTGCATCTGCGCCTCGACCTGCTCCATCGCGAGGTTCGCGCCCTTGACGAGTCGCACCTTGATGCGGGCGCCGCCGTGCGCGACGCGGTCCCGCGCCCAGGCGGTGAGCTCCTGCAGTGCGGGAAGGGCGTCGGGCAGGTACGCCTGCAGCACGATCCCGGCTTCGAGCCCCGACAGGCGCGGGTCCTCGAGGATGCGCGTGAACACCGCGATGGTGAGGTCGAGGTCGCGATACTCCTCCATGTCGAGGTTGAGGAAGGTGCCGTCTGCCGCTGCCGTGACGTACAGGGGCAGGAGCCTTTCGACCACCTCGTCGACGACCTCGTCGAAGGCCCACATCGAGAGGTGGCTGATGATGGCCGAGACCTTGACCGAGACGTAGTCGACATCCGGACGCCGGATGAGTGCGTGGATGCCGTCGAGGCGTCGCCGTGCTTCCGCCTCGCCCAACACGGCCTCACCGAGGAGGTTGAGGTTGAGCCGCGAGCCGCTCGTCCTGATCCGCTCGATCGCCGCACCGAGCTTCGCGGGTCGCGCATCCACCACGAGATGCCCGACCATGTCACGGAGCACCCGACGGGCGATCGGCACGACGGGCGACGGCAGGACCTGTGCGACGCCTCCGCCGAGGCGCACGGCCGAGCGCAGGTACCAGGGCAGGAACTCCGGCACGATCGGTGCGATCCGGTGCAGTTGAGAGGCCGCGGCGGTCAGGCTCTCCGGGCGCATGACGCCGTCGACGAAGCCGAGCGTGAACGGCAGCCCGTTCGCGTCCTGCAGCACGCCGGCGAGGCGCGCGGCCGCGGGGTCGGGTTCGATCGCCGCGGCCTCGATCGCCCACCGCCGAGCGAGCTCGACGGCACGGTCTGCGAGGGGTGCGGATGCCACGGCATCCGGCGGGAGCTCTGCCATGACTTTCACCCTAGGTCTGGATGCGCCGGATTCCGCGCCGCGCCGCCCGCGCTCGTCCCGTTCCGGTCGCATTTCCCGTCGCTTTCCGGCGTGCGGAACGACAGGAGATGCGACCGGAACAGGTGAGCATGGGGAGGGGGCGGGCTACAGAGCGGCGATGATGTCCTCCACCCGTTGCTTCGCGTCACCGAACAGCATCGACGCGTTGTCGCGGAAGAACAGCGGGTTCTGCACACCCGCGTAGCCTGCGGCCATCGAGCGCTTGAACACGATGACGTTCTCGGCCTCCCACACCTTCAGCACCGGCATCCCGGCGATCGGGCTCGACGGGTCCTCCGCAGCGGCCGGGTTCACGGTGTCGTTCGCACCGATCACCAGCACGACCGAGGTCGAGGCGAGATCGTCGTTGATCTCGTCCATGCTCAGGACGATGTCGTACGGCACCTTTGCCTCCGCCAGCAGCACGTTCATATGGCCCGGAAGGCGACCGGCGACCGGATGGATGCCGAAGCGCACATCCACTCCCCGCTCGCGGAGCCTGTGGACCAGGTCGGCCACGGGATACTGCGCCTGTGCGACCGCCATCCCATAACCGGGCGTGATCACGACGCTGCCGGCCGCGACGAGCATCTCCGCGGCGCTTTCGGCGGTGATCTCCCGGTGCTCGCCGTACTCGGCGTCGTCGGAGGTCGGTGCCGCGATCCCGAATCCACCGGCGATGACCGAGAGGAACGAGCGGTTCATGGCCTTGCACATCACGTAGGAGAGGTACGCACCGGAGGACCCGACCAGCGCGCCCGTGACGATCAGCAGGTCGTTGTTGAGGAGGAAGCCGGCTGCGGCCGCCGCCCACCCGGAATAGCTGTTGAGCATCGAGACGACCACCGGCATGTCGCCGCCGCCGATCGAGGCGACCAGGTGCCAGCCGAGCCCGAAGGCGAGCACGGTGACCGCGATCAGGAGCCACAGCTGCTGGTCGTTCACGAACCACACCGTGAGCGCGACGAACGCGACGAGCGCCCCGATGTTCAGCCCGTTCTTGCCCGGGAGCATGAGCGGCTTCGACGACAGCTTCGCCGAGAGCTTCAGGTAGGCGACGATCGATCCGGTGAAGGTGACGCCGCCGATGAAGATGCCGATGAAGACCTCGGCGTTGTGGATGCCGACGAGCTCCGGGGCGACCTCCGGGTGGGCGAGGTAGCCGTTCCATCCGACGAGTACGGCTGCGAGGCCGACGAAGCTGTGCAGGAGAGCGATGAGCTCGGGCATCCCGGTCATCTCCACCACCCGTGCCCGCCAGAGGCCGATCGCAGCGCCGATCAGCACAGCGGCGACCAGCAGCCCGAGGCCGAGGAAGGCGCCGGTGCTCCACGCGTCTGCGACGGTGAGGGCGACGGTCGCGACCAGCGCGATCGTCATGCCCGCGATGCCGTAGACCACACCGGAGCGGGCGGACTCGTGACGGCTGAGGCCGGCGAGGCTGAGGATGAACAGCAGGGCGGCGACGATGTAGGCCGCCCCGGCGAGCGCGTCGACGGTCACTTCCGGCCGCCCTTCGCCGATGTCCCGAGTGTGAACATCGCGAGCATTCGACGGGTGACCGCGAACCCTCCGAAGATGTTGATCGACGCCAGCAGCACCGCGACCGCGGCGAGCACCTGCACGATCGGCAGCGGCGAGGTGATCTGCAGCATCGCACCGACCACGATCACGCCCGAGATGGCGTTCGTGACCGACATGAGCGGGGTGTGCAGGGCGTGATGCACCTTGCCGATCACGTAGAAGCCGATCACGACCGACAGCACGAGCACCGTGAAGTGCTGTGGCAGCGGGGCCGGGGCGAACGCGTTCACGGCGAACAGCGCGGCGATGCCGACCACGATCAGCGTGACCTTTCGCGCGGTGGACATCTTCTTCGCCGGTGCGACCTCGACAGGTGCCGCCGGTGCCTTCACGGCGGGGGCGGCCGCGACCTGCACGGCGGGCGGCGGCCACGTGACCTCGCCGTCGCGCACGACCGTGACCGAGCGCTGCACCACGTCGTCGAAGTCGATCACCAGCTGCCCGTCCTTCGCCGGGGTGAGCAGTGCGACCAGGTTGGCGAGGTTCGTGCCGTAGAGCTGCGATGCCTGGGCGGCCAGGCGCGAGGCCAGGTCGGTGTATCCGAGGATGATGACCCCGTTGTCGGTGACGACCCGCTCGCCTGCGACCGAGCCCTCGACGTTGCCGCCCTGCCCTGCGGCCATGTCGACGATCACGCTGCCCGGCTTCATCTGTGCGACGTCTGACGCGGTGATGAGGCGAGGCGCCGCACGCCCGGGAATGAGCGCCGTCGTGATGATGATGTCGACATCGGCGGCCTGCTCGGTGTAGATCTCGGCGGCCCTGCGGTCGTAGTCCGCGCTCGTCGCCTTGGCGTAGCCGTCGGTGGAGGCCGCGACCTCGACGTCGACGGGGAGGTAGGTGCCGCCGATCGACGTGACCTGATCGGCCACCTCGGGGCGTGGGTCTGTCGCTCTCACGATGGCTCCGAGGCTCGATGCGGCCCCGATGGCGGCGAGGCCTGCGACTCCGGCCCCCGCGACCAGCACCTTCGCCGGCGGCACCTTGCCGGCGGCGGTCACCTGGCCCGTGAAGAAGCGACCGAACTCATGAGCGGCCTCGACGACGGCCCGGTAGCCGGCGATGTTCGCCATCGAGCTGAGCACGTCCATCGACTGCGCCCGCGAGATGCGCGGCACCGCGTCGAGCGCGACCGCCGTGATGCCTCGTTGCGCGAGAGACTCGACGAGGTCGGGGCGCAGGGCGGGTGAGAGCAGGGCGATGAGGGTGGCGTCCGCGGAGAGGAGAGCGATCTCCTCCGCCCCGGGGGCCGTGATCGCGAGCACGACCTCGCTCCCCCAGGCCTCTGCGCGATCCACCAGCACCGCTCCCGCCGCCACGTACTCTGCGTCGGGGTACGAGGCCGCAGCGCCCGCTCCCCGCTCGACTCTGACCGTGTGGCCCAGCTTCCCGAGCGACACGATCGTCGCCGGGGTGGCCGAGACCCGTGCTTCGCCCGCAGGCTCTCGCACGATGCCGATGACTGCCACTGCATCCTCCTCCGCCCGTCTGCGTCGACGGGATCACCGGGGCGTCTGCGCCCCTGACTTCCCGCTCAGAGTACTGAGGGGCGCGCGGCACGCACCCCGTCTTCGGCCGTATGACGGGGAAAGAAGCGCGGTTCTTACGGAAACCGGAGGAGCGAGAGTCGTCAGCCCCAGACGCTCGGAGCCTTCACCCGCACGGGAGGGAGGGCGGATGCCGCGGCCCAGTCGTGCACCCACGCATCGATCTCCGGCACGCCCTCGGGCTTGCCCACTGCGGCGAACAGCTCTTCGTTGCTGACGGTGCCGCCGGTACGGCGCAGCATGCGCGAGCGCACGATCACCCGCGCGTATATCTCTCCGTCGACGACGGCCCTGTGCTCGAGGAACACCGCCTTGTCGTCATGCCCGATGAAGCGCGACTGCACGTCGAACCGCTGCCAGAGCTGCAGCGACTTGCGGAACGTGACCGTCTCGCTGGAGACGACCGCGTACCAGCCGCGATCCTTCATCGCGTCGAACAGCCCGGTCCTGATCAGCAGATCCCAGCGACCGAGGTCGAAGAGCGACAGATAGCGCCCGTTGTTCATGTGGCGCAGGATGTCGATGTCGGTCGGCAGCGTGGTCAGGCGGATGCTGCTGACCGACGACGCGTCGAGGGTCTTCCCCCGTCGCACGCGGCGGCGAGCGCCGAGGATCACCAGGAGGGTCCGCCAGATCACGTTCACGAAGAATGATCGTAGCCAGGCGTGCACGATTCGCGAACATCATTGTGCGAACCCTCCATGCCCGCACTTCGGGTGTCATCGAACATCCACTCGATTTCCTCTTCGCCGACGCCGCGCGTAGAGTCACGAACATGAGCGCCGAAGCCCAGTCTGAAGTCATCGTCCGTCCGGTCCGTGATGTGGATGCGGAAGCCCTCGGTCGCGTGCATGCGCAGTGCTGGCACGAGACCTACGACCACCTGATCAGCAAGGCAGCGCTGGAGAAGGTCTCGCCTCGCCGCATGGCCGAGCTCTGGACGCACTGGGCCTCGCAGGGCCCCGAGTTCAAGATGAACGCCGCGCTCGTCGACGGTGAGATCGTCGGGTTCGTCGGCTCCGGTCCCGCGCGCGACAAGGATGCCCCCGCGTTCCGCGAGCTCTACTTCATCTACCTGCTCGACGCATGGCACTCCACCGGCATCGGCCAGAAGCTGTTCGACGCCGCCGTCGAGAAGGACGAGCCGTTGTACCTGTGGGTGGCCGAGGACAACCCTCGCGCGCACCGCTTCTACACTCGCAACGGCTTCCGCCTCGACGGAGCATCGCACACCGAGCCGTTCCTCGGTGAGACGCTGACCGAAGTGCGCTTCGTCCGTCCCTGATACGCCACCGCGCACAGACCCAGAACGGGCCGTCTCCTCTCGGAGGCGGCCCGTTCTCGTCGTCGGTTCCGGTGCCCCCCTCAGAGCCGT
>JBOGEI010000170.1:0-8190 GCA_050701935.1 Microbacterium sp.
GCCACGTGCGCGGCGTGCTCTCGAAGCTCGACCTGCCGACCGACGACGACGCCCACCGGCGGGTGCTGGCCGTCCTCTCCTACCTGCGCGCCGAACGACCTCGGTAGCAGCGCTGAGCCACATGGGGTGGCAGCGCCGATGCCGGTCCGGTGGTGGCGTCGATGACATGACGGCCGGCCGCTCATAGCCTCGGCGCGAAGGTTGTCGTCCGAACAGAAGGAGGAAACGATGGAATCAACGACCACTCGTGCAGGCGTCGATGTGGCGGCGCGGCGAACCTACCCCGGGCTGGCCCTGGCGCTGGCCATCCTCTCGGTCCCCGGCTCCACGATGGCCTGGGATCTGTGGGAGGACGGCGGCGGCTTCGTGATCGGCCTGCCGCTGGCGATCGCCGCGATCGTGCTGAGTGTGCAGGCTCGTCAGCGCTCCAGCGAGGGGCGGGGCCTGGCGACGGCGGCGATCGTGATCGGCGGCGTGATGGTGGCGATGATGGTCATCTGGACCGCGGTCGAGACCCTGTCGTAGTGAGGGGCGGCCGAGGCGCCGCGATGGTTGTCGCTGCCCGGCGCTGTTCGTGGCGCTGGGCAGCGGCAGCTATGCGGCTGCCGGGCTCGGTCGGCGCCGCGAAGATCGCCCCCGGCAAGAAGCCGAGGCGCTGAGCTCGCGGACGGGCCGGAAGAGTGAGCTTCTAGCCTTGGTGGTCGCGACCACAACAAGCGAGCGCTGTGAGGAGGCATCGATGAACGACTCCGAGATCGCGGCGCGCCGGACGCGGTGAGGAGCTCGAGATCTGCTTTCACCCATGGGCTCATGGTGGCCCCATCGGCTGCCACAGCTGGATCCCGTTTCCCTCGGGATCGCGAAGCTCGGCGAAGCGACCGTTCGGGTAGCGCTCCGGATCGACCTCGACCTCTTCCCCGGCCCCGCGCAGCTGCTCGACGATTGCGTCGAGGTCGGCGACGCGGAAGTTGATCATCCAGGTGTGCTCCGGTGGGCCGATCATCTCTGAGTCCAGCTCGAAGGGCGCGAACACCGTTTCCCCCTCCTCCTGCCGCCAGGGCCCTTCCTCGTAGCTCTCCGGCACGGTCTTCACCCCGAGCCGCTCCTGGTACCAGACCTTCAGGGCCTCGGGATCTCGCGCCCGAAAGAAGAAGCCGCCGATGCCGGTGACTCGCTCCACGACCGAGGAGCCTAGCTGGGCAGGCCCTGCGCGGCGAACCGTTCTCGCTTCAGCCAAGCCGAGCTCCCCCGCTGGTAAAAGACGCGTCCATGTCGGAGGCCAGGCGCCTTGCAGAGGAACGCATGCGTGAGATTGCCGCAACTCCAACCGATGCGCTGGTCCGCCTGATCGATGAGCCCGTCGAGCTCGTGGTGACCGGTTCTGCAGGGCACCTCTATCGGTCCAAGACCTACTCGTTCTGGGACACGGAGCCGTGGCAATCGGAACTATTCATCCGGACGAAGATCACGGGTCGAGGCATTCGAGGATTCCAGCGGTACTACGGAGTTGAGGTGCGCAGCCCTGAGACGCGGTTCTCCAGGGAACCCGGGGAAGTTGAAGTCCGGCCGACCTGGACCGAAGTACTGGCGTGGGTCTGCGTCGCGGCCTTCACCGTTGCTCTCAGCGCGGCGTTGCTCGTAGGGGCTCTTTACGTGGTCTCGCTTGTGCTCTAGATCGCGCGAAGGATCAGCGGCTCGCCCCCGCGGACGAATCCGCGCGCCCGGCAGATCAGCGCTGATTCTCGTGAAAGATCCCGGGAACCTCCTTGTGACGGTCGGGCCCTCAGCCGTCGCGGGCGCGGTCGGCGAGGTGGCGAACCGTCTGCATCGCGTCGGCCCACCCGCCGCGCCGCTAGTGCAGCACGGCGACAACCTCGGCGTCCCAGTCGGGCCACGTCCACTCGAGGTACTCGCGACACCGCTGCGCCCCACCACGAGCTCGGACTCGTACCCGACCCGCTCGTGATGGTCGCGAATCGCCTTGAGGTCGTCGACCTGGGGCTCGGGCACGGCGGCGACGTACCCGACCTGGCGGAAGCCGTACGCATCCGGCTCGTCCTCGAAGAGCTCGACCGAGCGGCGGATCACCTCCGAGATCGCGGCCGAGCGGTAGTAGTTGCGAACGATCCCTCCGGCGATCCCCGGCGCGCCGGCACCGATCACGACGTGGCCTGCGCCGCCGCTCGTGCTCAGCTCCACGGATAGGGGCTGTGCGAGACCGTGCGGCAGGCGGTCGGGGTCGCAATCGCCCTAGTGGGGCGTTGCGCTGATCGCCGCGGCTGAGCGCCCGGATGGATAGCTCAACCCACCTCCTCCGGAAGCTCATACCAACGCTTGCGCTCGCCGATCCGAGCGCGCATCCGCCAACGCCTTGTCTTGGGCTCCGTCTTGAGGCGCTCATGCACGTCGTCGATCCGCGCCTGGAGCGCGTCTCGCTCCGACGGGTTCAAGGGTACGTCGGCGAGACACGCGGTCAGTCGGTCCAGGTTGAGACAGGTGGTTCTCCACAGTCCCCAATCCGCGGCGCAGAGCTCCGCGATTCGGTCGATGTTGATCGCGTCGTCGTCGTGGGACGCGAGCTCATGGTGGTGCAGCAGCGCGAGCGCGTCCCGCATGTCCCGCTCTCCCAGCTCGTAGATCTGCAGCTTGGTCAGCAGCAGCTCGGCGAGCGGCAAGGTCAACGGGTCACGTTCGATCCGCTCGGTGATGGGGATCTCATGGCACATCGAGAACTCGCCCACGAAGATGTCGATCTCCCCACCACCCTCGGCCGCCGTGTACTTGAGGCGCCGGTGACCGTTCAGAGCATTGAACTCTGCGACCGGCTCGTAGTTGAGGGTCTCCACCAGCTCTGCCACGTTCCTGCCCATGCCGCTGAGGGTGACCAAGTCGATGTCCTTGTACTCGCGCGCGAACGCAGGGTGCAGCGGATCCGCGTGCAGAAAGATCGCAACACCACCGACCAGGCGGATGGGCACCCCTCGTTCCGTGGAGGTCTCCATCAGGACGCGAGCTTGATCGGCGAGCTCAGGCAACGCCGACTCCGTGCGGCTCGACTCCTTCGCGGTCCGTCTGGGTGCGGGCAGCGCTCCAAGCACCCGCTGTATTGCGATACAGAAGCCTCAGGTAGTAGAAGGTTTCGACCGTCTCGATCCCGGCTATGCCGCCAATCCTCCCATCGAGGGTAGCGATCAGCTGAGCTCGATCCCGGCAGACGATCTCGGCCATCAGGTCGTAGCGACCGGCGGCGCTGACGAGGTAGGACACCTGCGGGATCCTGGCCAACGAAGCAGCGGCCTCGTCCGCGTCGGCGTCGGCCTCCAACCCGATCCCGAGCCACGCGAGCCCGTGGAAGCCGAGCTCGTGCGGATTCCCGACCGCAAGAACGCGGACGACTCCGTCCTTAACGAGCCTTGTGAAGCGACTCGAAGCCGTTCGCTCCGATACGTCGAGTCGCTGCCCGATATCGCGAAAGGATGCCCGACCGTCATCCTGCAAGAGCTCGATCAGCATGCGGTCAAGCGCATCGATCTCTGCGGGCGCACTCCCGACTCCGGGTTCGAAAGGAGCCGGTTCCGTGCTCGGCGTAGCCTCAGTCCACTGGAACTGCTGGCGAAGGAGACTGAAGTATTGGTAGGTCTCCGTGCGTTGGACGCCGGGCAGGGCGCGAACATGCTTGAGCAGACCGAATAGGCTTTCGCCGTCGGGGCAGGCGACCTCCGCCATCACGTTCCAGGTGCCCGTGGTGATCACCACGTAGTCGATCTCGGGCATCCGGGCCAGCGCCGCCGCCGTGCGCTCGATGTGAGCGACTCGTACCGCGAGCGCGACCCACGCCATCGACTCGAGGCCCATCAGCCGAGGATCCGCGACCGCCGTGATCGTGAACACGTCTCTCGCGATCAGCTGCTTGACGATCCGCCGGACCTGGGCCTCTGAAATGCCGATGCTGTCAGCGACCGCCGTGTACGGTGTTCGGCCGTCACGTTGGAGCTGCATGAACACCTCAGCCTCCAGCCTGCTGAGCGGCTCAGTCACGCCGAGAGCAGTTGCACGTTGAGGTCATTCGGTTCGGGAGCCAAGTCGACGACCGCAGACCGCAACACACCCTCACCGTACTCGCTCCCCGGGTTGACGCACGTCGTCCGCCCGATGCGCTGGACGCCGCGACACTCATGGATGTGACCGTGCAGCGAGAGCAGCGGCGCGTACTTCTCGATCGCATTGCGGACGGCCGTCGAACCCGCCGAGATCTCCTCGCCGACGATCGGCCTCGGCGGGGAGACGCTCGTGTCCAGCCTGGCGCACTGATCCAAGCCTGACTCGACCGGCGGCACGTGGAGGTTGAACACCGCCCGCTGGACGTCCTCCAGCTGTTCGACCATTGCTTCGACCTTTGCGCCCAGCTCCTCCTCCGAGATATCCCGCGGACAGTTCCACGGGGTCGGATTGCTGTAGCCGCTCGAGATCATCTCCACCTCGGGTGCGATCAGGGTCACGCGGCCCTCAGCTCCGGTCACGTAGGGCGCCTGCTCAATGATCGGCTCCACCGACATCAGATCGTCGTTGCCGCCGGTCACGTACAGGGGAATTCCCTGCGGCTCGAGGCGGTCCGCCGCCAGCTTCATCCACGAGTCGACCTGCCGTTCGCACTCGCGCTCGAACACTTCCGCCAGAACATCGGCGTCCTCCTCCAGGCGCATGTACTCGTCGCGATCGACAACGACGGGGTAGTGACCGAGGTTCCGGATCCCCGCCTCGATCTCGGCGAGGTCGTCCGCGCCGTTGACCCGGCGCTCCTCCCCGGCGATACTCGCGACCCAGCCGCCGTTCGATTCGACGATCGGTACCAGCTTCTTCCCAGTCAGGTCGCCGCCGAGTATCGCGATATCCGCTTCGTATATGCGCGCAGCGTTGAGGAACTTCCGGAGTACGACATCCGAACCGTGCAAGTCCGTCGCGAAGAGGATGCGGGTGCGGGGTTTCGAACCGCGACGCAGGCGCATCGTGATTCAGACGCGTCCAGTGCCCTCGGGATTCGCGCGCACCCCCAATGCGTCCATCGCCAGCCGCGTCGCGACGCGAGCCGACTTGTTGGCCGGGTCGTACACGGAGGAGCATTCGGTGATCACGTAGGCCTCAACACCCTCACGGACGCAAGCTCGGATCATCTTGATTACCTCGCGTGGGGTCAGTCCACCGCACTCGGGCGTGGTCACTCCCGTGGTGAAGCCCTGGTCCATTACGTCGAGGTCGGTGTGCAGGACAACTCCGTCCGTATCGGTCCAGGCGATCTCGAGGATTCGCTCGATCGTCTTCTCGATGCCCCACTCGTCGATGTCCCAGATAGTGATCATCTGGATGCCCGTCCGATCGACGTATTCCCGCTCGACCCGGGGGTTGAGCGGCCCGTTTATCCCGACCAAGGCGAGGTTGCGGGGGTCCATGTTTGGGAGCTCCGCGGTTCTGCTCACCGGGCACGCGTGGTTGAGCCGCTCGCCCGCCACGTCCTCGGCCGTATCCATGTGCGAGTCCATCTGGATGTAACCCATCCTTCCGTCTATCAGCTTGCTCATCGCGCTGGTCACCGGGATCGGGCAGGAATCGTCGCCGCCGAGGATGATCGGGAAGGCTCCCGCCTCGTAGATCTCCGTGATGCAGCGCTCGGCTCGCTCGAATGTCCGCTTCGCATTGCCCGGCACGATCGAGACGTCGCCGCAGTCGGCGAGTCCCAGCGTGTCGAACAGGTCCACCTGGAATTCGCCGTGGTAGCTCAGGTAGTGCTCGGTCGCGCGCCGGATCGACCGCGGCCCGTAGCTCGCCCCGGGCCGGCATGTGTTCGTGTGCTCCCAGGGCAGGCCCAGCACGGCAGCCTTCACCCCTTCGCCTTCCAACTCCTCTCGAACGGGGGGAACCACGTGAGCGCCGAGGAAGGTGGATATGCCTGAGATCAGGGTGTTTGGGAAGTCCGCGTCCCCCTCTCGGCGCCCGAAGGTGACGTAATGATCCTGCGGCTGTGACGACATCGTTTGCTAGCTCTCCTTTCCGAGCCTGAGATGAAACTGATTCTCGCTGGACGCTGCGCAGACCTACTCCGGCGGTACCTCGCGCAGGGCCAGGCTCGTGTCCACGCCCTGGCGGCGGCGAACGGCGCGCCAGCCGAAGTAGAACAGCAGGCCGGTCACCAACGCACCGCCGATCAACCCACGTGAGCCGGCGTCAGTGAGCGCCAACTCGTCGAGGATAAGGGCGAAGACGATCAGCAGTGCCACGCTGATCGTTCCCAGGATCCCGGCGATCACCACCCAGGGGATTCCCACCAGCCGGTAGGCCGAGACGGGTGCTGACTCGTAGATTCCGCGAGCCCTCGAGGGAAGCATCGCCGCGCCCAGGCAGCTGACG
This sequence comes from Microbacterium sp., assembly GCA_050701935.1. Classification (GTDB taxonomy): domain Bacteria; phylum Actinomycetota; class Actinomycetes; order Actinomycetales; family Microbacteriaceae; genus Microbacterium. The sequence continues at coordinate 6,403 of JBOGEI010000170.1, forward strand.
CCGACGACCAGCACGCTCGTGATTGCGCCTCCCAGCAGCACGGTCGTCTGCCAGTCGGGCTTGAAGCTGAACAACGCGGCCACCACAAGGGCCAGGACGCTCCACAGGGTGAGCGCCTTGACCGGCGTGTGTGTGCGCGGGTGGACGTCCGAGAAAAAGCGGGGGAGCAGGCCGTCCAGCCCCATGGCCATCATTACGCGGGCAGAGTTGACGAAGACCACGTTCGCGATGCCGAACCCGCCCGCCGCGAAACCAAGCGAGACCAGGATCGTGATCAACGCATTTCCGCTCAGCATCGAGAGGAAAACGCTGAAGTTCGGTGAGTACTCGGGCGCGATCTCCCCTGAACCGTATGCCCATGCATACTGGTTCAGGAAGTCACTGCCGGCGATCGAGCTCAGGAGTATCCACGGCAGCGCGAGCATCACTAGTGCTACGAACGCGCCGGCGAACAGGAATGCCGAGAACAGGCGCCACATGCTCGAAGCCTGCTTGACCTCACCAAGCAGGCCCTGTGCCGAGTACATCGTGTAGGGGATGTAAGCCCCGAGCACCGCGACCCAGATCAACGTATTGCCGAGATCGAACGACGGGCTCTCATAGCCCGACGCCTGCGCCGCGCTCTCAACGGATGTAGTTGTGATCGCGCCGGCGTGGAAGTCGTTGAACTTCGCCGAGAAATCGGTCCCCAGGTTCGCGAGCAGGAGGACGATGATCGTCCCAGTCGCGATCAACAGCAGCGGGATCAGGATGTAGCGCTGCACCGTCCGATACAGCCGCAAGCCGATCGTGTTCATCAGCCAGCAGAGGACCACGACGGTTGCGGCAACGACGAACGTGCCCCACTCCGTGACGAGCCACGAGGCAACGCCGTCAAGACCGACCTCGTCGGCTATCGGCAACAGGCCGAAGGTCCCCACCACAAACGCGCCTGCGGTCGGGAAGGCGAGCCAGAAGAGGAGCTGGCACGCCCACGGCACCGCAAAGCCGACAAGGGGGGTCAGTGAACGAGTCTCGTAGAGATAGTCGCCACCAGCCCTGGGCATGGCTGAACCGAGGGCGGCGTACACGAAGTAGATGACAACGCCGAACCCAAGCGTGAGTACGAGCAGGAGCGGGATGCTGATTCCCGGCGAGGCGAACTGGGGTCCGGGGAAGAGGAAGACGAATGCGAACAGCCCGCCGGAGCCCAGGACCCCGAACCACGCCGCGTCAGCGAGCGTCAACTCCCGAACCAGCCCGGAGGACTGGCGGGCGAAGCTCGAAACTCCGCCTCCGCCAGAAGCGCCCGATCCCGTGCTCGCCTCCATGCTCACTCCTCTCTCCGCGACGATTTCTGTCTTATGCTCAGCGGTATCTAAACATACTTCGTAGCGTCGTCCAAATACTTGACGAATCTCTAGCCACCTGGGACGCTCAAATAGCGGGCATCGGACCAGGATCGGCTGTTCATTCGGTCTCCAGCGCCTCGGAGCCCCGTCGGCGATGTCGTCGAGCTCCCCGCCGTAGACGACGAACACCGGAAGCCGAAGGGGACAACGAGGGGCCATCCGGCGAGCAGCTGTACGAGTGGGGCGAGCAGTCGGGCCGTGTGGGTGAGTCCTGAGTAACGTTACGAGTCGTAACACAATAGAACGGTTTACACTGTTCGTGTGAACGCCGCTCCCAACTCCAAGGCGCGGACTGCGCGCCTCGGCCGCCCGCGCGATCCGCAGATCGACGCCGCAGTGCTCGATGCGACGGTCGCCGTGCTCAACGAGTCGGGCTACGGCGGCCTTACGCTCGAGG
>JBOGEI010000171.1:0-8080 GCA_050701935.1 Microbacterium sp.
CGGTGACGTCGCGACGTCGAGCGGCGTCGCGACGTCGAGCGGCGTCGCGACGTCGAGCGGTGCGGCGGAAACGAGCGATGCTGCGGAATCGAGCGGTGTCGTCGCGTCTGCGGACACCGCTTCATGCACGAGCCGACGACCCTCCAGGTCGTTCAGCCTCAGCGCTTCGGCCTCGGTGAGCGCCGTGTCGCGGCCGTAGGCCCGCGCCTGCAGTGAGCGCAGCTCGTCCAACTCATCGGCGCGCAGCATCGCGTCAGCCGAGCCTCTCGAACTGCATGCCGGCCCAGACCAGCCAGCCCAGGCTGTACACGGTGGCGCAGAGCCCGAGCACGAGAGCCCAGCGCGCGATCGCACGACTCTCGACGGGGCGACGCAGCGACATGATGGCGGCGATGACCGCGACGATGGCGACAGGGATGCCCCAGCCGACGAAGAACGATGCTCCGAGTGCCACGATCGCAGCGAGCAGTGCCCACGGCGCGAGCCTGGTGTCATCGATCGGGGCGGCACCCGTCGACGGCTCCCACTCGACCTCTTCGGGAGCATCGATGTCGGGGCCGCTCGCCACCACCGGTTCGATGCCGACGGGGCCGGTCGGCAGCTTGGTGTAGCCGTCGCGGCGGGCGCCGGGGAGTCGCGCAGACCCTGCCGGGTGCTCGACCTCGTCGCTGGGACGTTCGATGCGCGCCGACGGGGTCGTCGCGTCCTTCGCGTCGGGGAAGCCGGGGGCGTCGCTCATGCCGGCACCGACTCCGCGATCTGGATCTCTGTGACCGGAAGCGTCGAGTCCGCGCCGAACGCGAGAGTGGACGGACGACGCCCTGACGAGATCAGCTCGGAGGCGAGTGCCGCGATCATCGCACCGTTGTCGGTGCACAGCGACAACGGGGGGATGCGCACCGTGACACCCGCTGCTTCGGCTCGTTCGAGAGCGACTTCCCGCAGTCGCCGGTTCGCGATCACTCCGCCCCCCAGCAGCAGCCGCGGGACGCCGAGGTCGGCACAGGCGGCGAGCGCCTTCGTGACCAGCACGTCGACGACGGCCTCGCGGAAGCTCGCGGCGACATCGGCCACCGGGACATCGATACCGTCGGCCTCGCACCGCTCGACCCAGCGCGCCACAGCCGTCTTCAACCCGGAGAACGAGAAGTCGTAGCGGTGCTTCGCCAGGTCTGACGCACGGGAGAGTCCTCGCGGGAACCGGATGGCGTTCGGATCGCCTTCGAGCGCAGCACGGTCGATCTCCGGACCACCGGGGTACGGCAGCGACAGGAGACGGGCTACCTTGTCGAAGGCCTCGCCCGCTGCATCGTCCATCGTCTCGCCCAGCAGCTCGACGTCGGTGGTGAGGTCGCGCACGTGCAGGAGCGAGGTGTGCCCACCCGACACCAGCAGGGCGATGGTCGGGTACTCGAGAGGTGCGGAGTCGGCGGTGAGGATGTCGGCAGCGATGTGTCCGACGAGGTGGTTCACGGCGTAGAGCGGCTTGTCGATCGACACGGCCAGGCCCTTCGCCGCTCCGACTCCGACCATCAGGGCACCCGCGAGGCCTGGACCGCTCGTGACCGCGACCGCGTCGAGGTCGTCGAGGCGCACACCGGCTTCGGCGAGCGCTGCGTCGATCGAGGGCTGCAGCGCCTCGAGATGCGCCCGCGCGGCGACCTCCGGCACGACGCCGCCGTACCTGGCGTGCTCGTCCATGCTCGACGCGATGGTGTTGGAGAGGAGCGTGCGCCCGCGGACGATGCCGATGCCCGTCTCGTCGCAGCTCGTCTCGATGCCGAGAACCAGCGGTTCGCTCATGCCGTCTTCTCCTCGGACGTCGCGTCGGATGCCGGGTGACAACGCAGCTCCAGACGCATCACGATCGCGTCGACGTCGTCGGGCTGATAGTAGTGCGGACGACGTGCGAGCTCCTCGAACCCCTCGGCGAGGTAGAGCCCCTCGGCGGAAGGATTGTCGGCTCGGACTTCGAGGAACACCTCACGCGCGCCTCGTTCTGCTGCTGCCGAGAGCAACGCGCGAAGAAGAGCCCTGCCTCTCCCCTGGCCACGGTGCTCGGCCAGGAGGGCGATGGTCTGGATGTCGGCATCGGCACTGCCACGAAGCGCGCGCACCCCGCCGTAGCCGATCACGACCCCATCGCGCTCGTCCACGAGGTATCGGCCGTGTGGGCTCCCCAGCTCTGCCGACATGGTCTCCCGGCTCCAGGCATCCGTGGGGAACGACCGGGTCTCGATGGCCATGATCGCGTCGAGGTCTTCGGGCGTCGCGACGCGGAGAGTCATGTCCCGACCTTCTTCGGCGCACCGGGAAGCGTCACGTCGGGGTGGCGCATGTAGAGGGGTTCGTCGCTCGTGAGCGTTCGGCCCGCAGCGAGCGCCCGTGCTCCCACCCGAGCGAGATCCGCTGCGGACAGGGTCGTCACGTCGATGCGTCGGATGCCGTCGAGGTGCTCGTCGGCATCAGCGGAGCGCACCAGGACCGTCTCGGCGGCGACGACAGGTATCCCGTCGGCATCGACACCGTCGAACACCGTGATCGCGACTTCACGCCGGCGCGCGTCGGTGACGATCGCGAACGGCGTCGTCGCGGTCTCGAGCGCCGTGAGCGCTGCCGCGAAGTGGCTGGGGACGGGGATGACCGCAAGGCCGCGTCCGAGTGCGAAAGCGCGTGCCGCCGCGATGCCGATGCGCAGCCCGGTGAAGGGCCCAGGGCCCATGCCGGCGACGACATGTGTGACGTCGACGTGCGTGACGTCGCCGTCACCCGCCTCGTGCAGTGCATCGACGAGCAGGTCTCCGATCACCTCTGCATGGCCGAGAGGGTCGACGGCGCCGGCTTCGGCTCGTCGCGCCCCGTCGGCATCGATGAGGGCGACAGCCGTGCCCAGGGAAGTGTCGACGGCAAGGATCACGACTCCAGATTAGCCGTCGTCACGCTGGGAGAGCGGTCAGCGCCAGCCCTGGCCTGGTATCAGCCCAGTGGAGCGCGCAGGGGGTAGTCCTGATCCTCGAGGATCACCTGCGAGGCGGCTCCCGTCGTGCGGTTGACGATCACGGGGGCCATCAGGTTCACGCTCACACCATCGGCTGCGGGGTGGGCGACCACGAGGATCAGCGCGTCTTCAGCCGAGCCGAGCGCCAACCCGTCGGCCTGCTCATCGGTGAGGATCGGCGCGTACTCGCTCAGCACCGTGCTGGGGTCGATGAGGTACAGGCGCAGGTCGGCGTCGTCGACGGCCCGCATCGCGAACAGGCCGTCCGCACCGTCGACCGGCGCGAGCGCGAAGTCGACATGGGGCGCGAAACCGGGTGGCGGCGCGAGGAAGGTCAATGCGACGGTCATCGCAGGAAGTCCATGAGCGAGGGCTGGAGGACCCGTGCGTTCACGGCGAGCGCCGAGCGGTAAACGAGTTCCTGAGCCTGCAGGCGCACCAGCACCTCGATCGAATCGACGTCCTCGACCGCGACTCTGCGGGATTCGAGGGACACGGAATTCTGCACTGCCGCCTCCTTGGCGCGTTCGATCTGGGCTTGCCTGGTGCCTACCGACCCCTGCACTCCCAGCATGGCAGTTCGACGGCTGTCGATCTCCGCCAGCCGGGGACCGACGTTCGTACCGGAGCGAAGGTCGGCGACGATCTTGTCGACGAGGGCGAACACCGAGTCGCCTGCGGTGCCGTAGACGGCCGCACCGTCGGTGTCGACACGAACGGAAGCCGCGTCGGAGACCCGCCGTGAGACTTCCGCGCCTGCCACACCGCTGTGACTGTAGTCGGCGGCGAACGCGGCTGTGTCGGACGTCCCGGCGAACACCGAGCGGCCGAGCAGTCGGGTGTTGGCCTGGGAGAGAAGCTCCTTGCGGAGGCCCTCGAGCTCGACGGCCAGGGCTTCCTTGGCCGTGGCATCGAGAGCGCCGTCGTTCGCACCCTGAGCCGTCAGGTCACGGACCCTCCCCAGAAGAGCGGTGCTCGCAGTGATGGCGCTGTCTGCCGCGGTGACCCAAGCGAGCCCGTCATCGATGTTGCGCGCGTACTGCTCGGTACGGCGCTGCTCCGAGTGCAGCGCCATGGCGGTGGCCGCGGCCGCCGGGTCTTCGGAGGGTGCGGCGAAGGCACGCTGAGAGGTCGCCTGCTCCTGCAGGCGCGCCAGCTCGGTGAGGTTGGACTGCAGCTGGCGCATCGCCGTCTGCGTCATCGACGATGAGGTCACTCGAGAGATCACGGTGCTCCTTCGCTCAGCGTCCGACGAGACCCGTGCGGTTGATGAGCACGTCGAGCGCCTCATCCACCGCGGTCATCACGCGGGCTGCGGCCTGATAGGCGGTCTGGTAGGTGAGCAGACTGATGGTCTCCTCGTCGCCGTCGACGGCGGCGACAGACTGCTGGGCCCCGACCGCGGCGACCGCCGCGGAGTCCGAGAGCTTGGCGCGCTGCACATCGGCGGCCGTCGCGACCCCGAACCGGGTGACCTGATCCGACCACACCGCATCCGGAGAGCCGGCACGCCGACCGATCTGGGAGATCAGGTCGGCGTTCGTCGCATCCAGCGCTCCCGCCCCTGGCGCTGCGAGCGCCAGCTCGGAGGCCGATCCGACGGCGACCTTCAGACCGAGCGCTGCGGATCCGGTGACGGGGAGGGTGAAGAAGTCGCCGCCGGGCTGGCCGGTGGAGGTGACGCCCGCCCGGTGCTGCGTGTTCATGGCGTCGGCGAGGGCCGTCGCCACCTTGTCATAGGTCGCCGCGAGGCCTGCGAGCATGCCGCCTTCGGCTGCCGGGGCGAGGACCGAGAGGGAGGCACCGAGCTCGCCGCCGTCGATCGAGACGGGAAGGTCGGGTGCGGATGCCCAGGAGAGGCTGAAGCGTTGGCCGGAGTCGAGCGAGGACGGACCCGTCAGCACGAGGTGGCGGGAATCGGAGCCGGAGACCAGCGCGTTGCCGCCGAGGCGGACCGTCATCGTCCCGTCGGCCTCGATCGTCGCCGCGGCCCCGGACATCCGCGCCACGTTCTGCGCGAGGACGCTCCGCTGGTCCATCAGCTCGTTCGCCGAGCGGCCGGAGGCGAGGGCGTCGCGGATCTCGTCGTTGAGGACGGCGATCTGGTCGGCGGTCGCGTTCACCTGCGAGACGGTGCGATCGGCGGAATCACGCGCGTTGCTCCATTGCGTGGCGACGTTGCGGTACCCGCCGGCGATGTGCGAGGCGAGCTCCTTGGCCGATTCCAGGATGCTGGATGCCGCCGCTCCCGAATCCGGGGTGTTGGCGAGGTCCTGCCATCCGGACCAGAACTTCGACAGCCTGGCAGCCAGGCCGTTCGCGGTGGGCTCGGCGAGTGAGGCCTCGATCGTGGTCGCGGCCACCGCCCTGGTCGACCAGTAGCCCGACGCACCGAGTGCGTCGCGGACCCTGGCATCGAGCAGGGCGTCACCCAAGCGCGCCACGCCATCGATCGAGACGCCGTGCCCCGCCAGGGCTCCGACGCTGAAGCGCCCCGTCTGCGCGACGGCCGATACAGCGGAGGTCATCACGCGCTGGCGCGTGTATCCCTCGGTCTTCTGGTTCGCGATGTTCTGCCCCACCACGTCCATGCCGCGGCGAGCCGCGGCCAGCCCGCTGGCAGCGGTGTTCAATCCACTGAAGGTCGACATGATCCCCTCTCGGTCACATCTCGGTGTCGATGATGCGCGCTGCGTCGTCGCGGGCGCGGTCGCCCTTGGTCGTGTACTCGCCGGTGTCGTGTCCGAGCGCGGCGATCGTCTCCTGGGTGGCCCGGAGCACTCCGCTGAGCTGCTCTGCGTTGGCGTCGCGCATCTGCTCGACCTCGGCGGCGAGCTTGGTGAGTGCGCGCATGTGGTCCGCGAACACCTCCTGCCAGGCGCCTTCGGGCGCGTGCTCGATCAGCTCGCGGATCGTCGCCGTCTCAGGAGCTCCCCACTCCTCTGCGACGGTCGCGACCTCGACGGTGCGGGCGAGTCCCGCGCCACGCAGTCGATCGAGCACCTGGTCGATCTCACGCGCGGCAAACTGTATCCATTGGGATCGTCCTGCCGCGAGAAGCAGTTGCTGTTCATCGAGCTTGAAGAGCAGCATCTCGAGCAGCTCACGCTCACGCCACAGCTGTATCGATAATTCGTTGGCTCCCATGATCCCCTTTTCCCCAGTGATCGCCCCGCCTGACAACGCGGCCAAAGGTCACTATCGGCCATCGCTTGGCTAACGTTACTATGTGGAACGGCGATGGATAGTTCTCCCCATGTACAAATTACGACCAGTGTGATATGTGCATCTATTCATCTCCTTGGAACTCCCGGAGTGCATCCAGAGAGGTGGATCATCCCCCATGTCGTCGCGCGCTGAGCGCAATCTGCTCGTCGAGAGCAACCTCCCCCTGGTCGGATACCTCGCCGCCGAGACCCACGCCCGTGCCACCCATATCCCCCGCGACGAGCTCGCCGCCGTCGGAGCGCTCGCGCTCGTGACGGCCGCCGATGCCTTCGACCCCGCACTGGGCGTCCCTTTCGGCGCCTACGCACGCCGCCGCATACTCGGTGCATTCGCCGATGAGATGCGCTCGATGGACTGGGCGTCCCGCGGCATCCGAAAGCGCATCAAGGAAACGGTCGCGGTTCGCGAGACCCTCACCGCCGGACTCGGCAGGACGGCGACTGCCGCCGAGGTCGCCACCGCGATGGGGGTGACGAAGGAGGTCGTCCTCGAGGCGCTCGGCGATGCCGCACGCACCGTGACCACGCTCGAGGATCCCGGCGCACGCGATGTGGCGGCCGAGATTCCGCTCCCCGAGGAATCGGCGCTCGTCGGCGAGCGGCGCGAGGTGCTGGAACAGGCCGTCGCCGCCCTCCCCGAACGCATGCGCCGGATCGTGCAGGCGGTGTACTTCGACGAGCGACCGGTGAAGGAGATCGCCGAGGAGCTGGGAGTGACGCACTCCGCGGTGTCGCAGCAGCGCTCGGAGGCGATCCGGTTGCTGCGCGATGCGTTGGATCGTTACTTCGCGGAAGGCACAGCACCCGTCACCACGACACGCGTCTCCCCCGGAGCCCGCGACGCGTACTTCTCCCGGATCGCGGATGCGAGCAGTTCCCGGATCGCCGATGTCTTCCGGGAATCGACGCCTGCCTGATCACTATCGCCGCCCGCTCTGCTAACGGGCGCGCTCCCTCCGCCGATAGGTGTGGACGGGAGACCACGGATGGTCTCCCGCACAACAACATTCACGGAGGAGAACCCTTATGGGTATGCAGATCAGCACGAACGTGTCGGCACTCAACGCCTACCGCAACCTGTCCAACACGCAGAACGACCTGTCGAAGTCGCTCGAGAAGCTGTCCAGCGGATTCCGCATCAACCGCGCAGCTGACGACGCTGCCGGCCTCGCGATCTCCGAGGGCCTGCGCTCGCAGGTCAACGGCCTGAACGTCGCGGCCCGCAACGCCCAGGACGGCATCTCGGTCATCCAGACCGCGGAAGGCGCCCTGACCGAGGTCCACTCGATCCTGCAGCGCGTTCGCGACCTGACCGCTCAGGGCGCGAACGACTCGAACAACGCGAAGTCGCGCGAAGCGATCCAGAAGGAGATCAACACCCTGGGTGATGAGCTCACCCGGATCGCCGAGAGCACGAACTTCAACGGCATCAAGCTGCTCTCGGGTGGCACGACGCTGACGTTCCAGGTCGGTGCGGGCGCGGTCGCCGCCGAGGACCAGATCTCGGTCGGCCTGACCAACTTCGCCACCCTCGGAGCAGACATCAAGACGCTCGCCGCGACCATGACGGACGCGGCGACGTACGGTACCGCGCTGGCGGGTATCGACACGCAGATCCAGGCGGTCTCGACCGCACGTGCCGGCTATGGTGCGCTGCAGAACCGCTTCGAGTCGACCATCAACAGCCTCAACGTGTCGGCGGAGAACCTCGCCGCTGCCGAGAGCCGGATCCGCGACACCGACATGGCGTCCGAGATGGTCAAGTTCACGTCGAAGAACATCCTGTCCCAGGCAGGTACGGCGATGCTGGCCCAGGCCAACCAGGCCAACCAGGGCGTGCTCCAGCTCCTGCGCT
>JBOGEI010000172.1:0-8027 GCA_050701935.1 Microbacterium sp.
CTCGGATGCGACGCGGTGCCGCGGAGGGTGATCCGGAGTACGAGGAGGCCTTAGGGTGGGGGAGTGCTCGACCTCATCGACGAACTGAGCCCCGTCCAAGGTGCGCCTTCGGTCGCCCCCGAATGGGAGGACCCGGCCCGCTATTGGCCGCGCCTGTCGGCCGTGACGGGACACCTGCCCGCACCGGTCGCAGTGATCGACCGCGAGGCGCTCCGCTACAACGCGATGGACCTCCTGGTGCGCGCGGGCGGGCTGCCGATCCGCGTAGCCTCGAAGTCGGTGCGGGTGCGAGCCGTGCTCGACGCCGTGCTGAAGCTTCCCGGATTCCACGGCATCCTCGCCTTCACTCTCGACGAGGCCCTGTGGCTCGCCGAGACCCACGACGACATCATGCTCGGCTATCCGACCGTGGATCGTGCGGGTCTGGAACGGCTCTTCGCCGATGAGCAGGCAGCGCAGCGCATCACGTTGATGGTCGATGACCTCGTCCATCTCGACCTGATCGACAGCGTCGCAGGTCCCGGCTCGCGTCCGGAGCTCCGGGTGGCCATCGATGTCGATGCCTCCTGGCGATCGGCGCTCCTCGGCCATATCGGCGTGCGCCGTTCGGCACTGTTCAGCGCGGGGGAAGTGGCGGCCTTCGCTCGCAAGGTCGTCGCACGCCCGGGCTTTCGGCTCGTCGGGCTGCAGATGTACGACGCTCAGATCGCGGGGCAGGGCGACGACGCCGGCCCCGACGCGCCGTTGATCCGTCTGGTGCAGTCCCGCTCGCGCAATGAACTGCGCGAGCGCAGGGCGGCCATCGTCTCCGCGGTCGCGGCGATCGCTCCGCTCGAGATCCTCAACGGCGGTGGAACCGGCTCTCTCGAATTCACCGGGAGCGATGAATCCCTCACCGAGGCTAGTGCCGGCAGCGGGCTCCTCGGTGGCCACCTGTTCGACGGCTATCGGTCCTTCCGCCCCGCCCCGGCAGCCGCGTTCGCCTTCGACGTCGTCCGGCGCCCTGCCGTCGACATCGCCACCGTTCTCGGCGGGGGATGGATCGCCTCCGGCCCTGCGCTCGCTTCGCGCCAGCCGCGGGCCGTGTGGCCGGAGGGCCTTCACACGCTGTCCCGCGAAGCGGCCGGCGAAGTGCAGACGCCGCTCCAGGGCCCGGCCGCCACCTCGCTCGGTGTGGGGGATCGGGTCTGGTTCCGACATGCCAAGAGTGGCGAACCGGCCGAGCGCATCCAGAGCTACCACCTGGTCTCGGGTGACGAGATCATCGACGAGCTGCCGACGTACCGCGGTGAAGGAAAGGCCTTCCTGTGACGAGAATCGGCGGCACCTGGCAGAACTGGGGGCGCTCGGCCTCGGTGCGACCCGTACGCGTCGAGCGCCCGCGCAGTCCGGAAGGCGTGCAGCGCGCGGTGGTCGCCGCCGTGAAGCACGGGCTCCCCGTCAAGGCCGTCGGCGCCGGGCACAGCTTCACCGGAATCGCGGTCGCACCGGGGGTCCTGCTCGAGCTCGACGACCTGCAGGGCCTCGTCTCGGCAGATGCTGCCACCGGGCGCGTGACTCTGCTCGCAGGAACGCGACTTCACCGCATCCCCGCATTGCTCGCGCCGTTCGGGCTCGCGATGGAGAACCTCGGCGACATCGATCGGCAGTCGATCGCAGGCGCCGTCTCGACCGGCACGCACGGCACCGGCGCGGAGTACGGGGGACTCGCCACCCAGGTCGTAGGTGTCACGATGGTCACTGCCGCCGGTGAGTTCCTCCGCATCGACGAACAGCATCAGAGCGACCTGCTCCCGGCTGTGGCGCTCGGACTCGGTGCCCTCGGAATCATCGTCGAGGTGACCCTCCAGTGCGTCCCCGCGTTCGTGATGCACGCGATCGACGAACCGGTTCCGTTGGACGATGTGCTCGCGACGCTCGATGAGCGCGTCGCGGCATCAGATCACTTCGAGTTCTACTGGTTCCCGCATACCGAGGTCGCGCTGACCAAGCGGCAGACCCGTCTGCCGGAGGCGACCGTGCGAAAGCCCCTTCCCGTGGTCGGACGATGGATCGACGAGACTCTGCTCTCCAACGGGGTCTATCGGGCCGTGTGCGCCACGGGTCAGGTCATCCCCGCGATCACACCGTCGTTCAGTCGACTCGCGGTCAAGCTCACGGGGGATCGGGAGTACACCGAGCTGTCTCATCGCGTGCTCATCCAGAGCAGGACCGTGAGGTTCCGCGAGATGGAATACGCGCTTCCCGCCGAGAACGTCGTGCCGGCCTTCCGAGCGGTGCGTGCGCTCATCGCGCAACGGGGGTGGCGAATCGAGTTCCCGATCGAGGTGCGCTTCGCCGCGGGTGACGATCGTTGGCTGTCGACCGCACATGGCCGTGCGAGCGCCTACATCGCGGTGCACCGATACTGGCGCGCCGACCCGACGGAGTACTTCGGGGCGGTGGAGGAGCTCCTGCTCGAGTTCGGTGGGCGTCCGCACTGGGGAAAGCTCCACACCCTCACCGCGGAGACGCTCCGTGAGCGCTATCCGCGCTTCGACGACTTCGTCGCAATGCGCGATCGACTCGACCCGGATCGTAGATTCGGGAACCGCTACCTCGAGCGCGTTCTCGGCGCCTGATACGGCGGCGGCGGACGCCGCGCATGCCCAGTCGACGTGCAGGCTGCGCGTCTAGGATGAGAGAAACACGAGGAAGGTGGGCCTCTGATGGAATGGCTCGTGCCGGTACTGATCGTTGTCGGAGTGATCCTGCTCGTCGGCATCTATCTCTGGGCCACGTACAACTCGCTGGTGCAGCTGAAGGTCCGCGTCGACGAGGCGTGGAGCGGTATCACGGTGCAGTTGAAGCGACGAGCCGACCTCATCCCCAACCTCATCGAGACGGTCAAGGGGTATGCCTCTCACGAGAAGGCCGTGTTCGAGAACGTCACCCGTGCGCGCGCCGAGACCCTCTCAGCAGGTGGACCCGGCGAGGCGGGCATCGCAGAGGGACACCTCCAGCAGGCACTGCGCAGTCTCTTCGCGGTCGCCGAGGCGTACCCGCAGCTGCAGGCGAGCACGAACTTCCTCCAGGTGCAGCAGGCTCTGGTCGACACCGAAGACAAGATCCAGGCGGCGCGCCGGTTCTACAACGGCGGTGTGCGCGAGCTCAACACCAAGATCAAGGTCTTCCCGAACAACCTGTTCGCCAAGGGGCTGGGCTTCTCCGAGCGCGAGTTCTTCGAGGTGGCCGACAGCAGCGCCATCTCCGAGCCACCGCGCGTGCAGTTCTGACGAGACCGTCGGTCACCACATCGACAGCAGGAGTCCGTCGGCGGTGAACGACGCGTCGCCCCGCAGATTCCAGGACTCCGTCCGGTACGTCACAGTGCGCGCAGCGCCGTCCAGGCCCGTGCCAGTCACGGTGGCCACGAGCACCCCGCCCTCGGCGGTGAATCCCGTCGGCGTCAGCGCGATCGTCGGGGACTCGTCGATGCGGTAGCCGATCTCGGTGACCTCGCCGAACTCCATCCCCCACGGAATCCGGATGCCGCATCCGTCGGGCACCTCGCTCCCAGGGGCGGTGCAGGTCTCGAGGTGATCGTCGAGCTGTGTCTGTGCGGTCGCCGTCGCCTCAGGGCGAAGCTCGGCCACAACAGCCGCGGTTGCTGCGGCGCCGGGCAGCATCTGCACCGTGCTCTCGCCGGAGAGCAACGCCGAGGGCGCAGCCGCTACGGAATAGGTCGCAGGCAGGAGTGCTATCTCTTCGTTGACGGGTGCGGTTGCCTGACCGATCGAGACATCGGCGCCGATCGTCGATTCCGCGGTCAGGGTGCCGAGGCCCGATTCGTCGACGCTCCATCGTCCGTCGACCGGAATCAGCTTGAGCCGTGCGGTGTGCTTCTCGCCGTCGAGACGGAACACGACGCCGACGTCGGCCGAGTCGTCATGTTCCCGGACGGTCTTCACCGCGGCCTCTTCGATCAGCGCGGTCGCCGATTCGAAGGCATCGAGCGCCGTGGCCGATACGGTGATCCCCGTCGCGGCCACCGCATCGGCGTCTCCCGACTCCAGAGCGTGCAGGTAGCCGAGCGCTGCTTCTTCCGGCGTGGGCTGACGCGCCGTCGACTGCCAGAACCAGAGTCCCGCGGCGATGACCGCGAGCCCTGCGGCACCGCCGATCAACCACCACCAGCGACGTCTGCTCATCCGGCGCGTGCTCATCCGGCACCCTCTCGCGCGTGCACATGCCGGCGTACCGAGGGACCGACCCCCGCACCGGTCGTCAGCGCGGAACGCACAGCAGCAGTGGCGTCGCCCCAGCCCGAGACCGATACGTGCTCGAGGCCCTGCCACGTCGCGGCGAGAGCCAGCTCGGCGGCAATGGGGTCGGCGTCGCCGGGACGCGCCTGCGGCTCCCACCAGGCCGACTGCACCTGCAGCGTCGAGGTCGAACGATCGGCCTTGAGATCGACCCGCGCGACGATGCGGTCGCCGACGAGAACGGGGAGCGAGTAGTAGCCGAACCGGCGCTTGTGCGCAGGGACGTAGATCTCGATGCGGTAGTCGAGCTCGAACGCGCGGAGCGCGCGATCACGGAACCAGACCACCGGGTCGAACGGGGTGAGCAGGGCTGCCGTGTCGACCTTGCGGGGAAGGACCGCGTCTCGATGTCGCCAGGCGGGGAGAGGCCGCCCGCCGCGGTCCCAACCGCGCACCTGCACCGGATGCAGCTCGCCTGCCTCGACGAGGTCTGCGATCGATCGGGCGACGGCTGTGCGGTCGCGGATCCGGTAGTAGTCGGCGAGGTCGGACTGCGTCGCTACGCCGCTCGAGCGGGCTGCCCGGCGCGTCAGCTCGAGGATCGCGTCGGCGCGCGAGATCTGCTGCGAGCGGATGCCGTCGGGGATGACGTGCTCTGCCAGGGCATAGGTGCGCTCGAACCCACGGCGTCCGCTGATGGCGACGTCTCCCGTCCGCCACAGGTGCTCGAGAGCCAGCTTCGCGTCGTCCCAGTCCCACCAGGTTCCGCGTTCGCGTGGCGCATCGTCGCGCAGATCTGCCGGGCGCAGCGGCCCGCGGGCGAGTAGCTCGTCCTGCACCCATCGCACTGTTCGCGCATTGCTGCTCATCCAGGAGTCCTCGCCGGCCCAACGCTTGCGGAAGTCCTCCATGCGGAACTGCCAGAGCGGCCAGTCCTCGATCGGGATGAAGGTCGCCTCGTGGGCGAGGTACTCGACGTAGTGGGTGGTGCGAGAGAGGAAGACGCGGTCGAGCAGTGCGGGCTCGTAGGCGCCGAGGCGTGAGAACAAGGGCAGGTAGTGAGAGCGCGCGAAGACATTCACCGAGTCGATCTGGAGCACGCCGAGCCGGTCCATGACCCGGTGCACGTGCCGTCCGGAGACCGAGGCCGGACGCGCCCGTGTGAACCCCTGAGCCGCGAGAGCGATGCGGCGAGCCTGGGCGGAACTGAGGGTTTCGGTCACAACGCCAGGTTATCGGCGGTCACCGACACGGGGCGCGGGAGAAAGGATGCGTCCAACGGCATACGGCATGACCGTAGACTTGGGCGATGAGCGAGGACCAGCGACCCCGGCTGCGAGATCTCTTCCGTCCGCGCCCGGTCTCCACCGACCGCACCGTGACGACCGAAGCCGACGAGGCGGTGCCCCTGCCCCTTCGGATCACCGCGAGCTATGCCTGGAGGCTGCTGCTGATCGCGGCGGCCATCGGAGTCTTCATCTGGCTGGTGATGACGCTCAAGCTCCTGGTCATCCCGCTCATGGTCGGCATCCTCATCACGGCACTGCTGTGGCCGGCGTTCTCGTGGATGCTGCGACGCGGACTCCCACGCTGGCTGGCGATCGCGATCTCGCTGATCGGCACTGCTGCCATTGTCACCGGGTTGATGTGGCTCGTCGTCTGGCAGGTACGAGAGCAGCTGCCAGACGTGCAGAAACGCTCGACGGAGGCCTTCGACCAGTTCCAGGTCTGGCTGCACGAGGGACCGCTGAGCCTCTCCGACACCCAGATCGCCAACTTCGTGCAACAGGGTCTCGACTTCCTCACCGAGCAGACGCAGGCGCTGTGGACCGGAGCGCTGGCGATCGGCACGACCGTCGGGCACGTGGCGACGGGGGCGGTGCTGGCGCTGTTCATCCTCATCTGCCTCCTGGCCGACGGCGCCGGCATCTGGCGATGGACTCTCCGGATCTTCCCCCGCAACGCCCGCCCGGCCGTCGACGGCGCAGCCCGCAACGGCTGGACCACGATCGTGAACTACGCGCGTACGCAGATGTTCGTGGCGACGATCGACGCGATCGGCATCGGGCTGGGCGCTTTCCTGCTCCAGGTGCCTCTCGCGCTGCCGGTGGCCGTACTGGTGTTCCTCGGCTCGTTCATCCCGATCGTGGGTGCGGTGGTGACGGGTGCCGTCGCGGTGTTCCTGGCCCTCGTCTACAACGGGCCCTGGATCGCGCTCTGGATGCTCGTGGTCGTTCTGGCCGTCCAGCAGATCGAAGGACACATCCTGCAGCCGATCCTGATGGGCTCGGCGGTGAAGGTGCATCCGCTCGCCGTCGTCCTCGTGGTCGCCGGAGGTGCGATGATCGCCGGCATCCCCGGAGCTCTCTTCGCCGTACCGCTGGCGGCGTTCGTGAACGTCGCGGCCGTGACCATCAGCACCGGATCCTGGCGCACCGGCGCCGGCCCGGGTGGAGACCTTATCTGGAGCACAGTACCGCGTGAGCGGAGACGGAGGAATCGATGAGCGAAGTCCCCAGCCTGACCGAGTTCGAACAAGCAGCTCAGAGTCTGGCTGAGGTGATCTCGCACACGCCGACGCTGCCGTCGCGAGCACTCTCCGACATCCTCGGAGTCCCCGTCCTGCTGAAGATGGAGAACCTGCAACGCACGGGGTCGTTCAAGATCCGCGGTGCGGCGTACCGGCTGTCGAAGCTGAGTGCTGAGGAGCGCTCTCGCGGAGTCGTCGCGGCCTCGGCCGGAAACCATGCCCAGGGTGTGGCTCTCGCGGCGCAGGCGCTCGGCATCTCCGCCACGATCTTCATGCCGCTGGGCGTTCCGGTGCCGAAGCTGCTCGCCACGCGCGGCTATGGCGCAGAGGTCGTGCTCGAGGGAGAGACCGTGGCGACATCGCTGCGCCTCGCCGCCGAGTTCTCCGAGCGCACAGGTGCCGTGCTGATCCACCCGTTCGACCATCGCGACGTCGTGATCGGGCAGGGAACGCTCGGACTCGAGCTGCTGGAAGACGCTCCCGACGTCGACACCGTGGTGCTGGGCATCGGGGGAGGCGGGCTGATCGCCGGCGTCGCCGCCGCAGTGAAGGCGCGCGCCGCCGAGCTCGGGCGTACGGTCCGCATCATCGGTGTGCAGGCGGAGAACGCCGCCGCCGTGCCGCCTTCGCTCGAGGCCGGCGAACCTGTCGACATCGTCACACGGCCGACGATCGCCGACGGCATCCTGGTCGCGCGTCCCGGCGCGATTCCGTTCGAGATCATCAAAGACCTCGTCGACGAGGTGGTCACGGTCTCCGATGATGACCTCGCGCGCGCCATCCTCATCCTGCTCGAGCAGGCGAAGGTCGTCGTCGAGCCGGCCGGAGCCGCCGGTGTGGCTGCGATCCTGGCCGGCAAGGTGTCTGCGACGGGAACCACGATGGCGGTGCTGTCCGGCGGAAACATCGACCCGCTCCTGCTCCAGCGAGTGGTGTCGCACGGGCTCGCGGCATCCGGCCGCTACCTCACCATCCGCATCCCGCTGCCCGACCGTCCAGGTCAGCTCGCCCGCGTCTCCGAGCTCGTCGCCGAGGCCGGCGCGAACGTGATCGAGGCGATGCACACGCGGCATGGGCACGGGCTGCAGATCAGCGACGTCATCCTCGAGCTCAGCGTCGAGACCCGCGGCCCCGAGCATTCCGAGCACACGCTCGAGACGCTGCGCCGTGCCGGCTTCGAGCCCATCCTCATCGCCGACTGAACACGACCGACCGATCACGCAGAAGCGCCCCCGCGTCCGAGAGGATGCGGG
>JBOGEI010000173.1:0-7971 GCA_050701935.1 Microbacterium sp.
CGACCGTCTCGATGACGATCTCGCTGCCGACGATCTGCTGCAGCTCGGCGAGGACGTCGTCCTCGGTCCCCGGGATCACCCGCACATCGATGAGCGCCTCTGCGCGCTCAGGGATCACGTTGTGCTTGTAGCCCGCGGTCAGCGCGGTCGGGTTCGTCGTCGTGCGGAACGAGGACCGGAGGAAGGCCTCGGCAGGTCCGGCAGCCGCGGCGAGGGCATCGGGGTCGTCGACGCTGCGTCCGCTCAGGTCGCTCAGGCCCTCCAACAAGGCTCTGGTCGTCGATGTCAGCCGGATCGGCCACTTGGTGCGTCCGATCGCGGCGACCGCCTCAGCGAGCTTCGTGACGGCGTTGTCGTCGTGCAGGCGGCTTCCGTGGCCCGCGCGGCCCTTCGCGACGAGCCGGATCCAGATCAGGGCCTTCTCCCCCACCTGCAGCAGATATGCGCGTCGGTCATCGACTGTGATCGAGTAGCCGCCGACCTCGCTGATCGCGGCCGTCGCACCCTCGAACCACTCGGGGTGGTTCTGCACGACGAGTGCCGAACCCTCGACTCCGCCGTTCTCCTCGTCGGCGAAGAACGCCAGCACCAGGTCACGCTCCGGCTGCTCGCCCGCGCGGAGGATCTCCGCGACCGAGGTGAGGATCATCGCGTTCATGTTCTTCATGTCCACGGCGCCGCGGCCCCAGAGCATCCCGTCCTGCACGAGGCCGGCGAAGGGATCGACACTCCAGTCCTCGGCCATGGCCGGGACCACGTCGAGGTGGCCGTGCACGACGAGTGCGGGCTTGTTCCTGTCCCGTCCCGGCACCCGGGCCATCACGTTCGTGCGGCGTGGGATCGGCTCGTAGTACTCGACCTCGAGCCCGAGCGCTTCCAAGTAGGCCCCGACGTATTGGGCGGCCTCGCGCTCGCCCTTCGCGTTGCCGCCGCCGAAGTTGGACGTGTCGAAGCGGATGAGGTCGCTCGCGATGCGGACGACCTCCGGAAGAGACGGATCGGTCATGGGTCCAGGCTATCGAAATCACGCGCCACGCCCGGGCGTACGGCTCGGTTCGAGAGGCCGCTGAGGACGTGGTAATGTCATTCTTCGGTCGGCAACGATCATCCAACACCTGCGCGGGTGGCGGAATGGTAGACGCGCTACGTTGAGGTCGTAGTGCCCGTAAGGGCGTGGGGGTTCAAGTCCCCCTCCGCGCACAGGAAGAAGAAGGCCCCGGATCCACAGATCCGGGGCCTTCTTCGTGTCGTCCTCGGGCGGCTCTTCGAATGCGCGAACGACCTCATCCGTGACGGATGACCGTGTCGACCGGTGCTCGAACGGCGCTGGTTAGCCTGATGCGCATGACAGCCATCGACGCCGATCGTACGACCATCACCAAGGCCTTCCTCTACGGGTTCCCGCTCGTGTTCAACCTCGAACAGGTGACGCGCTACACGACGACCGGGGTCGGTGCGAACCCCGCTGCCCGATTCAACACATTCAGTCATGCCCGGACGCTCGCCGGTCCTGCCGACACATTCGTGACGATCAACAACGACACGCTCTACTCGATGGCCCAGGTGGACCTCAGCGTCGGCCCGGTCGAGCTGCAGGTTCCCGACACCGCTGGCCGCTACTACGTGCTCCAGTTCGTGGATGCATGGACGAACAATTTCGCCTACGTCGGACATCGCGCGACAGGAACCGGTGCGGGGAGCTTCCTCCTCGTTCCACCATCATGGAGCGGCGACTCCGGCGATGCGGTCGTGATCCGGTTCCCGACGACGGTCGCATCGATCGTGGGCCGCTGGGCGGTGAGCGGCGATGAGGAGCTCCCGGAAGTGCATGCGCTCCAGGACGCCACGACGCTGACGCCGCAGGACCCCGATGCCGTGCCCGCGGGCTTGGCCGTCCCAGACCCCGGAGTGCCCGAGAGCGCGCTCTTCCTCGAGAAGCTCCGCGTCTGGTCGCAGCAGTTCCCGCCCGCACCGCGCGATCGGCCGCTGCAGGAATCGCTCGCGACGACAGGTATCGCCGTGGCCGGGGCTTCACCCTATGCGTCTATCCCGCTATCCGAGGCCGCACGCCTGGTCGGCGACATGGACGCTGCGAAACAGACCCTCCATACCATCCTCACCCACGGTTCCAGTCCGGAGGTGAACGGATGGAAACTCACCTTCCACGCCTTCGACTACAACCTCGACTACTTCGAGGTCGGGGCTCTCGACGATGCGCGCTTCAAGATGACCGATCCCGAGCTGCGTATCGCCGAACGCGCCGCCGCTGCGCTCGGAGGCCTCTGGGGCAACCATCCCTACGAAGCGGCGTACATCATGACCTACGTCGACGATCACGGAGATCAGCTCACCGGCGAGCGGACGTACACCCTGCGTCTCGATCCAGAGCCGCCCGTATCGGCCTTCTGGTCGTTGACGATGTACTCGGTTCCCGAGTTCTATCTCGTCGAGAATCCGATCGCCCGATACTCGATCGGTGACCGGACTCCAGGCCTCGTCCGAGACGAGGACGGTGCTCTCACCATCACGATCAGCCATCAACGGCCTGTGGACGCGACGGCTCTGGCGAACTGGCTCCCCGCACCGGCCGGAGACTTCCGACCGGTGATGCGGATGTATGAGCCGGACCCGGCAGTTCTCGAGGGCGACTACACGGTTCCCGGGATCACGCGGGTGGAGGAATGAGCGTACCTCCCCCTGGTCTTAGGCCGCGCTGACTCCGAAGAGGAGGCCGAGCAGATACGTGATGGCGGCTGCGCCGAAGCCGATGGCGAGCTGGCGGAGAGCTCGACGCAGGGGCGGGCCGCCCGAGAGGACGCCGACCATCGCTCCCGTGCTGAGCAGCGCGATGCCGACGAGCACGAGGGCGACGATGATGGCTGTCGTGCCCTGGAGGCCGAAGATCCACGGCAGAACCGGGATGATCGCTCCGGACGCGAAGAGGAGAAAGCTCGAGATCGCCGCGGTCCAGTCGCTGCCGACGATCTCGTGGTCGTCGCCTCCCTGGAGGTCGACAGGCCCGGTCGCGGCCTGGCGGACACCGGCCTGAGCTGCCGTGACGATGCGACGGGCGCGGGCCAGCGACTCCTCGTGTTCCATGCCCCGTGCACGATAGACGAGGGCGAGCTCGTTCTCGTCGATATCGAGATCCCCGGCGGCCGCGTGGGCGTCTTCGTTGGCCTCCGTAGCTGCGAGCAGCTCGCGCTGAGAACGCACGGAGACGAACTCGCCGGCCCCCATCGACAGTGCTCCGGCCAGGAGACCCGCGAGGCCGCTGAAGAGCACGAATCCGGAACTCACTCCGGTCGCGCCGATCCCGAGAACCAGTGCGAGGTTGCTCACGAGACCGTCGTTCGCGCCGAACACCGCCGCGCGGAAAGAGCCGGAGAGACGTCGGCGGCCGCGTGCGGCAAGCCCTCGGACGACCTCGTAGTGAACCTTCTCATCGGCTCGCATAGCCGGCGTGGCGTACTGTTCCGCGTCATAGGGCGACCGCGCCTCGGCGCTCTGGGCCAGGGCGAGCACGAAGATGGAGCCGAAGCGTCCGGCCATCCAGCCGAGAAGACGGGAACGCACACCGGCGCGTGGAAGCCGCTTCGGCTCCGCACCGAGCAGATCGAGCCAGTGCTGCTCATGCCGACGCTCGGCATCGGCGAGACTGAGCAGGATGTCGCGCTCCTCCCCTTCTCTGCGCTCGGCGAGCTTCTGATACACGGCGCCTTCGGCGCGCTCCTCGACCAGGTAGCGCGCCCAGCGCCGACGATCGGCAGGCGTCGGGTCAGCGGCAGCGGGGGCTGTCATGAATCCTCCAGATGTGACGGTGCCCGATGCGCGGGCAACCGTTCAACGCTAGCCGCGGACGCTCGCGCAGACCCTGCCCAGACCAGGATTGACAGCATTTCGGCGATCCGAAGCACCGGTCATGCCCCGCGAGCCCCGCACGTGCGAGCGTGTCAGGAGCGCACGCGCTTGCGGAGAACCTCGATACGCGACTGCAGCTGCGTCACGGTGGCCTGTGCCACAGCCGGTCCTCCGCAGATGCGCCGCAGTTCGGCGTGCACTGCCCCGTGAGGCTCGCCCCGCTGACGGGCGTAAAGGCCCACGAGGCTGTTCAGCAACTGCCGCTGCTCCTTCAGGGTGCGGTGGAGCGGGGCAGGCAGCGTCGTCGTCTCAGTAGGGCCTGCCGCGGCTTCGCGGACCTCGCGCAGACGGGATTGGCGCGTCTGACGCTGCATGAGCAGTTCGTGCACATGCTCCGGCTCGAGAAGACCGGGGAAGCCGATGAACTCCTCTTCCTCCGGAGTGCCCGGCTCTGCCAGCTGTCCGAACTCCTGGCCCTCGAAGACGACACGATCGAAATGTGCAACGGATGAGAGCGCCTGGTAGCTGAACTCCTGGGTCAGTGCGTCCGATGTCTCTTCCTCGCGATTCGCACTCTCGAGCAGCGAATCCTCAAGACCGTCGTCTTCTTTCGACTGCCGGTCGAGCGCATGATCGCGCTGCTTGTCCATCTCGTTCGCCAGCCCCATGAGCACAGGGACCTGCGGAAGGAACACGCTGGCCGCCTCACCCCTTCGTCGAGCTCGCACGAACCGGCCGATCGCCTGGGCGAAGAAGAGCGGAGTCGATGACGACGTCGCATAGACGCCGACGGCGAGACGAGGTACGTCGACGCCCTCGGACACCATGCGCACCGCGACCATCCACCGGGCGTCGTTGGAGCTGAACTTCTCGATGCGCTCGGAGGCGGTCGCGTCGTCGGACAGCACGATCGTCGCCTGCTGACCTGTGATGCTGTGCAGGATCTTCGCGTACGCACGGGCGACCGTCTGATCGGTCGCGAGCACGAGGCCACCGGCATCGGGAACGTGATGGCGGATCTCGGTGAGGCGGCGGTCGGCTGCCGACAGCACAGCCGGCATCCAGTCGCCCTCGGGGTCGAGCGCCGTGCGCCATGCCTGCGACGTCACGTCTTTCGTGTTGTCCTGACCGAGGTGCGTCTCGAGCTCATCGCCTGTCGTCGTGCGCCAGCGCATCTTGCCCGCGTACATGTGGAAGAGCACCGGCCGCACGACGCCGTCGGCCAGAGCCCTGCCATAGCCGTAGTTGTAATCGGTGCGGGAGATCCGTGCACCGGACTCGTCGGGGTGGTACTCGACGAACGGGATCGGCGCCGTGTCGCTGCGGAAGGGGGTGCCCGAGAGGAGCAGGCGTCGTTTCGCCGGCCCGTAGGCATCGCGGATCGCATCGCCCCAGCTGAGCGCGTCGCCGCCATGGTGCACCTCGTCGAGGATCACGAGGGTCTTTGCGTCTTCGGTGAGATGCCGATGCACGGATGACTTCGCCGCGACCTGCGCGTAGGTCACCACGGCGCCGTGATAGTGCCGGGCCGGGGCCCAGTCGCTGTTGCGGAAGCGCGGATCGAGGCGGATGTGCACCCGCGCTGCCGCGTCGGCCCATTGGGTCTTGAGATGCTCGGTCGGCGCGACCACGATGATGCGGTTCACCTCGCCCATGCGCATGAGCTCGACGGCGAGGGTGAGCGCGAACGTGGTCTTTCCTGCACCCGGTGTGGCGGCGACGAGGAAGTCGCGCTGATCCGCCTCGAAGTACTGCTCCAGGGCCTCTTGCTGCCAGGCGCGCAGCTTGTTCGCGGTTCCCCATGGGGCACGCTGAGGAAAGGACGGAGAAAGCATCGACTCCACGATAATCGCTGCCGACGACACTGGATCACTCGCCGCGCTTCCCGCGCGTGCCCCTCCCCCTGACATGCGCCTGCGGGTAGGCTCTGTCACTGCGCAGCGGCCACCGCCGCCGCGCAGAACGTTCGCGAAGGAGAGCTGGATGACCGACCAGGATTCGACTCGGACCCCTTACATCCCCAACGAGGTCGTGCACCCCTGGCGACGTTTCGTCGCGGTCGGTGATTCGTTCACGGAGGGCATCGGAGACCCTGACCCCGCGCATCCCGGCAGCCATCGAGGCTGGGCCGACAGAGTCGCCGAGGTGCTCGCCCTGCAAGTGGATGACTTCGCCTACGCGAACCTCGCCGTCCGCGGCAAGCTGATCGCCCAGATCGTGGCCGATCAGATCGAACCGGCCGTCGCGCTGCACCCCGACCTGGTGTCGATCTGCGCGGGCGGCAATGACGTGATCCGCCCCGGCACCGATCCGGATGCGATCGCCAGTCAGCTCGAGGATGCGGTGACGCGACTGTCATCCACCGGGGCGGCCGTGCTCCTCTTCACCGGTATCGACACCGGGTTCACACCGGTCTTTCGCGCGTTCCGGGGCAAGGTCGCGATCTACAACGAGAACGTGCGCGCCATCGCCGAGCGGCACGACTGCATCGTCGCCGATCAGTGGGCGCTCAAGGTCGTGCAGGACATGCGTTTCTTCGACGACGACCGGTTGCATTACAACGCACTCGGGCATCATGAGGTCGCGCGCATGGCGCTGCGTGCTCTCAATGTGCCGAACGACCTCGAAGCCATGCAGCCGGAGCCGTTCCCTCTGCGCACCTGGCGCGAAGCGCGATCAGAAGACCTCGGCTGGGCTCGCGAGCATCTCGTGCCCTGGGTGCTGCGACGCCTGCGCCATCAGTCCTCAGGCGACAACCTCGCTGCGAAGCGCCCGGAACCATCGCCGATCATCCTGCCCGAGCGGGACTGAGCGCATCTGATCAGCTCTTCATCGCCCAGAGCGCGACAGCAGCCGCGGATGCGACATTGAGCGAGTCGACCCCACCTGCCATCGGGATCGTGACCACGGTGTCGGCGCCTTCCATCGCCTCGCGCGAGAGACCGTCGCCTTCTGACCCCATGACGAGCGCGACGCGTTCGGGCCGGTCAGCAGCGTAGGCATCCAGCGTAACCGCGTCGTCGCGCAGAGCGAGTGCCGCGATGTCGAACTGTGCGGTGTGAAGGTCTGCCACCGCCGATTCCCAGTCGCTGATGCGGGTCCACGGCACCTGGAACACGGTCCCCATGCTCACACGGACGCTGCGACGGTAGAGCGGGTCCGCTCCTCCCGGCGACACCAGCACTGCATCGGCGCCGAGACCGGCGGCAGCACGGAATGCCGCACCGACATTCGTGTGATCACCGATGTTCTCGAGGATCAGGACCAGGGACGCTCCCTGGATCAGCTCACGCACGGTGGGCAGCGGTGGGCGATGCATCGATGCGATGGTCCCCCGATGCACGGCGAAGCCGGTGACAGCCTCTGCGATCTCATCCGGTACGACGTACACCGGCACGTCGAGCTCGCCGATGATCCCGCGGATATCCTCCACCCGCCGCTCCTGCACCAGAACCGAGCGAGGACGATGTCCGGCCGCCACCGCGCGGGCGATGACCTTCGTGGACTCTGCGATGTACAGCCCGCCCGCGGGCTCCGAGACGGCGCGAAGAGCGGTGTCGGTGAGTCCTCGGTAGTCGTCTAGGCGTCGGTCGTCGGCTTCGGTCACAGGGAACAGATCCACATGCACCACTCTGCCATCGCAGGCACGCTCTGCTGCACCGGAGTCGACGTGCAGCCCTGTGCCGGCGAGGCTCGGAGTCGGCTCTCTGCACCGTAGACTCGCTCAAGGAGGTCCTGTGAGCGTGTCGAACCCCGCCGAGTTGTCGGCCACCGTCGCCCACGCCGCCGAGCTGCTGCGTGGCAAGCGCATCGCACTCCTGACCGGCGCCGGTATCTCCACGGATTCGGGTATTCCCGCGTACCGCGGTGAGGGAGCCAGGACCCGCAGCGATCCGATGACGATCCAGACCTATCTGGGCGATGAAGCAGCTCGGCGTCGGTACTGGGTCGGCGGGCACCTCGGATGGCGCGCGTTCGCCAGGGCCGAGCCCAACGCGGGACACGTCGCCCTCGCTCAGCTCGAGG
The DNA here is from genome assembly GCA_050701935.1 of Microbacterium sp. Taxonomy (GTDB): domain Bacteria; phylum Actinomycetota; class Actinomycetes; order Actinomycetales; family Microbacteriaceae; genus Microbacterium. Next base: position 7,888 of record JBOGEI010000173.1, read on the forward strand.
CCGCAGGCAAGGTCTCAGGAGTCATCACCCAGAATGTCGACGGTCTGCATCTGCGAGCAGGGAGCTCTCACGTCTTCGAGGTGC
>JBOGEI010000174.1:0-7965 GCA_050701935.1 Microbacterium sp.
GAGCATGACCGCGTCCGCGCCGTCGAGCACCGCGTTGGCGCAGTCGGAGGCCTCGGCGCGCGTCGGGGTCGGGCTGGTGGTCATCGACTCCAGCACCTGCGTCGCGACGATCACCGGCTTGGCGTTGCGGCGGGCCAGCTCGACGATGCGCTTCTGCACGAGCGGCACCTGCTCGAGCGGCATCTCGACCGCCAGGTCGCCGCGGGCCACCATGAAGCCGTCGAAGGCCGCGACGACCTCCTCGAGGTTGTCCACCGCCTGCGGCTTCTCGATCTTGGCGATGACCGGGACGGTGCGCCCCTCGGACTCCATGATCGCCGCGACGTCGTCGTAGTCCTTGGCGGACCGCACGAACGACAGCGCGATGAGGTCGGCGCCGATGCGCAGACCCCAGCGCAGGTCTTCCTCGTCCTTCTCGCTCAGAGCAGGCACGTTCACCGCGACGCCGGGAAGGTTGATCCCCTTGTTGTTGGAGACGGCACCGGCGACGATGACCTTGGTGGTCACGGTGACGCCATCGGTCTCCACGACCTCGACGCGCACCTTGCCGTCGTCGATCAGGAGGAAGTCGCCCGGCTTGACGTCCTGCGGGAGCCCCTTGAACGTGGTCCCGGAGATGTCCTTGTTGCCGACGATGTCTTCGGTGGTGATCTTGAAGATGTCACCCTTGGCGAGTTCGTAGGGGCCGCCTTCGAACTTGCCGAGGCGGATCTTCGGGCCCTGCAGGTCGACGAGGATGGCGACAGGGCGGCCGGCGTCCTCCGCGGCGCGACGCACGTTGGCGTAGTTGTTCTCGTGCACGGAGTAGTCACCGTGGCTGAGGTTCAGTCGAGCGACGTCCACCCCCGCATCGATCAGTGCGCGCACCGTCTCATAGGTGGAGGTGGCGGGGCCCAGGGTGGCGACGATTTTCGCGCGTCTCAAAGATTTCTCCAGGGTAGAAGTGGGGGAAGGTAAATCAGGCGACGGTGCCGGCCTCAGCCTACGCGGGCTGGAGACCGATCGCGACATCACTCGGCCGCACCGGCTCGGGAAGAACGGTGGTGCCCATCAGGAACCGGTCGACGTTCGCGGCCGCTGCACGCCCCTCGGCGATGGCCCACACGATGAGCGACTGGCCGCGGCCGGCGTCGCCCGCGACGAACACGCCGGGAACCGTCGACTCGTACGAGGAGTCGCGACGGAACGCACCGCGGTCGGTAACCTGCGGCAGCGTGTCCTCGGTGTATCCGCCCTGCTCTGGACCGGTGAATCCCATCGCGATCAGGATGAGGTCGGCCGGGATCTCCCGCTCGGTGCCGCTCTTGGGGACGCGACGCCCATCGACGTACTCGGTCTCCGCCACACGCAGGGCCCGGACCTCGCCGACCTCGTTGCCGAGGAACTCGACGGTCGACGCGAGGAACACCCGCTCACCGCCCTCCTCGTGAGCGGAGGACACCTCGAAGACGGTCGGCATCATCGGCCACGGCTGGTGGTCGGGTCGCGCGTCTCCCGGCTGCTTGCCGATCGCGAGGTTGGTGACGCTGAGTGCTCCCTGCCGGTGAGCGGTGCCGATGCAGTCCGCACCGGTGTCGCCGCCGCCGATGACGATGACGTGCTTGCCCTCGGCGCTGATCTGGTCGGTGACCTTGTCGCCCGCGACCGCGTGGTTCGATTCCACGAGGTATTCCATGGCGAAATGCACGCCGTCGAGGTCACGGCCCGGAATCGCGAGATCGCGAGGCACCGTGGATCCGGTGGCGATGACGACCGCGTCGTATCGGGCACGCAGGTCAGGCCAGGAGATGTCCTTGCCGATCTCGACGCCGGCGCGGAAGCGGGTGCCCTCCTCCTGCATCTGGCGCAGGCGGGACTCGAGCTGCGTCTTCTCCATCTTGAAGTCGGGGATGCCGTAGCGCAGCAGTCCGCCGATGCGGTCGTCGCGTTCGAAGACCGCCACGGTGTGCCCCGCTCGGGTGAGCTGCTGAGCGGCGGCGAGACCCGCAGGCCCCGACCCGACGACGGCGACGGTCTTGCCCGTCAAGCGCTCCGGCGGCTCGGGCTCGACCCAGCCCTTCGCGAAGGCCTCGTCGATGATCGAGACCTCGATCTGCTTGATCGTCACGGCCGGCTGGTTGATCCCGAGCACGCACGAGCTCTCGCAGGGCGCGGGGCAGAGTCGCCCCGTGAACTCCGGGAAGTTGTTCGTCGCGTGCAGTCGCTCGATCGCCTCGCGGCCCTCACCACGCCAGGTCAGGTCGTTCCACTCGGGGATGAGGTTACCCAGAGGGCAACCGGAATGGCAGAACGGCACACCGCAGTCCATGCATCGTCCGGCCTGACGGCGCAGGACTTGCTTGTCTCCGGGCTCGTAGACCTCTTTCCAGTCCATGATGCGCACCGGCACCGGACGTCGTGCGGGAAGCTCCCGCTCGGTCACCTTCAGAAAGCCTTTGGGGTCAGCCACCGGTCACCTCCAGGATGCGGTTCCACACGATATCGCCATCGGGGTCGATCCCCTCGGCCAGTGCTTCCTCGCGCATGCTCCGCACGGCGGCGAAATCTCGAGGCAGCACCTTCACGAACTCTGCGGCGGTCTCTTCGAAGTTCTCGAGCAGCCTCGACGCCAGGGGTGAGGCCGTGCGCTCGACGTGCGCGACGAGGATGCTGCGCAGCACCTCGAGATCCGCTCGATCGAGCGGCTCGAGCAGCAACTCGCCGCTGCCGAGGGACTGCGCATTCACCTTGCTCGTGTCGAGCGCGTGCACGTACGCCACTCCCCCGGACATGCCGGCGCCGAAGTTGCGGCCGGTGGCGCCCAGGATGACAGCCAGACCGCCGGTCATGTACTCCAGCGCATGGTCGCCCACGCCTTCGACGACCGCGGTCGCACCGGAGTTTCGCACGAGGAACCGCTCGCCGACGACGCCGGAGATGAACATCGTCCCCGAGGTCGCGCCGTAGCCGATCACGTTGCCGGCGATCACGTTCTCATCCGGGGCGATCAGCGAACCGCGAGGCGGACGAATCGTGATGTCGCCACCGGACAGCCCCTTGCCGACGTAGTCGTTCGCGTCGCCCTCCAGGCGGAGCACGATCCCCGGCGGGAGGAAGGCACCGAGCGACTGACCGGCCGTGCCGTGCAGTGTGACGTCGATCGTCCCCTGCGGCAGACCGGCAGCACCGTGACGTGACGTCACCTGGTGCCCCAGCATCGTGCCGACCGCACGCTCGGTGTTGGCGATGGGCAACTCCACCACGACGGGCTCGCCGTTGAGCAGCGCGCCCTTCGCGTTGTCGATCAACTGCACGTCGAAGTGCTTCTCGAGCTCGTGATCCTGCGTACGACCACTGCGACGCGGCTCCCCGGCCGGGAAGACCGGACCTTCGAGCACCGGGGTGAGGTCGAGTCCTTCGGCCTTCCAGTGCTCGACCGCGGCGTTCACCTCGATGAGGTCGGCGCGGCCGACGATCTCATCGAGCGAGCGATAGCCGAGCTCTGCGAGGAGCTCGCGCACCTCTTCGGCGATGAACTCCATGAAGTTCACGACGAATTCGGGCTTGCCTGTGAAGCGCTCGCGCAGCACCGGGTTCTGGGTCGCGACACCGACCGGGCAGGTGTCGAGGTGGCACACGCGCATCATGATGCAGCCGCTGACCACGAGCGGAGCCGTGGCGAAGCCGAACTCCTCCGCACCCAGCAGCGCTCCGATGATCACATCGCGACCGGTCTTGAGCTGACCGTCGACCTGCACGACCACGCGGTCGCGCATGCCGTTGAGCATGAGCGTCTGCTGCGTCTCGGCGAGGCCGAGCTCCCACGGCGTACCGGCGTGCTTGAGCGAGTTCAGCGGGCTCGCACCGGTGCCGCCGTCGTGGCCCGACACCAGGATGACGTCGCTCAGAGCCTTGGCGACTCCGGCCGAGACCGCGCCGATGCCGGATTGGCTCACCAGCTTGGTGTGGATGCGCGCCTCGGGGTTCGCCCTCTTCAGGTCGAAGATGAGCTGCTTGAGGTCTTCGATCGAGTAGATGTCGTGGTGCGGCGGCGGGGAGATGAGTCCGACGCCTGCCGTCGCGTGACGGGTGCGGGCAACCCACGGGTACACCTTGGTCGGGGGGAGCTGACCGCCCTCGCCGGGCTTGGCGCCCTGAGCGAGCTTGATCTGGATGTCCTCCGCCTCCGTGAGGTAGAGACTGGTCACACCGAAGCGGCCGGAGGCGACCTGCTTGATGGCGCTCCGTCGCTCGGGGTCGACGAGACGGTCGGGGTCTTCGCCGCCTTCGCCGGTGTTTGACTTGGCGCCGATGCTGTTCATCGCGACGGCGAGCGTCTCATGCGCCTCGCGCGAGATCGAGCCGTAGCTCATCGCACCGGTCGAGAATCGCTTGACGATCGCGGACACCGGTTCGACCTCGTCCAACGGGACGGGCTTTCGGGTGCCGGTGCGCAGGGTGAACAGTCCACGCAGTGTCTTGAGCTCTGCAGCCTGATCGTCGACGAGCTTCGTGTACTCGCGGAAGATGTCGTAGCGCCGCGTGCGGGTGGAGTGCTGCAGCTTGAAGACGGTCTCCGGGTTGAACAGGTGCGGGGATCCGTCACGACGCCACTGATACTCACCACCGGTCCACAGGCGCTCGTGCGCACGGGCAGCCGCATCCTCCGGATAGGCGTAGTCGTGACGCGCCTGGTTCTCGGCGAAGATCTCCTCGATGCCGATACCGCCGAGCTTTGACTCGGTACGCGTGAAGTACGCGTCGATGAACTCCTGGCTGAGGCCGACCGCCTCGAACACCTGGGCGCCCGCGTAGGAGGACACCGTGGAGATGCCCATCTTCGACATGATCTTGAGCACGCCCTTGCCCAGCGCGTAGATCAGGTTCTTGACGGCCTTCTCGGGCGTGATGCCGGTGATGTAGCCGGTGCGAACGAGGTGCTCGACCGACTCCATCGCGAGGTACGGGTTGACGGCGGAGGCGCCGTAGCCGATGAGCGTCGCGACGTGATGCACCTCGCGCACGTCACCCGCTTCGACGATGAGACCGACCTTCATGCGGTTCTCGCGCCGGATGAGATGGTGATGGATCGCCGACACCATGAGGAGCGACGGGATCGGCGTCAGGTCCTTGTTCGAGTCGCGGTCGGAAAGGATGATGAACTCGGTGCCGTTCGCGATCGCCTCATCGACCTCTGCGCACATCTCGGTGAGACGGTCCTGCAGCGTCTCGGGACCGGCGTCGAAGTGATAGAGCCCACGGATCGTCGCGCTCGAGCGACCGGGCATCGCCTTGTCGATGTGACGGATCTTCGCGAGTTCGTCGTTGTCGATGACAGGGAAATCGAGCGAGACGGTGCGCGTGTGCTCAGGCCCCCAGGAAAGCAGGTTGCTCTCCGGTCCGAGGCCCAGCTTGAGGCTCGTGACGACCTCTTCACGGATCGAGTCGAGCGGCGGGTTCGTGACCTGCGCGAACTGCTGCGTGAAGTAGTCGAACAGCAGGCGCGGACGCTTGCTGAGAACGGCGATCGGCGTGTCGGATCCCATTGCACCGAGCGGTTCGACACCCGTCTGACCCATCGGGGTGAGGAGGATGCGCACCTCTTCCTCGGTGTACCCGAAGGTGCGCTGACGGCGGGTGATCGATGCGGGCGGGTGCACGATGTGCTCGCGCTCGGGCAGCTCGGCGAGCCGCACAGCACCGGCGTCGAGCCACTCCTGCCATGGATGCATCGTGGCCAGGTCGCGCTTGAGCTCGCTGTCCTCGACGATCCGACGCTCGGACGTGTCGACCAGGAACATCTTTCCTGGCTGCAGACGACCACGACGCTTGATGCGCTCCGGCTCGAACTGGAGCACCCCCGTCTCGGATCCGATCACGACAAGGCCGTCGGTCGTCTCGGTCCAGCGGCCGGGGCGCAGCCCGTTGCGGTCGAGCGTGGCGCCGACGAGCGTGCCGTCGGTGAAGATGAGGGCAGCCGGGCCGTCCCACGGCTCCATCTGGTTGGAGTGGTACTCGTAGAACGATCGCAGCTCCGGGGTGATGTCGGCCTGCTTCTCGTATGCCTCCGGGACCATCATCATGATGGCGTGCGGGAGGCTGCGACCGGTCAGGGTCAGCAGCTCGAGAACCTCGTCGAACGAGGCGGAGTCGCTTGCGCCGTCGGTGCAGATCGGCAGCAGCGGCGAGATGTCGCCGAGCAGTTCGGATTCGAGCTGAGACTGGCGGGCGCGCATCCAGTTGCGGTTGCCGCCGACCGTGTTGATCTCGCCGTTGTGGGCGAGCATTCGCAGCGGCTGTGCGAGCGGCCACGACGGGAAGGTGTTCGTGGAGTACCGGGAGTGCACGACGGCGAGCTCGGAGGCGAAGCGCTCGTCCTGAAGGTCGGGATAGAACGGCTCGAGCTGCAGCGTCGTGACCATGCCCTTGTAGCCGAGCGTGCGGGCCGAGAGCGAGACGAAGTAGGCGCCGAGCTCGTGTCCGGCGCGCTTGCGCAGACGGTAGGCGATGCGGTCGAGCGCGATGCCCGTGAGCGGAGCATCGGTGTGGGTGGTTCCGCCGGCGCTCACGAAGAGCTGCTCGAAGGCGGGACGTGCCTCATCGGCGAGCTTGCCGAGATTCTCGTTGGCGGTGGGAACGTCGCGCCAGCCGAGGACGCGGAGACCCTCGGCGCGGGCGATCTTCTCGATCCCTGCCTTCTGCTGGCGGCGTTCGCTCGAATCGCGAGGCAGGAACGCCAGTCCTGCGGCGTACTCCCCCACCGGCGGCAGTTCGAAACCGACGACGGCTCGGAGGAACGCATCGGGCATCTGCGTCAGGATGCCGGCGCCGTCTCCGGTGCCCGCGTCGGAGCCGATGGCTCCGCGGTGCTCCAGGTTGCGCAGGGCCTCGAGGGCCAACGCGATGATGTCGTGCCCGGCTTCGCCGCGCAGGGTCGCGACCATGGCGAGGCCGCAGGCGTCTTTTTCGAACGCCGGGTTGTACATGCCCTGCTTCGGGGGGTATGCGCCGGAGGCGCCGTAAGGGGGCTGGAAGTACACCAGTTACCGTCCTCAGATCTTCGAGTGAAACCCGGGGACGACGTCGGCCCGCTCGTTCAGTGCAATGGTTCTCCCGCCACGAGGCGGCGTTATCGAGAGCCGTCCTCGCTCGTGGGAGCAGTGCTTGTGGCGGTGGCTCCTGCGGTGACTTCTTCGGTCGGAGGCTCGCTCACGTCTACGAAGTCAGAGGGATTGTTCTGCGATTGTACATCAGCGTCAGCATCGGTCCGCTCGCGGCCCGGCTGGTACGGCGATGGCTCCAGTCCCGGGTGACGACGCGTCTGCACGATGAGGATCGCGAGGCCCACCAGGACACCGATGATCGCCGCGAGGACGTTGCTGCGCAGCCCCAGGATGATCTCGCTCGGATCGATGCGGATCGACTCCCAGACGATGCGGCCGGCGCTGTACCAGATCAGGTAGATCGCGAAGAGGCGACCCCACTGGAAGAAGAGCTTGCGCCCGAGCCAGAGCAGGACGATGACGCCCAGTCCGTTCCAGATGACCTCGTAGAGGAAGGTCGGGTGGAACAGGGTGCCCTCAGGCAGGCCGGGAGGGAAGGCGGAGTTGGTGGACGGGATCTCCAGCCCCCAGGGCAGGTCGGTGGGGAGGCCGAAGAGCTCGTTGTTGAACCAGTTTCCGAAGCGGCCCATCGCCTGGGCCAGCAGCAGACCGGGAGCCAACGCGTCTGCGAAGGTCCAGAACCGGATCCCCGTCCAGCGGCAGCCGAGGTAGGCTCCGATCGCTCCACCGATGAGCGCGCCGAAGATGGCGATGCCACCCTCCCAGATCGCCCACACGGAACCGGGCTGGAAGGGATTCCAGGTGTTGATCCCCTCGCCGAAGTAGTCGTTCGGGTGCGTGAGCACGTGGAAGATGCGGGCGCCGATGATAGCCAGCGGCACGGCCAGGATCGAGATGTCGATCACGACCCACGGCTCTGCAC
>JBOGEI010000175.1:0-7854 GCA_050701935.1 Microbacterium sp.
GCCAAAGGGATCTGACTGTAAATCAGACTGCTCAGCATTCGGGGGTTCGAATCCCTCACTCGCCACCAGAATCAAGGCCCCGAGATCCGCGGAAAAACGCGGGCGTCGGGGCCTTCGCTGTTCGCCGAACCAAGCGCGTGATAACCACGTGACAACAATTGGTCAGCGCGAGCCCGATCCAAGGCCTCCGAAACGGCATCCAGATCATCGTCGAACAGCTCCCCGTACGTGTCCACGGTCATCGCTGCCGACGCATGGCCAAGCATCCGCTGAACGGCTTTGACGTTCGCGCCCGATGAGATCGCCAGCTGAGATCGCCGCGCTCATGTCCATCGCCCAGGAGATCTCGTCATTGAACCCGATCAACACTTACTCGTTCCGAGACGGCAAGACGATCGTCGCTCCTCCGGGCACGCTTGCGTCGTCGGTGACGCGGCAGTGGATGCGCTGGGTTCGTGCGACGGCGGTGCCGGGTATGTCCCCCAAAGAGGGGACATGCTTAGGTTTGCCTATCCGAATATGTTGATCATGCCTTGATCATTACCGACAACGGAGGTCTCAAGACATGAAGAAAGCGTTTCCACGTTGGGTGGCCGGCGCCGCAGCGGCATCTCTCTGCATTGGGGCCGTCGCAGCAGTGCCACCCGCTGCGGCGAGCCCATCCAGTACCGGCGCGGCCGACGTGCTGTCGCTTCTTGCGCAACACGGAGTAGATATCACCGGTGCGTACGCCGACGAACTCCTCGAGGTGGACGTGTCAGCCCGGAGCATCGATGGAGACGCGCGCCTCGAGGGGAATGAGCTCGACGCCGAATCCGACTTGGCGATCATCGAAGAGACCGTCTACACCGCCGAGGTGCGGGTTCCGCAGGCCTCGGATGGCGCGATCACTGTTGATTCCGAGTTCGGCGACATCGCCATCTCGTTGCCTGAAGCAGGTTCGGGCGCGCGCGTACCTCTTAGCGATCGCGTTTCGAGTTACGCGCACGATGACGGATCGACGAGTGTGCCGATCATTCGCGACAACGGATTCCAGATTCTGACGGTCGTCGATGACCAGGGAGCACCCGAGTCCTACTCCTACAAGGTCGAGCTCGACGGCGGGCGGATGGAACTGGTCGACTCTGGGGCCGTCATCGTGTTCGGCGCGCAGAACGAGATCGTCGGCACGTTCGACGTGCCATGGGCACGAGACGACAACGGTGCGAGTCTGACCACCCGCTACACCGTCGAAGGCGACGTGCTCACGCAGATTGTCGAACACCGTGACGCTGAAGGCGTTTCTTATCCCGTGCTGGCGGATCCCAGCTACAGCAGCGGCGTGCTCTCCAAGAGCACGGTGTCGTCCTACTCGGCTTCCAACCCGGGCTACAAGGTCTCCGCGTGGGTCTCGGCCGCCGGGCGGGCCGCTCTTCTCGTCGATTCGCTTCTCTTCTCGCACGAAGGATGGAAGATACTCAAGGCGAACCACCCCGGCTACGTGCTGTCCGGCGGCAAGGATCGTCCTACGATGAAGCAGCAGTGGGATTGCCACGTCACCGGTTGGGTTGCCGAGTGGGGTTCATTCGATCTCGAGACCGGACGGTCGAGCAACCCGAACTGGGTGTCACGTATCGGGACGGTGTGGCCGGCCTCACTCGTCTGCAACTGGTGAGGAGCGAAACCTGATGACCAAGGCGACGAGTGTGTTTCTGGCTGCGACGATCGCACTCGTCGCCTACGGCCTCTTCGCGACCCTCTACTGGCCGGTGACCGCGGTCTCGGCGGACGTGTGGACCGACGGTTATGCGCGGATGCCCTCGGAGAATGTCACGGCGATGTGCATCGGCACGGCAGTCTGGCTGCTGCTCGCGATCGTCCTTTCGGTAAGCAGCGTGAGAAATCGACGCCCGCCGTTTCTTATCTCGTTCGGCATCATCGCGATCACCCTGCTGATGCCGACGACCCTCGCCAGCGTGGCCGTATACAACGTCATCCCGACGAGCTCGCCTTATCCGGACATGCTGACACCGTTCGTGCTACTCCTCGGCGCCGTCTCCATCGTGGGCGGGATCTTCGTCATCTGGACCTCGCGGCGAGGCACAGCACGTGAAGTCGCCGCCTCCGACCCCGATTACTGATGCGGCGGAACACCCCAATCGCATGACCCGAGAGCGTTCGGCTGTATTGGAGACCGTCCCGCACAGGGATCCCGTGACACCGGGGCCCTCCATCCGCCACACTGAGTCCCATGGGATCAGCGTTGACCACCATCGGATTGCCCGTCGCTCTCGGGATCATCATGCTAGGCCTCGGGCTCAGCCTCACGCTCGCCGACTTCGCGAGGGTGCTGAAGCAGCCGAAGGCGGTGATCATCGCGCTGCTCTGCCAGCTCGTCGTGCTGCCGGCGATCTGCTTCGGGCTCGTGCTCGCCTTCCAGCTTCCACCGATCCTCGCGGTCGGGATGATGATGCTCGCCGCATCGCCCGGCGGCACGACAGCCAATCTGTACAGCCATCTGTTCCGCGGCGACATCGCCCTCAACATCTCGCTCACGGCAGTGAACTCGGTCATCGCCGTGATCACCCTCCCGGTCATCACCAACTTCGCGATCGCCTATTTCCAGCCGTTCGACGACCGGCTGGGCCTGCAGTGGTCGAAGGCCCTCGAGGTGTTCGCGATCGTTCTCCTGCCAGTGGCGCTGGGCATGCTCGTGCGACGCTTCTGGCCGAGGTTCGCGGCTGGGATGGACAAGCCGGTGCGCATCGCGTCCGTCGTGATCCTCATCATCGTGATCGCGGGCGCCGTCGCCTCGAACTGGACCCTCCTGGTCGCGAACTTCACGCAGCTCGCCCTCATCACCGTGCTGTTCTGCCTGATCAGCCTCGCCATCGGCTTCCTGGTGCCGCGGATGCTCCGGGTGGGGAAGCGGCAGGCGATCGCCACCTCGTTCGAGATCGGCATCCACAACGCCACGCTGGCGATCGTCATCGCCCAGTCCGTCCTCGGGTCCGTGGAGCTGAGCCTTCCCGCTGCCGTGTACGGCGTGCTGATGTTCTTCATCGCGTTCGGCTTCGGGTTCCTGATCCGTGACCGGACCGAGGAGCGCATCGAGGGCGTCGCTGCGCCGTCCGCCGCCTCCGGTTCCTAGACTGGAGCGATGCGACCGCTCACCGAAGCCGACGTTCGGGCATCGTTCGTCAACGCGGATGCCGATGAACTGCGGCTCATGGAGATGCCACACGACTTCTTGCTCGTGGACTGGGACTATCTCGACCTCTTCGCCTGGCAGGATCCCGCCGCCAACCGCCGCGGCTACGTGCTCATCCCCCATGACGACGCAGTGGTGGGAATCGTGCTGCGTGCCACGGAACCCGGTCGCGGGCGAGCGGGGATGTGCAACATCTGCCACACGATGCAGCCGGGAAACCAGATCGCGCTCCTCTCCGCACGTCGGACGGGCGAGGCCGGCCGACGGGGCGACTCGTTCGGCACCTATATGTGCGCCGACCTCTCCTGCCACGAGAATGTGCGCCTGGCGCATCCGCTCGCTCCGAACGAGGTCAGGGCACCGGGCCAGGCGGATCTTCGCCTGGACGGCACGCGGCGCCGGATGGAGAGCTTCGTCTCGCAGGTCTGGGCAGAGGCCTGATCGCGGTTACGCTGGACGAACGTCCTGTGCTCGAAGGAGAAGCCATGAGTGATGCCATCCTGTTCGCCGTCGAAGAGGGGATGGCGCGGCTGACCCTGAATCGTCCTGCTCGTCTCAACGCCTTCAATGCAGACCTCGCTCACGCCTGGAGGGACGTCACCGCCGAGGCGACCTCGAGGGCAGATGTCAAGGCGATCCTCATCGATGCCGCAGGCCCGGCGTTCTGTGCCGGCGGCGATGTGATCGACATGGCGACGACGATGGGTGCGTCCGGTGCGGAGATCACTGCCCTCGCCGAGGTCATCAACGCCGGGATCCGCTCGCTCACGGAGTCGGCTGTTCCTGTCGTCGCGGCCGCGCACGGCACCACTGCCGGTGGTGGACTCGGCATCCTGCTCTCCAGCGACTATGCAGTCGTCGGGTCTCGCTCGAAGCTCGGCAGTCTGTACGCGAACATCGGCCTTACTCCGGACCTCTCCGTCTCCGCACAGCTCGCGCACGCCGTCGGCCAGCGCCGCGCGCTTCAGCTCGTACTGCAGGACCGCCTGCTCTCGGCTGCCGAAGCCGTGGAATGGGGGCTCGTCGCCGAGGCGGTGGCGGGGGAGGATGCCGCTGCCGAGGCGGCGCTCGTGCGAGCACGTGGCGAGGAGATCGCCCGCTTCTGGCTCGCAGGAGCCGCGGATGCGTACGGGCAGGCCAAACGGCTGGTGCGTTCGCAGCCGGAGCGCTCCTTCGTCGAGCAGCTGAGCGAAGAGGCACGCTCGATCGGTGCGTCTCTGGAGACGCCAGATGCGCAGGCGAGGGTGGCGGCCTTCGCTGCGGCGTCCGCGAAGAAGGCTGGCTGACTCCTCCTGCCCGGAGCGGGATCGGGGCCGGAGGTTTCCCCAGGCGGGGCGGCAGCCGTTGCAACCGACGGCGCGCGTGGCAGGATGAGGGCATCGCCGCTCGACGAGAGGATCGCCATGTCCCAGCCGGACATCACCACGCATCAGACGACGCAGGGTGAGAAGAAGAACATGTCGCTGCTCATCAGGGGGTCCCTCTGGATCGCCATCGGAGCGCTGATCGCCGCAGCCCTCGTGTGCGTCATCTGGGTGCTCATCGGTGATCAGGACGGTCTGATCGGCCGGGCCTTCCTCACGATCCTGCTGCTGGCGGCGTTCGCGGGGATCGCGATCCTCGAAGCCGGGCTCGCGCCGAATCGCCCGGACTGGCTCCAACTCGCCAGCATGGTGAGCTGGATCGTCGCGCTCCTCGTCGGTGCGGTGAAGATCTGGTTGCCCGAAGACGGCTTCTACTTCGGCGCGGAGCGCTTCTTCCAGCTCCTCCTCGTCATCGGCATCCTGCAGCTCGCCCTCCTGCACGTACGCCTGTTCACGCCTGCCGCTCAGCGGTACGTCACGACCTTCACGCGAGTCATCTACATCGTGACGATCGTCTTCCTCGGCGGCCTCGTCGGCATGCTCGTGTTCTTCCTCGCATTCCCGAACACCTTCCACTACGGCGAGCTCTACTGGCGCATCGTGGTCGCGCTCACGATCCTCGTAGCCGTCGGCACCACACTCATCCCGCTGCTGAACGCCCTCTTCGCCCCGAGGAGGAAGACGCCGGCAGATCGGGCTGTTGCGGCGCCGTCATGGCCCACGTATGCCGACGGCATCACGCCGCTGCCGGCGCTGCCCGATGCGACCCCCGACTGGAACGCGTACTACACCGGCCACCCCACCGTCGCCGTGCCGCAGCAGGCGCTGGCGCAGCCGCAATCCTCCACGTTCCCGGCCTTCCCGGACGCTCCGCAGCCGCCCGCGCCGCAGTACGCGCAACCCGCCGCTCCTGGCGAGCACCCGGTGCTGCCGTCCGCCCCCGCGCTGCCGACAGCGGCACCGCAGGGGTCTCCACCTGCCTTTCCGCCGCCGCCGCCCGCGCCGCAGCAGTCCGCGCAGTGACCCTCGCACTCGAGCTCAGCGAGCTCGCGACCGAGATCGCCCGCGAAGCCGGAGAGCTCGCTCGTACCCGCAGGCAGGAGGGCGTGCGTCTTGCCGCAACGAAGTCGTCGCTCGCCGACATCGTGACGGATGCCGACCGGGAGGTCGAGGCTCTCATCCGTGCACGTCTTCGCGCCGCTAGAGCAGAAGACGGCTTCCTCGGTGAGGAGACGGGTGCCGAGGGTGGCAGCAGCGGCATCACGTGGGTCGTCGATCCGATCGACGGCACCGTCAACTACGCGTATGGGATCCCCGCCTACAACGTGAGCGTCGCCGCTGTTCGTGGTGAACCCTACCCGGGGTCGTGGGAGGCGCTCGCCGCAGCGGTGAATGCCCCGGCGCTCGGGGAGATCTTCTCGGCGGCACGCGGCCACGGTGCGTGGCTGGACGGGAATCGCCTCGCCGTCACCGACGAGACTCCGGCCGGAGCGCTCCTTGCGACCGGCTTCGGCTACGACCCCACGACGCACGAAGGCGATATCGCCACCGTTGCCCGGGTCATGCCGATGGCCCGTGACCTCAGGCGCATGGGAGCCGCAGCACTCGACCTCGCCTATGTCGCGGCAGGGCGCCTCGACGGCTACTTCGAACGGGGGCTGCGCCCTTGGGACTTCGCGGCAGGTGCACTCCTGGTCGAAGAGGCGGGTGGTGTCGTCTCGCGGATCGACGTCGACTCACCGCGTCCGATGCTGATCGCGGGAGGGCCCGACGTGCACGCACGACTTGCGGCGATTCTCGATGAGAACAACTGAACGATTCATGGCTTTCCCAGACTGATCGAGGTAGGGTTTTACGCGATCGTTACTTTCACCACCCGAAGGTGAAAGTTGAGTTTGCGCCCCCGAGCTTGACGCACGACCGAGAGATACCTTTTGCCCCTCGATAATCCCCAGGCTGCCTCTGCGCCCACGCGCCGGTCCAGCCGACACCGCACAGCGGCCTCTGAGGCTCTCGCGGCGGGAACGACGGCACCTGTCTCTGCCGCAGAGTCCGCCATCGCTCTTGCCGCTGTCGCCCCTCTTTCGCGTCGCGCGACTAGACAGCGTCAGTCCTCCGGTGAAGCTGCCGTCGAGGCGCCAGCCGAGCCGTTCATCGCCTCGACTCCCGAGCCGATCATCGCCGAGGTGCCCGTCGTTGCGGACAGCATCGAGGAAGTGATCGAGGAGCTCGTCGAGGTCGCCGAATCCGCGGACTCGTCCGCAACGGCCCCGAGCCCGCAGCAGGATCTGCCGGCCGATGGCGATGTCGACGCCTTCGAACGCGCCTCCCGTGCCTTCCGCAACACGGGATCGATCCCGACCGCTTCCGTTTCGGATCAGGTTTCGACCGCGCGGACGCCCGCCGCAGACGCCGGAGCGACCGCGCACGTCGCTCGCCGCGGTCCGCGCAGCATCCGCAAGGTCGTGACCGTCGGTGCGACGGTCGGCGTGATGAGCCTCGCGGGCCTCCTCGCGGTGTCGATGACGCTTCCCGCCGAGTCGGTTGCCGGCGTGCAGGGTGCGTCAGCGGCATCGATGTCGCTGGTCTCGGCTTCCGCCGCCGAGTCGAAGGGCGCGGCCGAGGGCGAGATCCAGGCCTTCGTCGCACCGTCCGGTGTCGAGAGCGAGTCTCTCGTTCGCGCCGATGACTTCAGCACGGTCTCGCTGGTCGAGGTCGCAGCCGAACAGGGCATCAACTACTCCGGTGAGATCTTCACGAACGATCCCGATGCGGCGATCCAGTGGCCGTTCCTCGTCGGCGTGGGCATGAGCTACGGCTACGGCATGCGCAGCGGCCGCCTCCACGAGGGCATCGACTTCGTGCCGGGGAACGGCGCACCGATCCAGGCGATCGCCGACGGCACCGTCCGCATCGCGACCGAGCAGGGCGGCGCCTTCGGCGTCACCGTCTACATCGATCACGTCATCGACGGCTCGGTCATCACGAGCCACTACTCGCACATGCAATACGGCTCGCTTAACGTCAAGGCCGGCGACACCGTGAAGGTCGGCACGATCGTCGGCAAGACCGGGAACACGGGCCGTTCCTACGGTGCGCACCTGCACTTCGAGCTCATCGTCAACGGAACGACCATCGATCCGATGCCGTGGCTCAAAGAGAATGCCGGTCGCACCTCGTACTGACCGGCTCGATTTCATGAGGACGCCACTGTGATGGTATTCTCGTACGGTTGCCCCGCGAGGGGCAGCACGCCCCGATAGCTCAGTGGCAGAGCACTTCCATGGTAAGGAAGGGGTC
>JBOGEI010000176.1:0-7821 GCA_050701935.1 Microbacterium sp.
GCCTTCACGCCGCCGAACGGGGTGCGGAGGTCGCGCACGTTGTTGCTGTTGAGCCACACCATGCCGGCCTCCACCGACTGCGCGAAGTTGTGTGCGCGCTTGAGGTCGTTGGTCCAGATGTAGGCGGCGAGGCCGTACTTGGTGTTGTTCGCGAGCGACAGCGCCTCCTCGTCGGAGTCGAACGGCGTGATCGCGACGACCGGGCCGAAGATCTCCTCCTGGAAGATGCGGGCGTCGGGGGAGACGTCGGCGAACACGGTCGGCGCGACGAAGTTGCCCTCGTCGAAGCCGTCGGGGCGTCCGCCGCCGGCGACGAGACGGCCCTCGGTCTTGCCGATCTCGACGTAGCTCATGACCTTGTCGTAGTGCTCGGGGTGCACGAGCGCACCGACCTCGGTCTCCGGGTCGTGCGGGTAGCCGACCTTGACCCGCTTCGCCTGTGCGGCGTAGCGCTCGACGAACTCCTCGTAGATCGAGCGCTCGACGAGGATGCGGGAGCCGGCGGTGCAGCGCTCGCCGTTGAGGGAGAAGACGCCGAAGATCGTGGCGTCGACGGCTGCCTCGAGGTCGGCATCCGCGAAGACGACGGCCGGCGACTTGCCGCCGAGCTCCATCGAGAGGCCCTTGAGGAAGGGGGCGGCGTTGCCGAAGATCAGCTGTCCGGTCGAGCTCTCGCCCGTGAACGAGATGAGAGGCACATCGGGGTGCTTCACGAGCGCGTCGCCCGCGTCTTCGCCGAGGCCGTTGACGAGGTTGAAGACACCCTGCGGGAGTCCTGCCTCCTCGAAGATGCCCGCCCAGAGGGATGCCGAGAGCGGCGTGAACTCGGCGGGCTTGAGAACGACCGTGTTGCCGGTGGCCAGTGCCGGACCGAGCTTCCACGACTCGAGCATGAACGGCGTGTTCCAGGGCGTGATGAGGCCGGCGACGCCGATCGGCTTGCGGTTGACGTAGTTCATCTGGCGGCCGGGCACCTTGAACGCGTCGTCGGACTGCGCGACGATCAGGTCGGCGAAGAAGCGGAAGTTCTCGGCGGCACGTCGCGCCTGGCCCAGCGCCTGCGTGATCGGGAGACCGGAGTCGTACGACTCGAGCTCGGCGAGGCGCGCGTCGCGGGACTCGACGATGTCGGCGATCTTGTGGAGGACGCGCGAACGCTCGCGCGGGAGCATCCGCGGCCAGGGTCCCTCGTCGAACGCGCGCTTGGCAGCGGCGACGGCGAGCTCGATGTCGGCCTTCTTGCCGGCGGCGGCCGTCGTGTAGGTCTGGTTGGTGACCGGGTCGAGCACATCGAAGGTGTCTCCATCGACGGAGTCGACGAACGCGCCGTCGATGTAGTGCTGGATGTGGTCGGGAAGGTCGGCGGGGATGCGCGAATCGGTCATGAGGTTTCTCCGGTCGTCTGTGCTGAAGCCGTCTGTACTGAATTCGTCTGTGCTGAGGTCGTCTGTGCGGAACGGGTGTGCAGCGCGTCGAGGAACGCGTCCATGGTGCGCCAGCGGTGGTTGCGGGCGGCGAGTTCGATCTCGAGCGGGTCTGCGCCTGCGCGGATGAGGTCGAGGATCTCGGTGTGCTCCTCGACCGAGTGCTGGGCGCGTCCGGGGATCGACGCGAAAGTCGTGTCGCGGATTGCGGAGAGCCGCGACCAGCCGCGGTGCACGAGGTCGAGCAGGTGCGGGTTGGGGCAGGGCTCGAACAGCACCGAGTGGAACTGACGATTGAGCTCGGTGAAGGCGTGGGCGTCGAGGTGGTCGAGCATCTGCGCCATCCGCTCGTTGATGCGGGCGGCCTCGTCGAGGGCTGCTTCGTCGAGCAGGGGAGCGGAGAGTGCGGTCGCGCAGCCCTCGACGAGGCCGAGCGTCTGCATGGTGTGCGCGTACTCGCTCTCGTCGACGAGGGTCACGCGTGCTCCGACGTTGCGCTCGAACGTGACGAGTCCTTCGGCTTCGAGGCGGCGGATCGCCTCGCGCACGGGAACCACGCTCATCTGGAGGTCATCGGCGATCGACCCCAGCACCAGACGGTACCCGGGGCTGAACATGTGACCCGTGATGCGGGAGCGCAACCACTCGTACGCGACCTCGGACTTGCTGGCCGCCGTCGTGGTCATCGTGCGCTCCGGTCTGCTGTGGCCTCCTCGTAGCGCGCACGCCACTCGGCATTCAGCGGGAACAGTCCGTCGACCGGGTGGCCGGCAGCGACCTGCTCGGCGATCCAGGCGTCTTCGATCTCCTGTGCGACGGCGCTCGCCGCGACCTCGGCGGCCAGAGCCGGCGGGATGACGACCACGCCGTCGCTGTCGCCGACGATGATGTCGCCGGGCTGCACGGTCGCGCCGCCGCAGGAGATCGTGACATCCACGTCCCACGGCACGTGCTTGCGGCCGAGCACCGAGGGGTGCGGGCCCTGCGAGAACACGGGGAGTCCGATCTCGGCCACGGCGTCGAAGTCGCGGACGCCCCCGTCGGTGACGACCCCGGCTGCTCCCCGGACCTTCGCACGCAGAGCGAGGATGTCGCCGAGGGTGCCCGTGGTGGCGTCGCCTCGGGCTTCGATCACGATGATCTCGCCGTCTTCCACGGCGTCGAAAGCGCGCTTCTGCGCGTTGTATCCGCCACCGTGCGTGGCGAAGAGGTCTTCGCGGAACGGTACGAAGCGCAGCGTCTTCGCGGTGCCGACGATCTTGCTGCCGGGGATGTTCACCGCGACGCCGTCGATGAAGCAGGAGTGGTGTCCGCGCTTGCGGAGCTGGGCCGAGAGGCCGGCGGTCGGTGCCTCGAGCAGCTGGGCCCGCACTTCGGGGGAGAGTGCAGGAACCTTCTCGAGCGGAGGCAGGCCCGCTTCATCGCGAGAGCCCCAGGCCTCGGTGCGCTGCAGGTCGTCGACAGCGGGGAGTGACCCGAGGTCACCGTCGAACGGAGTCTCGCCCTGCGTCACGGTGGTGACCAGGCGCCCGGAACTCGGGGCGCCTGGGGCATCCGGAGCATCGACTTCGACCTCGACCACGTCGCCGGGGACGATGACGGACGAGCCCGCAGGGGTGCCGGTGAGGATCACATCACCGGGCTCGAGCGTGAAGTGCTGGGAGAGGTCGGCAACCAGCTGCGCGAGCGGGAAGATGAGCCCCGCGGTGGTGTCGTCCTGGCGGAGCTCGCCGTTGACCCAGGTGCGCACGCGGAGGGCCGCCGGGTCGACGCTACGAGCATCGATCAGGTCGGGACCAAGCGGGGTGTAGCCGTCGCCGCCCTTGGAGCGGACGTTCGAGCCCTTGTCGTTCGCGCGCAGGTCGTACAGCCCGAGATCGTTCGAGGCCGTGACCCACCCCACGTGCGCCCAGGCCTCGTCGAGGGAGACCCGACGGGCGGGCGTGCCGATCACGAGGGCGATCTCGCCCTCGAAGGCGAGCAGCTCGGTGCCCGCCGGGCGCTCGACCGTGCCGCCGGACACGCCGACGGAGCTGGCCGGTTTGAAGAAGTAAGAGGGGGAGGCGGGGCGCCTGCCGCGCTGATCGGAGCGTGAGGCATAGCTCAGGTGGATCGCGATGATCTTGCCGGGGCGGTTGATGGGGGCCGTCACGGGGCGCCTCCTTGCGCTCGTCTGCGTTGTCGTGCTGGACGCCTTGTGCGTCGTATTCGAAATCATATATCATCGGTTCACCCCTCGGCAAGCACTTCGGATTCACGTCCGCCGCGCGCCGTGACAATGCGGTCACAACCAAAGGAGACACCCCATGAGCGGGCAGTCACAGGCTGGGTTCACGCCCACCGGAACCATCGCGACAGCGGCTGATCGGCGCCGTGTCGTGTTCGCCACCGTCGTCGGCACCACCGTCGAGTGGTACGACTTCTTCATCTACGCCACGGCGGTCGGACTCGTCTTCGGGCAGCTCTTCTTCGCCCCGCTCGGCGAGAACAGCGCCCTGATCGGCTTCGCCACGGTCGGCGTCAGCTTCCTGTTCCGCCCCCTCGGTGCGTTCCTCGCCGGTCACTACGGTGACAAGCTCGGACGCAAGACGGTGCTGATGTGGACGCTGATCCTGATGGGCGCGGCCACTGCCCTCATCGGAATCCTGCCGACGTACGAGACGATCGGCATCATGGCGCCGATCCTGCTGGTGCTCCTGCGCATCATCCAGGGCATCTCGGCCGGTGGCGAATGGGGCGGCGCCGTATTGATGGCAGTCGAGCACGCTCCGCGCAAGAAGCGCGGCATCTTCGGCGCATCGCCGCAGATCGGAGTGCCGCTCGGTCTGCTGCTCGCCTCGGGCGTGATGGCGCTCATGACGGTGATCGCCCCCGGCGACCAGTTCCTCGCGTGGGGCTGGCGAGTGCCGTTCCTGCTGAGTGTCGTGCTGATCCTCGTCGGCTACTACGTACGCCGCAAGGTCGAGGAGAGCCCGGTGTTCACCGAGCTCGCCGCGCGCAAGGAGAAGGCGCGGATGCCGATCGCGCAGCTGTTCCGCAAGCACCTGCTGCTCGTGATCATCGCCGCGTTCGTGTTCGCCGGCAACAACGCCGTCGGCTACATGACCACCGGTGGCTACATCCAGGGCTACGCCACGAATCCCGAGGGCCCGATCGGCCTCGAGCGCGGTCCGGTGCTCTGGGCTGTCGCCGGCTCCGCCGTCACATGGTTGCTCACGACGCTCCTCGCCGGGTGGCTCTCCGACCGCATCGGCCGCCGTACGACCTACATCATCGGCTGGGCTCTGCAGCTGGTGGGTGTGTTCACGCTCTTCCCGCTCGTGAACACCGGCGAGATCGGCCTGCTGTTCGCCGGACTCGCGATCCTCACCATCGGACTCGGATTCACCTACGGCCCGCAGGCGGCGCTGTATGCCGAGCTGTTCCCCGCGAGCATCCGGTTCTCGGGCGTCTCGATCTCGTACGCCATCGGTGCCATCGCCGGTGGGGCCTTCGCGCCGACCATCGCGACAGCCATCGTGAGTGCGACAGGCTCGACACAGGCCGTCACCTGGTATCTCGCGGGCATGACCGTGCTCGGGCTCATCGCGACGCTGCTGCTGCGTGATCGCTCCGGCATCCCGCTCGGACCCGACCACGAAGAGGAGCAGTCGGTCAGCCCGATCTACGGGCTCGCCAAGGCCTGATCCTCGCGCGATCCGGCCCCGCTCCCGTTGCACTCGCCGTCGCCTCCCGTCGCTGGGGGTGGCATCAAGTGCGACGGGAGCGTTCGTGTGCGCAGGCGAGGCGCGCCGTGACGCGAGAGAGCGGGGTCAGCCGTCGAGCGCCTCGCGGATGACCGCGGCGGAGCGCTGCAGCCTCGCCGCGATCGCGGAGTCGTCGAGGTCGGTGGCCACATGCACCACGGCGATCGCGGCGGGGCGCTGTCCACGCAGCGACAAAGGGGCGGCGACGGACTGCACGGTCGGGATGACCTCGTCGTGGCTGGTCGCGTATCCGCGGCTCCTGGTGGCGTCGACGTCGGCGGGGAGCGATGACGGGATCGCGGCCGGCCAGTCGCCCTCGGGGAGCTGGGCGAGGATCGCCTTGCCCGGTGCGCCGACGGTGACGGGGTGCCGGGCTCCCGGTCGCTGCGCGACGCTCGCGACGGCATGGCGCGGTTCGACGCTCGCCAGCGTGATGCATTCCTCGCCGTCGAGCACGGCGAGGAAGCAGGTCATGCCGAGTTCGTTGGCGATCGCTGTGAGCTCGGGGAGGGCCTCGGCCTGCAGATCGTGCGCGACGCCGGCGGCGAGCGCCGCCATCCTCGCGCCGAGACTCACGGCGCCGGCCGCGTCGCGGGTGATGAGTCCGTGGTCTTCGAGTGTGCGCAGCAGACGATACGCGATCGAACGGTGCACGCCGAGACGGGCCGCGATCTCATCGATCGTCAGGGCCCCGCTGGCATCGGCCAGCACCTCGAGGATGCGGATGCCGCGGCTGAGGGTCTGCGAGGCGGGAGAGGTTGTCGTGCTGTCGGGCATGCGGGCGCTCCCTTGCGATCACGGACGACGCGGATTAGGCTGTGTTCAATAGTAGAACTCTGTGTTCGAATATAGAACACACGGATTCCGGATGCAAGGCCCGACGGGCAGGCTCCGACAGACGACACCCGACGAAGAAGTCCGGAAGGAATCGACGACGATGCAGTTCCACCACCACGGCTACGTCTCCGCTGACCCGCGCGTGCAGGACGCCGCCGGCATCGGGGCAGAGCGATCCGCCGACCTCCCCGACGAGATCGACGTGCTCATCGTCGGCTCGGGGCCCGCGGGAATGCTGCTCGCAGCGCAGATGGCGCAGTACCCCGGCATCTCGACCCGCATCATCGAGAAGCGCGATGGGCGTCTTCCTCTCGGGCAGGCGGACGGCATCCAGCCGCGCAGCGTCGAGACCTTCCAGGCGTTCGGGTTCGCCGAGCGCATCATCGCCGAGGCCTACAACATCGGCTGGATGAACTTCTGGGGGCCGAACCCCGACAAGCGCGATGAGATCGTGCGCACCTCGCGAACCTCCGACTACGCGTACGACATCTGCGAGTTCCCGCACCTGATCGTCAACCAGGCACGTGTGCTCGACTACTTCGCCGAGGCCGCGGCGAACGGGCCAGGGCGGATCGTCCCCGACTACGGGGTCGAGTTCACCGGCCTCACGGTGCACGACGAGGGGGAGTACCCGGTCGAAGTAGGCATCCGCTACGTCGCCGGAAGCCGTGCAGGTGAGGACCGCACGATCCGCGCCAAGTTCGTCGCCGGCTGCGACGGCGCCCGCAGCGGTGTGCGTCAGGCGATCGGCCGCACGCACGTCGGCGCCTCCGCCGCGCACGCCTGGGGCGTCATGGACGTGCTCGTCAACACCGACTTCCCGGACTGGCGAACCAAGTGCGCGATCAACTCCGAGGCGGGCAACATCCTGCACATCCCGCGCGAGGGCGGGTACCTCTCACGCATGTACATCGACCTCGGCGAGGTGGCAGACGACGATGACCACCGGGTACGGCAGACGCCCATCGAGGAGATCATCCGTCGGGCCAACGAGATCCTGCACCCGTACACGCTCGATGTGCGCGAAGTCGCCTGGCACAGCGTCTACGAGGTCGGGCACCGCGTCACCGACGGCTTCGACGACGTGATCGACGACTCGGGTCGCACTCCGCGCGTCTTCCTCACCGGCGACGCCTGCCACACGCACAGCGCGAAGGCGGGCCAGGGGATGAACGTCTCGATGCAGGACGGTTTCAACCTCGGCTGGAAGCTCGGCTCGGTGCTCTCGGGGCGCGCCTCCGAGGCTCTGCTGGCCACCTACGGCGCCGAGCGACGGCCCGTGGCGCAGCAGCTCATCGACTTCGACCGCGAGTGGTCGAGCCTGATGGCACGCAAGCCGGAGGAGATCTCCGACCCCAATGAACTGGCCACCTACTACCTCGCCACGGCGGAGTTCCCGTCCGGATTCATGACGCAGTACACGTCGTCGATGATCACGGGAAGCGACGCCCACCAGGCGCTCGCCGTCGGATACCCGCTGGGCAAGCGGTTCAAGTCGGCCGAGGTCGTGCGCGTCGGCGACGGCAACGTCGTGCATCTCGGACACCATGCCAAGGCGGACGGACGCTGGCGCGTGTACGCGTTCGGCGACCGCACCGGTGAGGCGCTCGCCGCGTGGGCTCAGGATGCCGAGCCGCTGTTCGCGCGCTACACCCCGGCGGATGCCGACGTCGATGCGGTCTTCGATGTGAAGGCCGTGTACCAGCAGCCGTTCGAGGAGGTCGAGGTCACCGCCGCCCCCACGCTGTTCCAGCCGAAGACCGGCCCCCTCGGGCTCACCGACTGGGAGAAGGTCTACGCGGCCGGCCCCAGCA
>JBOGEI010000177.1:0-7814 GCA_050701935.1 Microbacterium sp.
CGAGCACCGCTACGGGCGACCCAGGCACCGAACCAGATGGTCAGCTCCCGGGCGAACACGAAGGCGGCGATGGCCAGCGGTGCGAGCAGCTGCTCGCCGACGAGGTCGAGCCCCTGATTCGAGGTGAGCTTCCAGAACGGAGCCTCGAACAGCTGACCGAGGATGTGCCCCGCATAGGCGATGACGCCGACGATGATGCCGAAGACCACCCACAGGCCCCAACGGCCACGGTTGATGATCGCCCCGAGCAGCCAGAAGCCGAGGAAGAACACCACGACAGGCGTCCAGTATCCCCACGTCGTCAGCGGGGCGATCACCGTCTGGCCGATGTTCTCACCGGTCACGTCGCCGGCGATCGCGCCGAGACCCAACGCTGCGCCGAGGTACAGCACCGCGAAGACGAGCGTCGCGAGGAGTCCGATGGCGCCTGCGGTGCCGCGGTTGCCACGGTCGCGCGGCGGCTCGGGTGCCTGCACGAAGATGGGCTGCGGCTGCGCTGCGGCCGCAGCGACGAGGGGCTCGGATGGGACGACGCGCGTGTCGACCTCGTCGCCGTACTGGGCGTAGGCGGCGCCGGCCATGCCGGACTGCTCATGACCGAACGGGATGGGAGCGCCCACGATCGGCTCGGGGTAGAAGGATGTCGTCTCCGCGTCGGCGTCGGCTCGGACCTCGCGGGCGTACTCGCCCTGCTCGGTCGCCGGAACCGGCGACACCGCGGGAGGCGGGGAGGCGAACGTGCCGGGATGGCTGCGCTCAGCCTCTTCGAACGCGGCGAGGTCGGGGTCGACGGGAGCCGCGGCGGGCTTCTCGTCGACGCCGTCGTTCGTGACGGGAACCTCCGCACCGGCCGCGGCGGCGGCGTCGAGTCCGGCGTTCGCGCTGCCGACGACGTCGTCGACGTCAGCCGGCTTCTCGGGCTGGGGAACGTCGGGGTCACTCATGGGGTGCGCCTCTCATCGGATACGTGCATTGCGAGGGTACCTCCGTGCCCTCGGCCGCTCGCGCAGGCGTGCCGACGTGTCGGCATACGCGACCGCGAGCTCAGGGAAGCACGCTGCGCAGCGCGTCTCCGGCGAACTGCGCGAGCACTGGGAGCATCGGCAGCGAAAACCAGAGAAGAGCCCCGATGACGCCGACGCACACGATCCCCGCGAACCAGCTCATCCCGAGGTTTCGCCCACCCACCCGTGCCATGCCTCAAGGCTACGACCGAGGGGGACGAGTGCCCGTGAGCAACGCCGATCAGACACCACGCCCCCGAAGCCGCCAGAGCAGCCAGAGCCCGGATGCCGGGATGAGGAGCACGCCGATGCCCATGGCTCCCATCCAGATCATGTCGTACCAGGCGGGGAGGAGGGGGTTGTTCGCGGGCGACTCGGCTCCGGACGAGCTGCTGCTGGATTCCCACGTCGACACCGTGACCATGGTGGAGAGGAGGAGGATCGACAGGCTGCCCGCCACGAAGGGCACGACGATCGCCACGACCTTCTCCCCCGCCTTCCAGAGCGGACTCATGATGACGAGGACGGCACCGACGAACCACCCCACGACGGGCACGACGATGCCGCCGAAGCTCAGCGTCAGCCCCGCCACGATCGCGAACCCGCGGGTAGAGGTCGTCGGCGGTCGAGGCGCCGGCGGCTCTGGAGCCGGCGCGACGCGCCCCGTCGGCGACTCGACCGACGTCTCGCTCTGGGCTTCGCGAGCGATCTCCCCCGGGTCGCCGAGGTGAGCGATCCGCGCGGCTGTCTCGTCGGCGTCGAGCCCTTGGAGCTCCTCGAGGATGCCGGCGCGGATCTCCGAGGCAACGCCGTGCGGCACGGTGCGCATCGCCTCGTCGAGTCGGGCGAGGTACTCCTCGCGCAGGACGTCTGCCGTGGCCTGTGTCATTTTCATCCCTCTCCGACGATCCCCGTGACCACACGGGCGAACGGTGTCCACTGGGCACGGAAGCGCTCGAGCTGGTCGACGCCCTCCATAGTGAGCCGGTAGTACTTGCGGACCGGCCCGCTCTCCGACGGCTGGTCGAACGTCGTGACCCAGCCGTTGTCCCGCAACCGCCCGAGCAGCGGGTAGAGCGTGCCGATGCTGGCGATCAGGCCGGCGCCCGTGAGCGCGTCGGCCAGCTGCCACCCGTACATCGGCTCGCGCGAGAGCAGGCCGAGCACGCAGTACTCGACCACTCCTTTGCGCATCTGGGCGCCGACTTCGGCTGTCATGCATGACAAGCTAGCATGCGAGGCAAGTTAGTCGGTACGCGTCACCAGCGAGAAGAGGGCGCTCCGGTGATCTCATAGGGGTCGCCGTACACCGACCAGCGCAACGGCGGCTCGAGACCGAGGTTGCCTGCATCGAGGAACACCCGCTGTGCCGTGTCGACCCGACTCGTGTCCTCGTGCGCGGCTTCCGTGCGCATCTCGGCGACCCGCGCGTCGAGGAAGGCCCCGAGGTAATCGGTCTGATCGCCCCCTTCGGAGGGGGTCGCCTCCCCGTTCAGCGCCTGCTCACGGATCACAGCGAATCCCGAGTCGCCGTGCATGACCATCGCGTCGAAGTAGATGAACTGCCCGAGCACCCCCAGACCGTCCGCGATCGCCTGATCGATGGCCGGGTCGAAGTACAGCCGGTCGACCTCGTCGCGCTGCGCCTGCTGGAACCCAGGCCGTTCAGCCTCCGACCGCCACGCGTCCTCGAACGCCTCACCCAGACCCTCGTGAGACGCGGTGCCGTCGACCGCGCGCAACGCGGGCAGGAACTCGGAGAGCGCGTTGTCCGGCGCCTGATCCGTGTAGTGCTCGATCAGCATCAGCATGTCGTGCGTGCCCGAGGTGAAGCCCACGAGTCCGCCGGTATAGCCCCGCTCGTCACCGATGTCCTCGATGTAGTCGTAGCGGTCGTACCAGGCGAGGGTGGAGTTCTCGGCTGAGGCAACCAGCTCCATCGCGATCTCGCGCTTGTCGGGATCGCGCAGTGTGGCGGAACCGGTCGCCGTCCCGCGCACCACCAACCAGACTGCAGCTCCGACTGCGGCCAGCACGACCACGGCGAGGATCACGATGAGCGCGGCAGGACGACGACGCCTCACTGATGGGGAGATCGGAGCGGTCATCTACGCATCGTAGACAACGCCCCGACCGCGCCACTCAGCCCTTCGTCGCACCGGCGGTCAACCCGCCGACGATGTACTTCTGCAGGAAGAGGAACAGGATCATCACCGGGATCGCCGCCATCACCGCACCGGCGGAGAACGCCGACCAGTCCGCATAGCGCGGGTTGGCGACGAGCTTGGTGAGCCCGACGACGAGGGTCTGCTGATCGACATCGACGAGCATCACGCTCGCGATGACGTACTCGTTGACCGTGCCGATGAACGACAGGAGCCCGACCACGGCGAGGATGGGCGCGACCAGACGCAGGATGATCGTGAAGAAGATCCGCGCGTGACCGGCGCCGTCGATGCGGGCCGCCTCGTCGATCTCCTTCGGGATCGTGTTGAAGAAGCCGTACATGAGGTAGGTGTTCACGCCGAGCGCGCCACCGAGGTACACCAGGATCAGACCGGTGTGGGTGTTGAGACCGATGGCGGGGAACCAGTCCCCCAGCGTCGACATGAGCAGGAAGATCGCGACCACGGCGAGCAGCTGCGGGAACATCTGCACGACGACGATCGTCACGAGCCCGACCCGTCGCCCCGCGAACCGCATGCGCGAGAAGGCATATGCGGCGCAGGCTCCGATGAAGACGGTGACCGCGCCGGTGACGACGGCGATCAGCAGCGTGTTGAGGAACCACGTGCCGTACGGGTTCTGGGGGTCGCTCAGGATGCGCACGTAGCTGTCGATCCCGATCGCGGAGAAGAGCTGGTTCGAGCCCGTCAGCGTGCCCTTCGGGTTCAGCGAGGCGGAGACGACGTAGAGCAGCGGGAACAGGGCGAAGGCGCTCACAACGATCGCGACGAGGTGTCGCCATCCGGTGTCGCCGAACCACGCGCCGAAGCTGCGGCGGCGCGGGGCGAGGCTCTGCACGTCGTCGGTGGAGCGAGTGGTGGCGGATCGCTCGGTGGCGCGGCTTGCGGTGCTCATGTCAGTTCAGCTCCTCGAGGGCCTTGGTCTTGCGGAAGCTGATGATCGAGATCGTCGCGACCACGATGAAGATCAGGATCGTGAACGCCGACGCCAGGCCGTAGTCGCGTGTCTGTCCTGTGAAGGCCACCTTGTAGACCATCGAGATCAGGATGTCGGTGTGCCCGACCGGGATCGACACGTCGCTGAACCGCGGCCCGCCCTTGGTGAGCATGTAGATCAGGTTGAAGTTGTTGAAGTTGAACGCGAACGACGAGATCAGCAGCGGCGCGACGGTGACGAGAAGCAGCGGCAGCTTGATCCGGCGGAAGACCTGCCAGGGGTTCGCACCGTCCATCACGGCGGCTTCGTTGACGTCGTCCGGGATGCCCTGGAGAGCGCCCATGCAGACGAGGAACATGTACGGGAATCCGAGCCACAGGTTCACCAGCAGCACCGACACCTTGGCGAGCACGGGATCGGTCAGCCACGGGATCGCGGCCCCGCCGAAGATCACCTGGTTGATGAAGCCGAAGCTCTCGTTCATCATGCCGGCCCAGACGAGCGCCGAGAGGAAGGCGGGGAACGCATACGGGAGGATGAGGATGATCCGGTACCCGTTGCGGAATCGCATGCGGGTGTTGTTGAAGACCAGCGCGAGCAGGAGTCCGAGGAAGAACGTCGTCGCGACCGAGATCAGCGCGAATGCGAAGGTCCACAGCGTGACCGAGACGAGCGGCCCTCGGATCGAGGAGTCGGTGACCGCGCGGACGAAGTTGTCGAAGCCGACCGTCGTCTGCCATCCGGGGAGCAGCTGTTCTCCCCCGTCGGCTGTGAAGGCTCCGTCACCGGTGTCCGAATAGACCGTGCCCGTGGTGGTATCGGTGATGGTGTCTGCGACCTCGTCGTATTCGAGAGTCGAAACGTACAGGTAGCCCTTCTGGCCGTCGGGGGCGCGCAGGCTGCCGTCGTTCGGATCGTCGCTGAACGGCACCGAGAGCCGCTCGAGCTCTTCGGAGAGCGTGAAGACGGTCGCCAGCGGGAGGGTCGTCCACCCGTCGACGGCGACGGCCTTGCCGCCCTCGAACTGGGCGTCGACTTCTTCGAGTGGCTGCTCCGAGGTGCCCAGGAGCGCGTCGCCTGACTCCGGGTCGGTCGCGAGCAGACCATAGGTTCCGAACTGCTCCACCACCGTCACGGGGTAGGTCGGCGAGTCCTCGACCCGCTCCTGCGCCGAGGCGAGGAGCGAGGAGATGGCCTGATCCTTGGTTCCGTTGTGGCCGGTGCCGTAGTTCGTGAAGCCGATGTATCCGGTGTAGAGCAGGGTGAACACCTGGAACACGATCAAGAAGATGATGCCGGGTGTGAGGTACTTCGCCGCGATGCGCTTTCGGGAGAAGTAGATGTAGTTGACGAGCACGGCGACCACCACGACGATGCCGAGGATCAACCATTCCTGGTGGGCGAAGAGCACGAACGCGGCGTACAGCGCGATCGCGTCGACGACGGCCAGCAGGAGGATCTTCAGCAGCATCCACCCGATCGGTCCGGATGCGGCCTCCGCGATCTTCGCGGCCTGGCGCTGGCGTCTGGTCGGAGGAGCGGTGCGCTCGTCGGTGTCAGTCATGTCGTCCTCGTCATGATCCTGCCGGGGCGGGCGACGAAGCCCACCCCGGCAGGGTCAGTGTGCTGGCTGTTACTTGATCGCGGCGGTCACGTCATCGACGAGCTTCTGCCACGTCGTCGCCGGGTCCTCGCCGTTGATGATGGCGGCCTCGGCCACGCCCCAGTACTGCCACACCGCGCCCATGGCCGGGATGGCCGGCATCGGGACGGCGTCGGCACCGACGGCCTGGAAGCCGGCGATGATCGGGTCGGCGGCGGCGGTGTCGGCGGCAGCAGTGAGAGCAGGCAGGATGTTGCCGGCCTTGAACAGCTCGAGCTGCACGTCTTCGGTGCCGATGTAGTTGACGAGGAAGTCGTTCGCGGCGACCTTGTTCTTCGACTCCGAGCTCACGAAGAAGCCCTTCACGCCGGCGAACGGCGATGCGGTCTCACCGGTCGGGCTCGGGATCGGGTCGATCGCGACGTTGATGCCCGCGTCGGTCGCCGCGCCCACGTTCCACGGACCCGTCAGCCAGAAGGCTGCCGTGCCGTCGAGGAACTGCTGCTTGGCAATCTCGCCGTCGACGTCGGTGTTCAGAACGCCCGCTGCGCCCTGCGCACCCAGCCAGTCGGCGAAGGCGAAGCCGCCCTCGCTGCCGAGCTGCAGGTCGGAGGAGTCGTAGCTGCCGGTGTCGTCGGTGCCGAACACCGGTGCACCGAACGCGGTCTGGAACGGGTACAGGTGGTACGGGTTGCCCTCGGTCCCCTGCTCCACGACGAACGCGCCCTTCGAGACCATGTCGTCGAAGCTGGTCGCCGCGGCCGGGACGAGGTCGGCGTTGCGCAGCACCGCGATGTTCTCGACGGCGTACGGGAGCATGTAGACGGTGCCGTCGTAGGTGGCGGCCTGCAACGCGACGGGAAGGTAGTCCTCGGAGCTGTCGCCGAGCTCGATCGGCGCGACCACGCCGTTCGTGGAGAGCTCGCCCAGCCAGTCGTGCGCACCCATGACGATGTCGGGGCCCTTGCCGGTCGGCACCTGCTGGATGAAGTCGTCCTTCATGTCATCGACCGACTTGCCCGTGAGCTCGACCTTGACACCGGTCTTGTCCTGGTAGGCGTCTGCGGCGCTCTGCAGTGCATCGACGCGCTCGGCATCGACCCAGACGACCAGCTTTCCGCCGTCGTCGGAGCCGGAGGTGTCGTCGCTGCTGGTCCCCGTGGAGCAGCCGGCAAGCGTCAGAGTCGAAACGATGGCGATCGCGCCCGCGGCGACGATGCCCCTCTTGTTCACCTTCATTGGTGTGTGCCTCTCTCAGTGCTGATCACCTGCAAGGACTGCAAGCGCTTACAGTATGCATCGAAATCAGCGCCGTTTGCAATGAGAGAGGCCGTCGATATCAACCCGTGACCGAGAAGTAGATGCCTGAAGAGAGGTGAAAACGCTTCCATGGTCGGGGATCACTGAGCTCGTAGACTGCTGACATGGCAGATCGTTCGCTTCGCGTCGCACGTATCGCGACAGGTTTCGCACTGATGCTCTCCGTGACCGTGCTGAGCGCGTGCACCGCGTTCGGCCCGAATTACGGCGTCCTGGACCGTGAAGCCACCTCCGGGGACGCCGTCCCGGACGCCGTGACCGAGCAGGACTCCGGAGACGTGGCCGACCTGTCATCGGCCCGATGGGTGGGCGAGCATTCCGGCAGCTCGATCTGGCTGCTGCGCGGTGTCGATCAGGGGTCGATCTGCGTGCTCGCTTTCCCCGAGGGCGGCGAGTGGGGCATGGCCTGCGGCGGAGAAGGCGGCCCCGTGGAGATGAGCGGTCCTGCCGGTCACTTCGTCACGATCCCCGACGACTACCCCGCACCGGACGGTGCCACCCGCGTCTCCGACAATGTGTACGCCCTGAGCCCCTGAGTAGGATGAAACCATGGCTGACAGCTCATTTGACATCGTCTCGAAGGTCGACCACCAGGAGGCCGAGAACGCTCTGAACCAGGCCCGCAAGGAGATCGAGCAGCGCTACGACTTCAAGGGCACCGGAGCCTCGATCGCGTGGAGCGGCGAGAGCATCCTCATCATCGCGAACACCGAGGAGCGGGCGAAGGCCGTGCTCGACGTGTTCCAGTCCAAGCTCATCAAGCG
>JBOGEI010000178.1:0-7779 GCA_050701935.1 Microbacterium sp.
GGGATCCGACAGGCTTTTCCGGCAGGATAGGGAGGAACTGTTCAAATGCGACGAGAGGTCACGGATGCCTGAAGGACAGGTGCTCGAGTTCACGCACGTGACGAAGCGCTTCAATGAGGTGACCGCTGTCTCGGACTTCTCCGCGCGCGTCGAGCCGGGAGCCGTCACCGCCTTCCTCGGCCCGAACGGAGCCGGCAAGACCACAACGCTGCGCATCCTGCTGGGTCAGGTGCGCGCCACATCCGGCACTGCGACGATCGGGGGCACGGCCTACGCCGAGCTCCGTCAGCCGCTGCGCACGATCGGCGCCGTGCTCGAGGAGACGGTCTACCGCCCTCGCCGCACCGCCGAACGCCAGCTCACCATCGCTGCCAAGGCCAACGGCATCCCGCTGGCTCGGGTCGGCGAAGTGCTCTCCCTGGTCGGACTCGACGGCGAAGGCGACTCACGGATCGGTGGCTTCTCGCTCGGCATGCGCCAGCGGCTGAGTGTCGCCCACGCACTCCTCGGCGACCCGGGTGCACTCGTCTTCGACGAACCGGCCAACGGACTCGACCCCGAGGGGATCCGCTGGATGCGGCTCCTGATGCGCCGCCTCGCCGACGAAGGACGCACCGTGCTCGTGTCGTCGCATGTACTGAGCGAGGTCGAGCAGGTCGCCGACAACGTCCTCGTCCTGTCGAAGGGGCAGCTCGTGCTGGCCAGCGGCATCGAGACACTCGCCGACCCGAAGGGCGGCGGCTCGGTGATCGTGGATGCCGCCGATCGCGGTGCACTCACCGCTGCCTTGTCCGCGGCCGGGTTCGATGTCGAGGTGCTGCGCTCCGGCTTGACCGTCCGCGGCGGAGACGCCGGCACGGTCGGAGCAGTCGCCGCCGATGCCGGTATCGCCCTGAGCACCCTCGTGCAGCGTGGACCGACACTCGAAGACGTCTTCATCGACCTGATGCGCGGCGGCCGACTCGCGCCGCCCACCGCGCCCGTCGCTCCGCAGCTCGTCGCGCCGGTTCCTGCCGAGGTCGCACCCGCCGAACCCGCCTCCGCCGAACCCGTCTCGGCCGCGGCCGACTCCGTGGTCGCCATCCCGGTCGCCGCGGCCGCCGCATGGGCCGCCGAGGCTGCTGCTGCTCCGGCGGATGAGGCCGTAGCCGATGACCTCGCCGCGAGCGCTGCCGATGGCGCAGCAGTGGAAGAAGAAGCTCCCGCTAACGAGGCTCCCGCAGAGCAGGCCGTCGTCGTCGAGCACACCGTCGTCGAGGACACTGTCGTCGAGGAGGAGACTCCCGCGGAGGACGCCACCGAAGACGACACTGACCAAGAGGCTTCGGCCGACGACGCCTCAGCCGAAGCTGATTCGACCGAGGCTGATTCGCCCGAGGCTGATTCGACCGAAGCGCACGCGTCCGGCTCAGAGGCTGCATCGGTCGGCGAAGCTCACGCTGAAGGCGAGCAGGAGCGCGACGCGCAGACGGATGAAGCCCCAGCCGAAGAAACGCCGGCTCGCTCATTCGACGAGATCCTGTTCGGTTCCGCAGCACCCGCGGCAGACGACGAGGCCACGGCACTCGGCGACGACGACCTTGCCGGCGCCGAAGACCACGCAGGCGTCGAGGTCTTCGCAGATCTCAACACCGCGGCCGCTCCGGACGCCGAGGATGTCGCCTCAGACGCTGAAGATGTCGTTGCAGACGCTGAGGGTGCGTCGGACGACGACCCGCGGTCGGCTGCTGTCAGCTCGATGCTCGCTGCGGCGGCGCGCGCGTACTACGAGGACGAGCCGAAGGACTATCCGCTGAACACGGAAGACCCGGCCTCGGAAGACCCGGCCCCGGAAGGCGACTCCGCCGCGGAGAGCGCGCACTGGACCGTCGCGTCCACCGGCGTCATCGACACCGTTCCACAGCCCGAATCGGCGGAGGCAGTCTCCGAAGAGCACACCTCCGAAGAGCACGGCTCCGAAGAGCACACCCCTGAAGAGCACGACTCCGAAGAGCACACCCCTGAAGAGCACGGCTCCGAAGAACACACCTCCGAAGAGCACGGCTCCGAAGAGCACGGCTCCGAAGAGAACGGCTCAGAAGGATCAGTCGCGGCGGACGAGACCGAAGCCGAGAACCGCGACGAGCACGAGGGCCAGACCGACGGCGAGAACGACTCCGACGGAGAGAACCACCACAGCTAGAAGATCCTGCTGACGAGAACGCCCTCCGGACCTACGGGTCACGAAGGGCGTTCGTCGTTCGAGGCGTAGCGCGTCGAACGGATCTCGTCGCGTGGAGAGTCAGGCGGGCCGAGGCCGGATGACGGGTCGGCGGCTGCCCTTCGATGTGGGCACCGGCGAGGTCGCGACGATCTCCTCGACGCTCGCCGGCTCGGTCGAGACATCGAGTCGCAGCGCCTGCGTGAGGGCCAGACCATGACGCGTCGTGAGGATCAACCGGCGGTACTGCTCATCGCCTTCGAGGTCGATCACGACGCTCGGGCGGCGCCGGCGGATCAGCACGAAGTCGAGGCTGCCCGCGGCCTTCCAGCTGCCGGCGGCGAGAACTCCGGGGATGTGCGTCCCGGGGTTCGGGACTCCGCGGAGCCAGGTCCAGGCGTCTTCCGTCAGCTGCACCTTCGCGATGGTGTCGCGCGTGATCCGGAGGTTGTCGCGGTGGAAGGTGGCGGCACGTTCGATCGGCGAGAGCACGACCTCCAGTTGCGTCTGGTCCAGCAACAACGTCACCATGTCACCCAGTCTGCCAGCGCCGCCCTGCCAGTTGTCTGGAAGTTGCTCACAGGAACACAACGATCCCTTGTCGGGTGGCACCAGTCATAAAGATTCCCCTTTCCAGTTTCGAACATATGTACTATACTCGATTCATGGCCGCCATCGCGAACGACATCGAGCACTGCAAGGCGCTACTCGATGCGTGGGTCGACAAGCGTCGCCAGATCGCAGCACTCGAAGCCGAGGCTTCAGCCCTCCTCGCCGCCCGCATTCGGGTTCTCGACGATGATGTGCGCGAGCAGCCGCAGCATCGTGAGTCGATCCACCGATCGATGGTCGCCGAGTATTCGGCAGCCGGTCGCATGTCGAAGGGCAGCGTCGAGTACGCCTTCGCAGATGCCCTGTTCCTCGAATCAGAGCATCCTGTCGTGCAGCGGGCTTTCCGCGACGGTGCAATCAGTGGGGCTCATGTCCGAGAGATCGTGCGTGCGGGGATGGTGGTTCGCCAAGCCGTCCGCGACGGTCGCGCCGTCGCGGAGACCCTCGGGCTCTACGACACGGCCGCTCTCGTCGTGGCTGAGCACGACTCGCCCGCTCGCACCCGAGCGGCAGTGCGGCAGATCGCTTCGTCCCTCGCCGGCGAAACGGTGCTCGAGAGGCACACGCGCGCCCGCGGTGAACGGTCGGTCACGATGCGTTCTCTCGACGACGGACTCGCGATGCTTCAGATCGTGCTCCCTGAGCACCTCGCCCACGCGATCCTCGACCGCCTGACCCGACTCGCGCAGCACGTCGTCAAGACACGCGCCGATCGGGGTCTTCATGCCGACTGCGATCCTCACGGCTCCTCAGCGCCGGTGCTCTCCCCGGATGAGCTCGACTCGGGCGCCGACCCGATCTTCCTGCAGGATCTGGCGGCGGACGACACCCTCCGCGATGCTCCTGCTCTCAATCGCTATCCGCTCGACAGTCACCGCCTCGGTGGCTCCTGGCTCGACGCGCATGTCATCTTCAGCGAGAGCGACACCTTCACCACCGATCCGTCGCACAGCGTGGAGTGCATCGCGGCCGACGAGCGCGGCATCGACGCGGTTCGCGCCGATCTGCTGAGCGACCTGCTCCTCGCCAGCGACCCGTCCGCGGTGAACGGTACCGGGCCGGAGAGCATCCAAGCCCGCATACAGGTCACGGTCGCCGCCGGCACTCTGATCGGAGCCGACGACCGGGTGGCAGAACTCGACGGCATCGGCCCGCTTCACCCCGACATCGCTCGCGATCTCGCCGGTCGCAACGGCGGGTGGGCGCGGCTCCTCCTGGACCACACGGGGATGGTGACCGCCACGTCTGCCTACACTCCGACCGCGGCGATGCGCCGGCATCTCCAGGCCCGAGATCAGCACTGTCGATTCCCCGGCTGCCGCACACCTGTCCACCGGTGCCAGGTCGACCACAATCACGATCATGCGAAGGGCGGGAAGACATCGATCGAGAACCTCAGCCACTTCTGCGTGGGGCATCATGCGCTCAAACATCCTGATGTCGACGAGAAGCACCGGTGGCATGCCCGACAACTCCCCGGTGGAGACATCGAGTGGATCAGCCCTCTCGGTCGGATCTACACCGACGCGTCACCGCGTCGCGTCATGTTCGTCTGAGCACGCGTCTTCTTTCGTCTGAGCACGCGTCGTCTGACGGCAAGACGAAGAGCGAAGCCGCGCGCTCCCTGGCGCAGCACAGCCAGTTAGCGCAGCACAGCCAGCTGGCGCAGCACAGCCGGTTGGCCCAGCATGGCCAGGTGCCCAGAGCAGTCGACTAGGGGCGAGCGGCAGCGGCTGCAGCAGCAGCAGCAGGAAGCGCCGCCTCGATGAGCTGCAGCTCCTTCTCGCCGTGGGCAGCGGTGAGGAACCACGCCTCGAACACGCTCGGCGGGAGAGCCACGCCCTGCTCGCGCAGCGAGTGGAAGAACGGTGCGTAGCGGAACGACTCCTGTGCCTGCGCCTCGGCGTAGTTCCTGGGCGCCGAGGCGCGGAACGACGCGCTGAAGAGGTTGCCCGCCGTGGCGACCGCGTGCGTCACACCCGCCGTGGTGAGTGCGACGTCGAGAGCGCTCGATACCCGTGCGGATGCCGCGTCGACGCTCGCGTACACCTCGGGCGTCGCGAGACGCAGCGTCGCGAGACCCGCAGCGACCGAGAGCGGGTTTCCGGACAGCGTGCCCGCCTGGTAGACCGGTCCGAGCGGAGCGAGCAGGTCCATGACCTCGGCACGTCCACCGAGCGCGGCCAGCGGCATTCCCCCACCGACGACCTTGCCGAACGTGAAGATGTCGGGCAGATAGTCCTCGCCCGCGGCGGCCTGCAGCCCCCAGAAACCAGCCGGGTGCACGCGGAATCCGGTGAGCACCTCGTCGAGGATCATCAGCGCGCCGTGAGCGTGCGCGGTCTCGGCGATCAGACGGTTGAAGCCGGGGAGCGGCGCGACGACGCCCATGTTCGCTGACGAGGCCTCGACGATGACGGCGGCGATGCGCTCACCGTGCTCGGCGAACACCGCAGCGAGTGCTTCCGGGTCGTTGTAGCCGATCACGAGGGTCTGAGCCGCGATCGGCGCCGGCACCCCGGCCGAGCCGGGAAGCGCGAGCGTGGCGACACCCGAGCCCGCCTCGGCGAGAAGTCCGTCGGAGTGGCCGTGGTAGTGCCCGGCGAACTTCACCAGCAGGTCACGACCGGTGGCACCCCGCGCAAGGCGGATCGCCGTCATGGTCGCCTCGGTTCCGGTGGAGACCAGACGCACCCGCTCGATCGGACGGGTCTCGCCGAACCGGACGCGGTCGGCGATCAGTGCGGCGAGTTCGACCTCGCCCTCGGTCGGCGCACCGAACGACAGCCCACGCGATGCGGCTTCCTGCACCGCGGCGACGATCTCCGGGTGCGCATGCCCGAGGAGGGCAGGACCCCACGAGGCGACGAGGTCGACGTACTCACGACCGGCGGCATCCGTGACCTTCGCGCCCTTCGCCGAGGCGAGGAACCGCGGCGTCCCGCCGACCGAGCCGTAGGCACGCACCGGCGAGTTCACTCCGCCGGGAATGACCGCACGGGCAGCGGAGAAGAGGTCGTCGTTGCGGTCGGTCATGAAGGGGAGCTCCTCGGAGAGTTCAGTCGCGCAGCCAGCCGGCCGCTTCGGTTGCCCAGTACGTGAGCACCGCGTCCGCTCCGGCGCGGCGGATGGAGAGCAGGGATTCGAGGATGGCCGCGCGGCGGTCGATCCAGCCGTTCGCCCCGGCGGCCTCGATCATCGCGTACTCGCCGGATACCTGATATGCCCACACCGGAATACTCACGGTGTCGCGCACCTCGCGCAGCACATCGAGGAAGGCCATGGCCGGCTTGACCATGACTATGTCGGCGCCCTCGGCTTCATCGACGACGGCCTCGCGCACGCCCTCACGGCGGTTGCCGGGATCGAGCTGGTACGTGCGACGGTCGCCCTTCAGCTGAGAGTCGACGGCCTCGCGGAAGGGCCCGTAGAAGGCGCTCGCGTACTTCGCGGCATAGGCGAGAAGAAGCGTGTCGGTGAAGCCCTCCGCGTCGAGCGCCTTGCGGATCACGGCGACCTGGCCGTCCATCATCCCGGAAAGCCCCAGCAGCCGCGAGCCCGCGCGCGCCTGAGCGAGCGCCATCGAGGTGTATCGCGCAAGCGTCGCGTCGTTGTCCACCGAGCCGTCGGCCGAGAGCACGCCGCAGTGACCGTGATCGGTGAACTCATCCAGGCACAGGTCGGTCTGCACGACGAGCGCGTCGCCGACCTCCGCAGCCAGCGCCTCGGTCGCGACGTTCAGGATGCCGCGCGGATCATCGGCACCAGAACCGAGGGCGTCGCGCACCGCGGGCACGCCGAACAGCATCACGCCGCCCACACCCGCCTCCGCTGCCTCGACGGCTGCCGCACGCAGGGAGTCGAGCGAGTGCTGGGCGACACCGGGCATCGACCCGATCTGAACGGGCTCCGTGATGCCTTCACGCACGAAGAGAGGCAGCACGAGGTGATTCGGCTGCAGCGACGTCTCGCGCACGAGATCGCGCACCGCACGAGACTGACGCAGCCGCCTCAGTCGGACATCGGGAAAACTCACGGCGCGAACTCGTCGGCGGCGTGCGGAAGGGTGAAGTGCGAGACCGCATCGATCAGGGCGTCGATGGTCTGGCGGTCGGCGACGACCGACACCGGCAGGCCTGCGCGCTGCGCGTCGTTCGCCGTCCGCGGTCCGATCGCCGCGAGCAACGTCTCGTCGGGGATCTCCGGGAACTGCTCACGCACCTGCTCAGCGACCGAGCCGCTGGTGATGAGGATCGCGTTGATCCGACCGTTCTCGACATCGCGGCGGATGCGCTCGGTCACCGGCACGCCGACCGTGCGATAGGCGACGACACCATGCACGTCGTGACCTGCCTCCGAGAGCAGTCGGCTGAGCACCGGCTTCGCGATCTCGCTGCGCAGGGCCAGGATGCGACGCGGTTCCTTCTCGAGGGCGATGAGCTGCTGCGCCATCCCCTCGGCGGAGTTGTCCTGCTCCGGAACCAGCGCGACCTCATAGCCGACCGCCTGCAGAGCCGCGGCGGTCGTCTCGCCGACGGCCGCGATCTTGGTCGTACGCGGCACGTCAGCCCGATGGGCGAAGAGCACGTCGACCGTGGTGGCACTCGTGACGGTCAGCCAGTCGAACTCCCCCGCAGCCAGCTGCGCGAGCGCGGTGTCGAGCGTCGCCTGGTCGGTCGTCGGGGCGAAGTTGATCAGTGGTGCGACGACGGGCACAGCGCCCAGCGCCCGCAGACTCGCAGCGACGCTGTCACCCCAGGGCCCGCCACGGGGCACGAGAATGCGCCAACCGTCCAGCGGTCGGTCCTGCTTGATTTCGGAAGTGGTCATGAGGATTGCTCTCGGGATACGAGGCCGGCTGCCCCTTGATCGAGCAGCCGACGGGCAACAGTGAACCCGAGCTCGCGCGCTGCGTGCATCGGGTCTGCACCATCGGCAGCATCCGCTCCATTGCCACTGCCGTTCCG
>JBOGEI010000179.1:0-7706 GCA_050701935.1 Microbacterium sp.
GTCGTGAAGAGGGTGGAGAGGGTCAGTGACCGTCTTGGCGGCGATCCCATCGATCGTTCATTCGATCCATGAACGAAGCGGACTCGTGCTTCTTGGGGGCCGACCGCTCGCGCGGCTCGGCCGCGGTCGTGCGTCGCACAGGAGTGACGGCGACCATGACGCCGGCGAGCATCGCTGCGAAACCGACGACTCCGACGACGACGCCCCATACGCCGCCGAGAATGACCCCGGCGACCAGACCGCCGACCCCGGCGAGCAGAAGGAGCGCACCGTAGACGAGATTTCGGTAGCTCAGTGCGCGATCACCTGACGGCGCGGTCACGACGTCGGCATCATTGTGAAGGAGATGGCGTTCCATCTCGTCGAGCAGACGCTGCTCCTGTTCGGAGAGTGGCATTTCGTCCCCCTCGGGTATCGTGCCTTCCATCTTACGCGCGCCAAGGCGTCCTCGGCTAGCAGTTCGGCCTTGCCTTGCTTTACGTATGCTGGGAGTCGTGCCGTCCTCCTCCCCCGTCCCCGATGCCATCGCAGCGCACCTGGAGCGTTTCATATCGAAGATGCGAGACGAGGCATCCGAGTACGGCCCGGATGCGGAGGCTTTCCTTGATGCCGCCGCAGGCACGTTCGCGGGAGGCAAGCGCCTTCGCGCCCGGTTCTGCCACGCCGGCTGGCGCGCGGTCGCTCGATTCGGAGACCGCGACGCGACGGAGACCGCCGCCCTCTGGGATGTCTGCACAGCGCTCGAGATCTTCCAGTCGGCCGCACTCGTCCATGATGATCTGATCGACAACTCCGACACCCGTCGCGGCCGCCCTGCCGCTCACCGGGCACTGGAGGCGTCCCATCGCGATGCGAGATGGTCCGGCGATGCCGAGGCCTTCGGCCGCGCTTCGGCCATCCTCCTCGGCGATCTTCTCGTCGCGTGGAGCGATGACCTGCTGGAGTCGGCTCTCGAGGGACAGCCGCACGCCCGCGCCGTGCGCTCCGAGTACGCCAGGATGCGTCGAGACGTGACCACGGGGCAGTTCCTCGACATCGCCGAAGAATCGGCCTGGAGCGTGAACGATGCAGCCCTCCACGCTGAACGGGCACTGCGTGTGGCGTCACTCAAGTCCGCCAGATACAGCATCGAACAGCCGCTGGTCCTCGGCGGCGCATTCTGCGGTGCCGAGGCCGATCAGATATCGGCGCTGAGAAGTTTCGGGCATCCGATCGGGATGGCCTTCCAGCTGCGTGACGATGTGCTCGGCGTGTTCGGCGATGCCTCCGTCACCGGAAAGCCTGCCGGAGACGATCTTCGGGAGGGCAAGCGCACAGTCCTGATCGCGCTCACGAGGCAGAGCCTCGACACCTCAGCGCGAAATCTCCTGGATGAGATGCTCGGCGACGCGGAACTGACGCCGCAGCAGGTGTCGTTCCTGCAGGCGACGATCGCAGACTCCGGGGCACTGGACCAGGTCGAGACGATGATCGCCGACTACGCGCGAGAAGCGGATCGGGCGCTGGCGGGTGCGCGGCTCGACAATGCGGCAGTCAGCGACCTGCGCGAGCTCGCGCGCGCAGCCACAGTGCGTTCGGCCTGAGCGGCAACGGCCTCAGGCGAGCGTGCGCGCGAGGCGCCGGACGGCGCTCTTGTGTCCTGCGAGCAGAGCATCGATCGGCGATCGACCCAGCGACTCCTCGTCAGCGAAGAGCCAATCGATCAGCTCATCATCGGAGAAGCCCGCGTCCTGAAGCACGATGATCGTTCCGCGCAACGAGCTCAACGGGTGACCGTCGACGATGAACACGGCGGGCACTGCGAAGACGCCGCTGCGACGCGACCCCACGAGGTAGTGCTCGTCGATCAGACGACGTACGCGACCGAGGGGCACATCGAGCGCCTCGACGAGGTCGGGCATCGTCAGCCACTCGACGGGAGCAGCGGCAGGGGTTCCAGCAACGTTCTCAGACACGTTGCCACTATCTCATCTCTGCTGAGCTCCCGCATGCCGACCCACCAGTCACACCTTTCACTTGCGTCACTTCTGTTGACTTCTGTTTACATCCGTGTCAGCGTGAAAAACTCGAAAAGGGGGCAAGCCTTGATACTCAAGACCGCCACGCGTCGAACGCGGCACCTGCGGATCGGAGCACCTGCTGCGGTGCTCGGCGCCCTGGCGACCACACTCACCGCGGCGCCGGCCGATGCGGCAGTCGTGCACGAGACCGCCCCGGTCGAGCGCCAGCGTCTCCTGCCTGCCTCTGCGGTGCCCGCGCAGGCCGCACCGCCGAACTACGTGGTCCAGCCGGGCGACACCGTCTCGGCGATCGCTGCGCGCTTCGGCCTGCAGACGATAGACGTCCTGACCTGGAACGGCCTCTCCTGGCGATCGGTGATCTACCCGGGGCAGACTCTGACGCTTCAGACCGCTGCCGCGCCCGTCGCACCGGCCGCCGCCCCCGCCCCCGCAGCGGCAACCACGCACGAAGTCGTCGCCGGCGATACCGTGTATGCCATCGCCCAGAGGTATTCGACCACCGTTGACGCCGTGCTTACCGCAAACGGACTCACCCGCGCATCGGTCATCTTCCCCGGTCAGAGCCTGGTCATCTCCGGATCCTCCGCACCTCAGCCCCCGGCCGCCGCCCCGGTCCCGGCCGCGGCCCCTGCCCCCGCTTCCACAGCGACCCATACCGTCGTCACCGGCGATACGGTCTTCGGCATCGCGCAGAAGTACGGCACCACGACCCAGTCGCTGTTCACGCTGAACGGCCTGGGGCCGTCGTCGATCATCTACCCCGGCCAGAAGCTCGCCGTGCAGGGCGCGCCCAGCCCCGCAGCACAGCCCGCCCCGGCGCCGGCATCGGCCGGTGGTCAGCAATCCGCGGCGCTCTCCGCGGAGCAGGCCTCGAACGCGGCGCTCATCATCCGCATCGGCCGCGAGCTCGGCGTATCCGATCGCGCCATCGCCATCGCGCTCGCGACCGGGATGGTGGAATCCGGTCTGCGCAACCTCGACTGGGGCGATCGCGATTCGCTCGGCATCTTCCAGCAGCGCCCGAGCACCGGGTGGGGCACACCGGCCCAGATCATGGACGCCGACCGGAGCACCCGCGTGTTCTACGGAGGGCAGAGCGACCCGAACGGACAGATGACGCGCGGGCTGCTGGACATCGCCGGCTGGGAGAACATGTCGTTCACATCGGCGGCCCAAGCCGTGCAGATCTCGGCGTATCCGGACAAGTACGGCCAGTGGGAGACGCAAGCATATGCCTGGCTCGCGCTCTACAGCTGACGACATCCGGGAAAACCCGCAGGGTCGAGGGGTGAGCCGCTCCCCTGTCTCCCAGGCAATTCTCCATAGAATTCTGACGTGACGACCAATCAGCAAGCCGACCCCCTCATCGGGCGGCTTGTCGACGGCCGCTATCGCGTCCGAGCGCGAATCGCCCGCGGCGGCATGGCCACTGTCTACGTGGCCACCGACCTCCGCCTCGAACGACGCATCGCACTGAAGGTGATGCACGCGCATCTCAGCGACGACTCGGCCTTCCAGAGCCGCTTCATCCAAGAGGCCAGAGCTGCAGCCCGCCTGGCAGACCCGCATGTCGTCAACGTGTTCGACCAAGGGCAGGACGGCGAGCTCGCGTATCTCGTGATGGAGTATCTGCCCGGCATCACGCTGCGCGAGCTGCTTCGCGAGCAGAAGCGTCTCACGATCCCGCAGACCATCACCATCATGGATGCGATCCTGGCCGGCCTCTCCGCCGCGCACCGCGCCAGCATCGTCCACCGCGATGTCAAGCCCGAGAACGTGCTCCTCGCCGAAGACGGTCGTATCAAGATCGGCGACTTCGGACTGGCGAGGGCCACTACCGCGAACACGGCCACCGGACAGCAACTGCTGGGCACCATCGCCTACCTGGCCCCCGAGCTCGTCACTCGCGGCACCGCCGACGCCCGCAGCGACATCTACGCGCTCGGGATCATGCTCTACGAGATGCTGGTCGGTGAACAGCCTTACAAGGGCGAGCAGCCGATGCAGATCGCGTTCCAGCACGCCACCGAGTCGGTGCCCCGACCGAGTGCCCGAAACCCCGCAGTCCCCGAACAGCTCGACGAGCTCGTGCTCTGGGCCACGGAGAAGTCACCGGACGAGCGACCCGACGATGCCCAGCAGATGCTCGATCGGCTGCGCGAGATCGAGCGCGACCTCGGTATCGCCCCCACCGCCGCGAGAGCGACTGCGCCACAGCACAGCCACGCCGACTCGGGCGACCTCACAAAGGTGATGCCGGGCACCATGGTGATCGCCGATCCCACCGCGCCCGCTCCCGCCGCCCTCGACAACGCGACACTCCTGCGCCGACGGGCGTCCAAGCGGCGTGCGCGCGGCGCCTTCCTGCTGACGCTGGTCCTGCTCCTCGCAGTGCTCGCCGGCGGAGTCGGCTGGTGGTTCGGTTCCGGCCCCGGCTCGCTCATCGCGGTCCCCTCCGTCGCGGGGAGCACGTACGACGATGCCGCCGCAGTGCTGACAGAGGCCGGCTTCGTCCCCACGCAGAAGGACGAGTTCTCGATCGACATCCCGGCGGGGACCGTGATCGAGACCGATCCGGGTGAAGGCACCCGCCTCGACAAGGGCGACTCCGTCGCCGTGATCGTGTCCGCTGGTCCGGCCAACCACACCCTCGACGCACTGAACGGGCGGGCAGAGCAAGACGCTCGCGACTACCTCACCGGCCTCAACGTGAACGTCACGGACAAGTCGCTCCTGCTCTTCTCCGACGCCGACGCAGGCATCGTCATCAACGCCTACGTCACACCGAGGGCCGGCGGAGATGCCTATATCTGCGGCGACGGCTGCGAGATCTTCGAAGACGACACGGTGGAGCTGTACGTCTCTGCCGGCGACTTCCCCGATGTCGCGGGCATGTCGGTCGGGGAGGCGACCTCGACGCTCACGGACAAGGGCCTCGTCGTCACCGCCGACCCCCAGTACACCTTCAGCGACAGCGTCGCCAAGGACGTGGTCATCGGTGTCGCCGATCGCGCAGAAGAGGGAAACTGGCGTCCGGGCGACAACGTGCAGCTCATCGTCTCGAAGGGACCGGAGCTCTTCCCCGTACCCGATGTCTCAGGCAAGACCCTGAACGACGCGAAGAAGATCCTCGCCGACCAGGGTTTCAAGTCGACCTACGCCGCCTGGGGCGATCTGCCGGGCT
The DNA here is from genome assembly GCA_050701935.1 of Microbacterium sp. Lineage (GTDB taxonomy): Bacteria > Actinomycetota > Actinomycetes > Actinomycetales > Microbacteriaceae > Microbacterium. Next base: position 5,206 of record JBOGEI010000179.1, read on the forward strand.
TCGCGGAGATGGCCAAGGTCACCGGTCAAGACCCCGGACCCGACAAGTCGCTCCCTCGTGGCGGCACGGTGAACCTCTCGATCCAGCTGAGCGGCTGAGCCCGGAAGCAACGAGAAGGCCGTCCTCCCCGATGCTCAGGGAGGACGGCCTTCTTCTCTTCTGCGACGGGAGCGTCAGCGCTTCTCGAGCTCCTCAGCCACCAGGAAGGCGAGCTCGAGCGACTGCATGTGGTTCAGTCGCGGGTCGCACAGGCTCTCGTAGCGTGTGGCCAGTGCTGCCTCGTCGATGTGCTCCGAACCGCCGAGGCACTCGGTGACGTCGTCACCGGTGAGCTCGACGTGGATGCCACCGGGGAACGTGCCGACTGCGCGGTGCGCCTCGAAGAAGCCCCGCACCTCGTCGACGACGTCGTCGAAACGACGCGTCTTGTATCCGGTCGGCGTCGTGATGCCGTTGCCGTGCATCGGGTCGGTGACCCACAGCGGCTGAGCACCCGAGTCGCGCACGGCCTCGAGCAGCGGCGGAAGCGCATCGCGGATCTTGCCAGCCCCCATGCGCGTGATGAAGGTCAGGCGACCCGGCTCACGGTTCGGGTCGAGCTTGTCGATCAGTGCGAGCGCCGTGTCTGGCGATGTGGTCGGGCCGAGCTTGACGCCGATGGGGTTGCGGATCTTCGAGAAGTAGTCGACGTGCGCGCCGTCGAGCTCGCGGGTGCGCTCACCGATCCAGAGGAAGTGCGCCGAAGTGTTGTACGGCGTGTCCGTGCGGGAGTCGATGCGCGTCATGGGCCGCTCGTAGTCCATGAGCAGGCCTTCGTGGCCGGTGAAGAACTCGACGCGCTTGAGCTCGTCGAAGTCCGCCCCTGCGGCCTCCATGAACTTGATCGCGCGATCGATCTCGGCCGCCATGCGCTCGTAGCGCTGGTTCGCCGGGTTCTGCGCGAAGCCCTTGTTCCACGAGTGCACCTCGCGAAGATCGGCGAAGCCACCCTGGGTGAACGCGCGGATCAGGTTCAGCGTCGATGCCGCGGTGTGGTACCCCTGAAGGAGCCGACCGGGATCGGGCTGGCGAGAGCCTTCTGTGAAGTCGTAGCCGTTCACGATGTCGCCTCGGTAGGCGGGCAGGCTGACATCGCCACGCGTCTCGGTGTCGCTCGAGCGCGGTTTCGCGAACTGTCCGGCCATGCGGCCCATCTTGACGATGGGCATCGATGCACCGTAGGTGAGCACGACCGCCATCTGCAGGACGGTCTTGATGCGGTTCCGGATCTGCTCGGCTGTCGCTCCCGCGAAGGTCTCAGCGCAGTCGCCGCCCTGAAGGAGGAACGCGCGACCGGACGCCGCACGCGCGAGCCGGTCGCGGAGGTTGTCCACCTCACCGGCGAACACGAGCGGCGGGAGTGTCGCGATCTGCTGGGAGACGTCGGCGACGCGGTCCGCGTCGGGCCATTGCGGCTGCTGCTTGATGGGAAGCGAGCGCCATGCATCAAGGGCTTCGATGTGGTGCGGGAGCATGCATTCCAGCCTAGTGGTCGCCGATCCGACCGAGATCCGTCCGAAGACTATGTGACGCGGGTGGGGAGGCGGTCCTTGACCGTCGACGCGTAGACGTCTTCGTACTTCTGCTCCCCCAGCCGCTGCAGAGCGACCATGATCTCATCGGTGACCGAACGCAGGATGTAGCGGTCGTTCTCCATACCCGCGTATCGGGAGAAGTCGAGAGGCTCCCCGATCACGATGCCGACTCGCACGATTCGCGGCAGCCTCCTGCCGATCGGCATGGCCGTATCGGTGTCGACCATGATCACGGGCACGACCGGGACCTTCGCCTCCAGCGCCATTCTGGCTATGCCGGTGCGTCCGCGGTAAAGCTTGCCATCGGGACTGCGCGTGCCTTCGGGGTAGATCCCGAGCAGATCGCCGCCGCCGAGCACCTGAAGCCCCGTGTTCAAAGACGCTTCGGAAGCCTTGCCGCCGGATCGGTCGATGGGTATCTGACCGGTGGCCTTCATGAAGAACTTCGTGGCCCAGCCCTTGATGCCACGGCCCGTGAAGTAGTCGCTCTTCGCGAGGAACGACATTGATCTGTCGATCACCAACGGCAGGAAGATGGAGTCGGCGAAGGAGAGATGGTTGCTGGCGAGGATCGCCGCGCCGCTCGCGGGCACGTTCTTGCGCCCCACGATCCAAGGGCGGAACACGCCCTTGACCACGGGGCCGATCACGACGTACTTCATCAGCCAGTAGAACATCGTGGTGAAGTCTAGCGCCGTGCCGGGGATCCGCCAGGGTCTTCTTCTCACCGCGCCCCCGCTCGCGACCGAGTTTCACCTCGGGCGCGACTGGGTTCCATACCCTAGACTCGAAACCAAGTCCGTGCCCGACCGGTACCGAAGGAGCTGCCGTGGTCCAGTTTGAAGTCCCCGCGATCGTCCCCGCCGATCCCGAAGCGAACGTCGCCGATCTCCTGGTGAAGCGAGTCGAAGCCACCCCGGATCGTGC
>JBOGEI010000180.1:0-7677 GCA_050701935.1 Microbacterium sp.
GTGCTCATGTACTGCCTGTTCTGCTGATGAAGAAGCCGACGCAGGGATGCCCCGACATCGCTAACGCTAGTGGAGGAGGCCCCGAGGGGAATAGCCGCGGCAAGAAGGTAATCCAAATGTTGCACGAGCGGCATCCGGCCGTCATGTGGTCGATCGGCGGGCGCAGGGAGCAGAAGGGCCCCAGAAAATGGTGTGGCCCTCACCGCGGGGGGAGCGATGAGGGCCGAAGACGACCGGAGGGTGCGTCAGAAACAGCTTAGCTCCTTTTCGAAGCGCTTGTCCCCCTTTTGGGGGACAAATTTCGCTTCGGCGCGAGGGCGGACGATAGCGGCCCCCTCGAGTAGCCCATTGGGGACTGAACTACTCGAGAGGGCCCAATCGCATGCACGGATCGTCTGCCCCTGGGGTGGGCTGCCGCCTCCTGGGAAGAGACGTAGACGATCAATCCCCTTGCGCATGCACCTTCACCATAGAAGAGATAGCTCGATCTGACGATAGAGACTTCGTCCTGCAAGTGGGGCGCCTCAGTCTTCTAGCCCCCGAATCCGCTGGCCTCAGCGGCGGGCGAGCGGGATGCGCCCCTGCGTGATCGCGATGCCGAGGATCACGACCATCGCACCGACGGGCTCATTCCAAGAGATCTCCTCGGCAAGCACGATCGCGCCCAGAGCCACCCCGACCACCGGCGTCAGGTAGGTGACGGTCGAGGCATTGGTCGCACCCCAGGCTCCGACGATGTTGGTGTTCCACACGTAGGCGAGCCCGGTGCCCAGAGCGCCGAGCGCCACGACGGCCAGAACGACGGGCGTTGTCAGCGACATCGGCACCGCCGCGATCATCGGCGTGAGCACGAGCATCACGATGGCGCCGAGACCCACCTGCACGGTTGCGACCGGAATCGCGGCGAGACCGAGAGGGGAGACGAATCGGCGCAGATAGACGAAGGCCGCGCCGTAACTCGCCGTCGCCCCCAGGCAGGCCAGCTGCGCGAGCGCGGTCCCGGTGCCGAGCCCACTCCACGGCCCCAGCACCACCACCACGCCGAGGAATCCGACAGCGATGCCGACGGCGCGCGCTCTCGTCGCGCGCTCTTCGCGGAGCGCGATCAGCGAGATGAGCATCGTCATGAGAGGTGTCGTCGCGTTGTAGATGCTCGCGAGCCCGGACGAGATGTCCTGCTGTGCCCAGGCGAAGAGCAGGAAGGGGATGACGCAGAGCAGCAGGCTCACGACGAGGAGGTGAGCCCACACCTTGCCGAATGGTGGAAGGCGGTGACGGCCGATCAGGGAGATCACCGCGAGCGCGACCGCGCCCGTCACCAAGCGCCCGAGCACCACCTGAGCCGGCGACAATCCGTCGAGAGCGATCGCGACGAACAGGAAGCTCGCACCCCAGGTGAGGGCGAGCAGGAGGAACTGCACGAGCACGCCGCCCTGCGCGGTCCGCGTGCGCGACTCGGTTTGCGGTGTCATCCACTTCTCCTCTGTTCGTCGGCATTCCCGCGCCATCTTCATCTTCCGAGGACGGCCGTGCGCGTGCTGGCGGTATTCGGACACCGCATCGTTCGGGCACGACCGGGTCGCGAGTAGCCTGATCGGGTGACGCTGCTCAACAAGGACATGACGCTGTGCATCTCGCTCTCGGCCCGGCCGAGCAACAACGGGACGCGCTTCCACAACCACCTCTACGAGGCACTCGGGTTGAACTGGATCTACAAGGCGTTCGCGCCGACAGACCTCGGTCAGGCCATCGCGGGCGTTCGCGGGCTCGGCATCCGCGGCTGCGCGATCTCGATGCCCTACAAGGAAGACGTGATCGCACTCGTCGACCGGATGGATCCTTCGGCGAGCGCCATCGACTCGGTCAACACCATCGTCAACGACGGCGGCGTGCTCACCGCCCACAACACCGACTACTCCGCGATCGCGCAGTTGATCGAGCGTGGCGGCCTCGACCCGTCCTCTTCGGTTCTGCTGCGCGGCTCGGGAGGCATGGCGAAGGCCACCGCGGCCGCGTTCCGAGACGCCGGCTTCACCCGAGTGACGATCGTCGCGCGCAATGAGGCGATCGGACGCGCCCTCGCCGAACTGTACGGCTTCGATTGGAGCCCCGATGCCGATGGTGCCGCGGCAGACATACTCGTCAACGTCACACCGATCGGCATGGCCGGCGGTTCAGCGGAGCATGCCCTGGCGTTCTCGGTCGAGGCGATCGCCGCGGCATCCGTCGTGTTCGACGTCGTGGCCCTTCCCGCTGAGACACCGTTGATCGTCGCGGCTCGCGCTGCGGGCAAGACCGTGATCACGGGAGCCGAAGTCGCAACCCTGCAGGCGCTGGAGCAGTTCGTGCTCTACACGGGCATCCGTCCGTCTGCGGAGCAGGTGCGAGCTGCCGAGGAGTTCATGCGCGCAGGAATCCAGTGAGCGGGAGGCCGATATCTCGGTAGCCTAGGCGCATGAGCGCGCCTCGCACCGCACGAAGAACCGGCCTCCGGCGCATACCTGCCGCCCTCGCGACGGCAGCCATCGTCGCCCTGGTACTGGCGGCCTGCACAGGCGGGGGAGAAGACCCGACGCCCGAGGGCAGCCAGGGTTTCCCCGACGACGGCTGCACGCACATCACCATCGCGACCTCGTCGGAGAAGGTCAACATGCTCGATGAGCTGGCGACCGCGTTCAAGGAGTCCCCGGAGCACGACGCGCTCGACACCTGTGCCACCGTGCGACCGACCAATGTCTCATCCGGCAATGCCGCGCGCTACCTCACCTCGGGCGAGGACTGGCCGAGCGACGATCGCGCGCTGTGGCCGACGCTCTGGTCGCCGGCCTCCACCGTCTGGACCGACCGGGTCGCCGCGGCGGCGTCATCGAACCTCGTCGGTGCGCCAGCGTCGTTCACCCGCACCCCTGTCGTCTTCGGGATGCCGGAGCCGATGGCGAAGGCACTCGGCTGGCCGGATGAACCCATCAGCATCACCGAGCTCGAGGGCCTGTGCCAGAACCCTGACGGCTGGGGGAGCGTCGGCAAGGACATCTGGGGCGCGTTCAAGATCTCCAAGACGAACCCGAACACCTCGACCACCGGGCTCTCGACCATCCTGATGCAGTCGTACGAGGCATCCGGCAAATCCGAAGGTCTCACCTCGGCCGATGTGGATGCCGCCGCAGACTTCTCGCGCGTGTTCGAGGAATGCGTGATCCACTACGGCGACACCACCGGCAACGTTCTGTCGACCCTCTATGACGAGACGCAGAACGGTGCGAACGGATCGGCCTACGTCTCGGCCGTCGCACTGGAGGAGACATCGCTGCTGAACTACAACAAGGGCAACCCCGACTCGCACACCGTTCAGCCGGGCGAGACCCTGACCCCGCCGAAGACCAAGCTCGTCGCCGTCTATCCCTCCGGTGGCTCGATGTGGTCGGACAACCCGGTGACCGTTCTCGGCGCGGAATGGGTCACGCCCGAGCAGCGGACAGCCGGCGAGGCCTTCGCCAAGTTCCTGCAGACCAAGCCCGCCCAGGAGATCCTGCCCGAGTACGGATTCCGTCCGCTCGACGAGTCGGTCCCGCTCGGAGAGCTGTTCACCGCGAACTTCGGCGTCGACCCGGCGCAGCCGACGGTGACGCTGCCCAAGCCCGAGGTCGATGTCATCTCCACCGCGATCGACCAGTGGACGCAGGTGCGCAAGCCCTCGTCGGTGCTCGAGCTCATCGACATCTCCGGCTCGATGGACGACCCGATCGGCGACGGTCGCTCGCGGCTCGACGGCGCCATCGAGGGTGCCCAGACCACTCTCGACCACTTCCGCTCGACCGACGAGGTCGGCGTCTGGGCGTTCACGACCGGCGTCTCGTCCGACGCGGGCGAGGGCATTCAGGTGCTGCGTGACGTCACAGCACTGGGCGCCGACGGGGAGAAGCTCGACTCCTCCCTCGACGACCTGCGCTACGCGCAGCGCAACGGCACGCCCCTGTACGACGCGATCCTCACGGCATACGAAGCCATGAGCGAGCGTGCAGAACCCGGACGCATCAACGCGATCGTCGTGCTCTCCGACGGCGAGGACACCGACTCCACGACCTCGCTCGACTCGCTGATCGCGAAGATCGGCAAGAGCACGAAGGAAGGCGGCACCGATGCCCCGGTGCGCATCTTCCCGATCGCTTACGGCTCCGGCGCCGACACCTCGGCGTTGCAGCGCATCGCGGATGCCACCGGCGGCCAGATGTTCGACGCCTCGGACGCCGAACGGATCGACCTCGTGTTCGCCTCCGTGATCAACAACTTCTGAGGTGGGCATGATCATCGCCGCGGCATCCGACCTGAGCGGGGTCACCGACGCTGTCACCGGTGCACTGCAGTCGTCAGACCTGTACATCGCCTCCGGGGTCAAGGGCGGCGACGCTCTGACCGCTGCGCTGACGGACGTCATTCCCGGTGACGGCTCGATCGCGGTCGTGGTGCTTCCCTCGGATGCCGACCTCGGCAAGGTGTACGACCTGGAACTGCTCACGCGGATCAGCGAGAAGATTCCGCAGAAGACGGTGGTCGTCGCCATCGGCGAGGACATCCAGGCGGCCTCGACGGTGATGGACAGCAACGATGCGCTGGCGATCGCGAACACGAACGAAGCGGCTGCTGGCGGGGACACTCAGACCGCTCTCGTCGAAACCGTGCTGCAGATCGTCGAGGAGACGCCGTCGTCATCGGATGGCAGCGCCGGAGGGGGAGGGGATTGGATTCTCCCCGTCGCGATCGGAGGCGTCGTGCTCCTCGCTGCGGCAGGCACGGCGATCGGTCTGCTCGCCCGGCGCCGCCGCGCCCCGAAACCCGCCGTGGCTGCCGACCCGGTGCCCGCCGGCATCCGGCTGCGCGTGAACCGTCTGCGCGAATTGCGCACCGACTATGCGACCGTGCCGAACAACCCCGTCGCCGCCGAGACGGCCGCGGGCATCGATGCGCTCGCCTCGCACGTCGAGCAGCTGTTCGTGCGTCTGGACGCGAAAGCGGGGGAGGACCAGAGTGTGCTCGCCGAGGCGGAGTACTCCGACAAGCTCGCCCGCCTCGTCGCTGCGCTCGAGCCCGACTACCTGCTCGATCTGCTCACCCGCCCCGATCTGTGGGATGCGCCGGACGAGCGCGTCGCCGAGGTGCGAGAGGCGCTAGTGGCCGTAACCACTCAGATAGTCGACAACATCAAGCAGGTCAACGCGCGCAAGGGGCTGCTGTTCCAGGTGTCCCTGGACTCGCTGATCGGTCGATCGGAGCTGCGCGACTGGGAACGACAGTTCAAAGAGGGCTCGGGGGAGTGAGAGCGCACACCTCGCTCCGATAGCAACCCAGGTTGACAGCCGCACGATTAGCAACGTAGGTTGACAGCATGGAATCCCTCGACATCGCCCAGGTCGCTGCGGACACGACCGACCCTCGAGCGGGTCTGCGTGCCGTGGCTTCCCTGCGCACACTCGCCGATGCCCTCGAACTTCGTCAGGTGGAGGCCGCGCTGCGGTCCGGAATGAGCTGGCAGGCGATCGCCGATGCCCTGGGCGTCACCCGCCAGGCCGTGCACAAGAAGCACGCGAAGAGGATCGATCCCACCATCGTCGTTCCGCGGAGGAAGTCATGAACAGGTTCGTCCAGGCCGCTTCCACCATGCACACACTCTCGCTGGCCTCAATGGAGGAGGCCTCGCGCTTCGGGGTACGCGACGCCGACATCGATCACCTGCTCCTCGCCCTGACCTTCGACCCCGACACCGGCGGGCAGATCCTGCGCGGCATGGGTGTCAGCCTCGACGCGGCACGAGCTGCCGTCGCCGACCAGCACGCGGCTCAGCTCGAGCTCGTGGGCATCGTCGCAGATCCCGAGAACTCCGGTCGCATCGTGTTCCACGAGACCTCGGGATACGAATGGACCGAGCGGGCGCTCGCGGTCTGGAATGCGGCATCGAGCGGAGGCCGCCGCGGCGACTCCGCAGCCGTGCTGCGTGCACTCCTCGACGAGCCGAGCGGTCTCATCGCCGAGATCCTGTCGCGGCTCGACGTCGATCGGGAAGCCCTGATCATCCGTGTGGACGAGATGCAGCGGCTCGCCCTCGCGCGACAGTCGATGACCGGCAGGGACGAACTGTCCGGCACACGCTCCATCTTCGTCCCGGCGCCGATCGACGACGTGTGGGCCCTGCTGTCGTCGGCGGGCCGCATTCCCGAATGGGAGCCGGCCGTGGGCTCGATCGATCCGACCGCTGCAGCGGGAGTCTGGGAGGCCGAGGCCACCACGTCCGCCCCCGATGGCCGACCGATAGCGGTGAAGGACGGCTTCCGCCGAATGCGCATCGAGCTGGTGGAGACTGAGAAACCGGCGCACCTCCGGTGGCGCCTCTCCCACCCTTACGCCGCGCGATCGAGCGCTCGACAGATCGCATTCGACCTCGAACATGCCGCAGGCGGAATGCAGCTCCGAGCCACCCTCACCTGGGAGTTCACCCCTCGTCGTCGCGGTCGCCGTATGCTCCGTCCGCTGTTCCGACCGCTACTGCGGTTCCTCATCTACATCCAGCTCACGCAGATCGCGAGCGGCGTCACCCGCACCTTCCGTTGAGCGCCATGGGCGGGCGCATCACACCGCAGCGAGATGCGCCCGCCCAAACGGTCCCGCTCAGCCCTTCGCGCCCTTGCGGGGCTTGATGAACTCGGCCGGTGCGTTCTTCTCCCGCTTCGCTGCTCGCTTCTCCTTGAGCGAGAGCTGCGGCGCCTTCTTGCTGTCGCGACCCTGGATGGACTTTCCGGACATGGTTACTCGCTTCCCCTTCGATGGCTGGCGTAACCTCCGACCATAGCCCGGAACCAGGGGAAGTCAAATTTGCCGCTGACCCGGATATTTTTTAGTCTCGACGCGTGTGATCCATGCCCTGGAGACGCGCGTAGGCCCCCAGCGTCGGCACCGTTCCCGGTCTCGACCCACCGTCGTCCACGAGCAGCAGCACGTAGCCGGATTCTTGGGCCGCCCGCCCCCAGTCGACCGGAAGTCCACTCACCCGATCGGCGATGAGACACCGGCGGGCGCGGGGCCCAGAATGATCGTGCACCACCAGGCTCCGATCACCCTGAAACGCGACACCCACCCGGCCGACCGGCGCCAGCGGTCCGTCCAAGGGCGGTTCGAGAATGCTCCACCCGCGCTCGCGCAGGTGATCGGTCATCCTCGTGACATCGTCGTCCGCCGGTCGGAACACGAGGGTCGCGATCGGCAGGTCGAACCGATTCAGCACCTCGAAGGTACATGCCGCTTTCGGAATGGATGTCTGGTGTCGCCGCGATCGACGAACCGCCGCGACACCGACGACGATGACGAAGGCACCGAAGGCCCCCTGGAACCCGCCCACGAGGAATCCGAGCGCGACGCCGGAGACAGAGAGTCCGAACGTCGCACTCGGGCGCCATCGATCAGTGCGCCGGGCGGTCGGCATTCCCGTTGTCCACTGCATCGGTGGTCGAGGCCGATTCGACCTCGACGGAGGCGTGTGCGCCATGCGCGTCGACCGCGTCGATGTCTGCCTGGGTGAGCGGTGCGAGGCGGTCTTCGAAGAACCAGCGCGAGACGGCGGAGCGGAGGTTCTCCGTCCACGGGATGCGGCCCTTGGCGTTCGGGCGCACCACGAGGGGCTCGTAGCCG
>JBOGEI010000181.1:0-7539 GCA_050701935.1 Microbacterium sp.
CGACCTCGGCGTGCGCGCCCGCCTCGGCGGCGGGCGGGTGGTTCTCGCGCCGAGTGCGCGGATCTCCGCTGCGCCCGGTGGCCCGGCGGCGCTGCCGACCGGACGGTCGCGCAGAGCGTACGTCACCCGTCTCGCGCAGCTTCACCGTCGCCTGGCGTACGCGCCGGCCCTCGCCGTGCCGCTGCACTGGCTCAGCCTGCTTCCTCTCGCCCTCTGGCGCTCGATCAGCCACCTCGTCGGGAAACGACCGGAAGCGGTCTTCCCCGAATGGGGGGCAGCGCTCGCCGCGATGTTCCGCGTCGGTGCGGTCACCCGCTCGCGCGCGAGGATCCGGGCCTTCCGCACCTCCACATGGGCGAGTATCGCGCCGCTGCGGGTGACTTCTTCGGATCTGCGACGGCGTCTGGACGACGGACACGGCAGCGAAGGGGGCGCCGTCAGCGAACTGCGCTTCTTCTCGGGAGGCGGAGCCTGGGCGGTGCTTGCGGCGCTCGTCGTCAGCATCGCGTCCTTCACGAGTCTGTTGGCATGGCCGGCGCTGGGCGGTGGCGGCCTGCTGCCCCTTCGCCAGACGGTCGCCGCGCTCTGGGGCGACGCCGCCTGGGGCATGCGCGGGATCGCCCTCGATCTCGTCGGTCCCGCGGATCCCTTCGCCGCGGTGGTGGCGGTGTTGGGGTCGCTGTGGCCCGCAGGGCCATCGTTCGCGATGGTGCTCCTGTGGATCCTCGCTCTTCCACTCGCCGTCCTCGGCGGGTGGTTCGCCGCCACGCGAGTGACCGACCGCGGGGGCCTTCGGATCTTCGCGGGTGTCGCGTGGGCACTCGCGCCGACTTTCCTCACCGCGCTCGTCGACGCACGCCCGACCGCCGTGCTCGTGCACCTCCTGCTCCCGTGGCTGTTCCACAGCGCCGTCGTCGCGCACCGCTCCTGGGGTGCGGCCGGAAGCGCGTCGCTGCTCCTCGCAGCCGTCGTCGCCTGCGCTCCGTCGCTGGCACCCGCGCTCGCTCTGCTCTGGATCATCGCCCTGGGCATCGTGCTCGGGACCGCGCAGTTCCGAGGTGCAGGGCGCCTGCTGTGGTTGCCGGTGCCGACGATCGCGCTGTTCGCTCCGCTCGTCTTCTGGCAGCTCGCGCACGGCACTCCACTCGCGCTTCTGGGAGACCCCGGTCTGATCTGGGCGGGTCCGCAGGCGGCAGCCGACGCCGCCGGACGCCTCGCCATCGCCACCGGATTCCCGACGTCGGACCTTGCGGGCTGGGCGACGTTCGTCCCCGCATCGGTGGCGGTCTGGGCGCCGCTGCTGTGCGTGCCCGTCGCGGTGCTCGCTCTCGGCGCGGCCGTGGCGCCGCGGTGGCGCGCGGGTGTCACTCTGCTCGTGGTCGCACTGGCAGGCTTGGCGACCGCTTTCCTGGCGGTCGGCATCACGGTCAGTTTCGCGCAGGGGACCCCGGTGGCGATCTGGCCGGGTGCCGGCCTCAGCTTGGCGTGGGTCGGCGTCGTCGGCGCCGCGCTCGTCACCCTGGACACCGCTCTCACGATGCCGCGACTGCGTGTGTTCACCGTGTTCGCGGCCGCCCTCACGCTCGCCGTGTGTGCTGTTCCCGCGCTCACTGCGATGCACGCGGGGCGTTCCGTCCTCACGAACGGCCCCGAATCCACTCTGCCGGCGTATGTCGCGGCTCAGGCTGCCGGGGACAGGCCGATCGCGACTCTCGTGCTCACTCCGCAGAACGACGGGGGGCTGGCCGCAGAGGTCGCGTGGGGGGCCAGCGAGACCCTCGGGTCGCAGTCGACCATGATCTCCACCGCCAGCGAGCCCCAGGGTGCGGACATCTCCAGCCTTTCGGTTGATCTCCTCTCCGCGCGTGACTTCGATGCTCCGGGCGAGCTGGCGGCCAAGGGCATCAGCTACGTGCTGGTCGCCCAGGTGCCGGGTGAAGGGGACAAGGCCCGCGCCCTCCGCACCGCAGCGGTCGCTTCTATCGACGAGCGTGCAGGACTCGTGCATGCGGGGACCACCGATCGCGGAGTGCTCTGGCGTCTGGAGGCCGAAGTCGCAGACCCGCCATCCCTGAGCGCGACTCAGCAGGGCACCGCCCGTCTGGTGATCACCATTCAGCTGATGGCGGTGCTTGCGGCACTTCTGCTGTCGATTCCGACCCGCGCATCGCGTCGGGCAGCGCGCGCGCAGTCGCGCATCGTCGGCAGGGCGCCGGAAGAGCCGATGATTCTTCCGCGTCATGCGGAAGACGCAGAACACGTCCAGGAAGACCCGATCGGGACGATTGAGGATCCGCAGGATGCCGCTGCTCTGACAGACGAAGCACTGGCCCCGATCGCTGAGCCCTCGCCTGCGGTCGATGGCGCCGACGAAGAGGGTGAGCCGGTCCGGCCGAACGACCTCGATCAGCCATCCGGACCGGACGCGGAGGAGGACCGATGAGTGGGACACGCGCATTCCGGGTCGCAGCGACCGGCGCCAGGGTCGTCACCGGTATCGCGGTGATAGCGGCGTGCGTGGTCGGCGTCGCGACTGCGGTTCACGCGCCCTGGCCGATCGTCCGCCACGATCCGGCCCAGGTCGACGTCACCCCGGTTCCCGGCGACAGCGTTCTCGTCTGCAACGGAGATCTTCGAGCTCTCGGTCGTGATCTGTCGACTCCGCTGAAGATGCTCTCCGCAGCATCACCGAGCATCACCGACGGCGGGACGTCGGGATCACCGACGTCCGAGGAGTTGGCTGCACCTGATCTCGGGGATGGTGGCGGCGCGCAGGTCCTCACCAGCGAGGTGGACGGGCGGGAGGCGCCGTTGATCGCCGGCGCCGAATCCGTCACGATCGCCGCGGACGATCTCGCGGGGTATGCCGCGTTGCCGTGCGGTGTGCCACGACTGGACTCATGGCTCGTCGGTGGCAGCACCGACACCGGCACTGAAGACATCGTGATCCTCACGAACGCGGCGGAGGTCCCGTCGACCGTGACGCTCTCCGTCTACGGCACAGCTCGGAGCGCTCGCACTGTGATCGTTCCCGCCAGATCGCAGGTCGGGCTTGCGCTGACGTCGGTTGCCGCGGGCAATGCGGCGCCCATCGTCCGGGTGAGCGCGGTCGGCGCCCCGATCAGAGCCGTCCTCCAGTCCTCGCTCGTTCGCGTACTGGACCCTGCAGGCATCGACCTTCAGGACGCCGTCGCCGGCCCGCAGCAGAAGCTCGTCTTCACCGGGGTGCAGGCGTTCCCCGCCGTCGGCGATGATGCGGAGATGGCCGTTCTGCGAGTGCTCTCTCCTGGTTCGGATGCGCGAGTACAGGTGCGCGTGCGGGCGGAGGGCTCCACAGCTACGGTCGATGAGTTCACGGTTCCGGTCGATGCCGATCTGCCGACCCAGGTGGCGCTCAACGCTCTGGCACCTGGGCGGTACACCGTAGAGGTCGAATCCGATGTCCCGCTCGTGGGTGGTATCCGGGAACAGGATGGATTCGGGCTCGGTTCGGACTTCGCCTGGGTGACGCCGGCGCCCGAGATCGATGCCGAAGTCGTGTTCGCAGTGCCGGCCGGGCCAACTGCCAGGCTGCAGGTGGCGAACACATCCGCGCAGGACGTGACGGTCTCGATCGAGTCCCTCGACGGTGGCAGTCCGCAGGAGATCGTCGTGGCGGCAGGAGGATCCGGCGGGATCGAACTGGATCCCGACACGACGTATCGGATGCGCACGACCGGTTCGGTGCATGCAGCTGTGACGCTGACGGCCCAGGGAGCGCTCGCCGTCCTGCCGGTTCACGCGAGCGGGGGCGTCGAGAAGGCCATCACGGTCTATCCCTGACGAGCGCGCGAGCGCACGGGAGCGCTGAGTCAGTGGTCGTGGCCGAGATCCCACGGCTCACGGCCGACGTACTCCGCAGCGGCCCGGAAAACGGCGCTCTCGATCGCCATCCGTCGGTGGGCTGCATCGTCGTGGCCCGGCGGGAGAAGCCGCTCGATGGGGAGTCGGAACAGCACGATGCGCTGATTCTTCCGGTCGAGGTGCCAGCGCGGGACCTCCTCGGACGCGTCGAATCCAGGAATCGCGCCAATCTCGAACCTGACTTCCTGCAACTCAGGCCAGGTGCCTCGGAGGAATTCGACGGCCGTGCCGACCGTGAGATCGAACCTGTCGAGCCGGCCATCGAGCGGGGCCAACGGCGGACGCACGACTTCACTGCGACCGAGTCGCCCGTGTCGCCCGTGCCGTGCACCGCGCCGAGGCGCCGCAGAGGCGTGGGTGGCACGGCGACGAGGCATGACGAAAGTCTAGGCGGTACCGGGCCCGCGCGGCGCGGCCTCCGCAACGCCGACCGGTGTGCGCCGTACGCTGACGGAGATGGACGGACGACTGTGCTCGAAGGTCGGCTGCGCGCGAGAGGCCGTGGCCACCCTCACCTACGACTATGGCGATCAGATGGCGGCGCTCGGCCCGCTCGGCGCCGCGAACGATCCTCAGGCGCATGATCTGTGCTCGCCGCACGCGGACCGGCTCTCGGTCCCCAGCGGTTGGCTCGTCGTGCGGCATGAGGCACTCCGCGCCTGAGCGCGTTTGCCCCGACACGCGGTCGCGTCCGCCTGACGAGATTTCGATCTCTGTATACGCTGACCGCAGGCGTGCCAGGGCGGTGCTGCCGGAAAGGCACTCGTGATCGTCTGGCGTCGCTGGATCTTCCCCCTGCTTCTCGTCGTGGTCTTCGGAGCGTGCGCCGCGGCGCTCGTCAAGATCGCCTTCTTCCCGGATCGCGCGGAGAGCGTCGTCAGCCCCGAGTCCGCGATCACCGACCCTGTGGTGCTGGTGGAACGCGGCCAGGTGGTGAACGCGCTGAGCCTGACCGGCAACGTGGCGCGCGACGAGGCCTACACGGTTCGCAGCGAGCTCAACGGCACGGTGCTCGCGGTGCACGTGGGGGAGGGCGCGACGGTGGCTGCGGGCCAGAAGCTCTACACCGTGCGCCAGGAAGAGCCGCGCAAGGACATCGACGTGCTCGCTCCGGAGGCCGGCGACGTCTCGGAGTTTGCGATCGTCAAGGGGCAGGCGACGACCGTCGGCACCGAGACGTACAAGATCACGCCCGCGAAGTACCATCTGCTCGCCACCGTCGACCCTGTGCAGCTGTACCGCCTGGTCAACGCACCGACAGAGGCGACGGTCACCATCACGGGCGGGCCCGCGCCGTTCGCCTGCACCGGAGTCGGGGTGCAGGTCACTGCGGAGGGCACAGCGAACGTGCGCTGCGCGATCCCCGCCGATCAGACAGTCTTCGCAGGTCTCCCCGCGAAGATGGATCTCGCCCTCGGCCAGGTCGACGATGCTCTGGTGATCCCGGTCACGGCGGTCCAGGGCGGGGCGGGTTCGGGCAAGGTCTGGGTGGATGCGGGCGACGGCAGCGACCCGGAGGAGCGGGCGGTCACGCTCGGAGTGAACGACGGAGTGATGGTCGAGGTGAAGGAGGGGCTGGCCGACGGCGACAGCATCCGCCAGTTCGTGCCGGGATTCGTCGCGCCAGTCGAGGAGTTCTGCTACGAGGTGTCCCCGGGGGTCGAGCAGTGTGACAGCGGGATGAGCTGGTGAGCCTCGTCGCGCTCGAAGACGTCTCCAAGAGCGTCCTCCTCGCCGACGACTCCCGGCTGGAGATCCTCCGCGGCATCACCCTCGAGGTGGGGGCAGGGGATCACGTCTCGATCGTCGGACGGTCGGGATCCGGCAAGTCGACCCTGCTCAACATCCTGGGGATGCTGGATGCTCCGACGTCGGGAACGGTCTCCTTCGAGGGCCGTGAGGTGCGCCGGATGCGGTCAGGGCGGCTCGACCGTCTGCGCGGAGACAACGTCGGCTTCGTCTTCCAGCAGTTCAATCTGCTGCCAGGGCGCACCGCTCTCGACAACGTGATGATGCCGCTCGGCCACGCCAAGGGACGGATGTTCTGGAACCGGCGCCAGATCGCCGCGGACATGCTGGAGCGTGTGGGCCTCGGGCATCGAGTCGAGCAGATCGCCGACAAGCTCTCCGGCGGCGAGCAGCAGCGTGTCGCGATCGCCAGGGCGCTGGTGCGCAAGCCGGTCCTGATCCTCGCCGACGAGCCGACGGGAGCGCTCGACATCGACACCGGAGCATCGGTCATGTCGCTCCTCGACGAGGTCGCCACCGAGACGGATGCTGCGCTGGTCACCATCACGCACGACCTCCACGTCGCTGCACGCGCGCGTCGGCACTACCGTCTGGACGCTGGTCGGCTGGAGACAGCCGACCTCAGTCGTGCTTTCGAGGCCTCGACCCTTGCGGCTTCGGTGCCATCGGCATCGCTGGGGGGTGACTCATGACCGGGTTCCTCGGCGCGCTCGCAGACGCATGGGCGGAGATCCGCGTGCACAAGCTGCGGGTGCTGCTGAGCCTGATCGGGATAGCGGTCTCCGTCGGCGCGCTCACCGCTGTGGTGGCCATCTCGGAGTACCAGCGACAGTTCCAGGCCGAGCAGTCGGACCGGTGGGGCGGGCGAGCGGCCACCGTCGTGGTCTCGGTCAGCAGCGACGACGGGTCGCCGGTCGACGCAGACGAGTTCGATGAGCGCTTCAGCCGGGTGTCCGAACGGTTCGGGTTCAGCCACACGGCGCGCATCTCGCAGGGAGTGTCGCTCGACGTGCAGCTGCCGGAGGGGATAACCCAGGTTCCGGCGCGGGTGATGGATCCCGCGTTCTCGCAGATCCACCGCGAGCAGCTGCTCGAGGGGCGCTGGTTCATCGACTCGGACATCGAGGCGATGTCGCCTCCGGTGGTGATCACGGAGGCGCTCTGGGAGCGTCTGGGCCGTGTCCCGCTCATGCAGCACCCGACCGTATCCGTATCCGGTCTCGCCGGTGGTACCTACCAGGTCATCGGCATCACGCCGCGCCAAGGATTCGGTGATGAGGAGCTGCGCGTCGACCTGCTCTACGACGCGTATCGGGCCCGTGTCGATGCGCTTCCGAAGGACTCGAGCACCCAGTACGAGATCTGGGTCGGTCCCGCTCAGGTCGATCAGATCGCGCCCGTGCTGGCGATGGACCTGCGCGCAGGCCTGCCCGCGGGCCAGACGGTCACCGTGAACAGATCGGACTGGGCCGCGCAACCGGGCGCCCTTGACGTTCAGGCCACGTTCGAGATGGTGACCGGGGGCATCGCCGCGCTGATCCTCGCCCTCGGTGCGCTCAGCCTGATCAACATCCAGCTCGTCGCGATGCGTCAGCGCGTGCGGGAGATCGGTGTTCGACGAGCCTTCGGCGCAAGCTCCGGACGGGTCTTCTTCTCCGTGTTCCTGGAGAGCCTGGTCGCGACGACGGTCGCCGGTGTGATCGGGATCGCGATCGTCGTCGCGGTACTGCGCTCGGAGTGGGTCGTGACCTCGATGTTCTACGGGATCCAGGACATTCCGCCGTTCCCGATGAGGGCCGCGCTGGTCGGACTCATCGCCTCCGTTATCGTCGGCGCGGTTTCGGGGTTCATCCCCGCACTGGTCGCGCTTCGGGTGAAGGTGATCGC
>JBOGEI010000182.1:0-7485 GCA_050701935.1 Microbacterium sp.
GTGAGAGCTACCGCATGCGCCGACACCAGGCGCGACTCACCGAGCTTCGCTCCGGGCTCCTACCCCAGAGGGGTGAGGACATTGCGTGAGCAGGGCTGGGGAGATTCGGTGAGCGTTGACATCACCAAACGGCACCCGGACCGCTAATACTTGCCTCGGAAGCCGACTTCGCCGGAACGAAGTGGCGTGGCTGAACCTAAGAGATGGGACCTTATCGGGACCATCGTTCGCTGACGTGGTCTGCTTGCCGGCCCGGCAGAGATAACCGCAACTCACCGTTTGCAGGCGCTTCGCAATGCACCTGAGAGGAGTCGAACCTGCACGGGACTATTCACCCCACAGGGCCCTAAACCTTGTCCGGTGGATTTCAGCTCGCTACGGACCTTCGGTGTCCACCCAACTCAATCGTAGAGCTCTGTCGTGACCGGGATCTCCTGAGCCTCTAGGCCAGCGCGGCGAACCACGTCGGTGACCTGGGTGCGTGCCTCGTCGTGCAGTTCCCGCTCGTCGAGCGTGAGTACGCGCCCATCCTGATACAGGGGCCGTCCGTTGACCCAGGTCTCGGCGACGCTTGCCGCGCTCGCCGACCACACGAGCGTCTGCACAGGATCGGCGTAAGGAATCCACTCCGAGTGATCGAGATCGAAGAGCACGAGGTCGGCCCGTTTGCCGGGCTCGAGCGAGCCGATCTCGTCGTCCCATGCGAGCGTGCGTGCACCATCGATCGTCGCCATCCGCAGCGCCTCACGGGCGCCAAGCTGGCTGGGGTCCATCCGGCCGTCCTTGAAGAGGCCAGCGGCGAGGTGGACCTGGCGCATGAGGTTTAGATTTCCAGCAGCCGACACGCCGTCCGTGCCCAGACCGACCGCCACGTCTGCCTCGCGCATCTCTGGATACTTGCCGATCGCGGTCGCGCCCTTGGCGAGCTTCAGTGAGGTGGAGGGACAGAACGCAACCTTCGTATCGCGATCGGCCAGCAGGGAGATCTCGCTATCACGGACGGCGACGGCATGGGCCAGAACGAGGTTCGGACCCAGTCCGTCGAGCTCAGCGATCCGGCTGATCGGCCAGCGTCCGTGACGGCGCTCGGAGACTCGGGCCTCTTCTATCGAGGATGCGAGGTGATAGGTAGTCCCGACGCCGAGCCGCTCGGAGAGGTCACGCGCGCCGACGTGAAGCTCAGGGCTGCAGGGCTCTTTGCCCTCGATGTTGACCCAGACCCGGATACGCCCCTCCGCGTAGCCGTCCCAGTCACGGACACACTGCTCGAGCGTCTCCAGCGCGACCTCGGCGTTGGGAAAGAAGTGATGCTCAACCATCTCGGTGGTCCACCCGGGTGGCAGAGTGTCGGGCTTGACATCAGCGGCGTGGCGGCCTGTGATCCCTCGAATGCCTACCTCCGCCGCGGCCGTAACCGTGATCCGCGGGTCATTCTGCGCACCCATGTCCAGGAAGCAGGTGGATCCCGAGCGAAGCATCTCGGCCATTCCGAGGAGGACGCTCACCCGTTCATCCTCAGGGCGGATGTGCGCGTAAAAGGGTTTGGCCCATTGGAAGACCCACGCTCGGGTTCCGAGATTGTCGGGAAAGAGCCCACGCGAAAGCGTTTCGGACAGATGTACATGGGTGTCGACGAACCCCGGCGCCACACCACGTCGGCGGCCATCGACGACGACGTCTTTGTCGCGTCGGGGGTAGGCGGCGAGGATCTCGTCGTGCCTACCGATTGCGGCGATTCGGTCACCTTCGATGACCAGCGTGGCGTCGCGGATCACGCGATCTTCAGCATCGACGGTGAGCGCGAACTCCAGTTCCTCGATGACCGTTCGTTTCACGGGCCGCCCTCGCCATTCACGGTCGTGGCCGGGTCACACAGAGTCCATGGCCACTGGTGTCGCGGTCGACCTCGGGGTCCTCGAAGACGATCTGCCCTCGCGAGACAGTCAGCACAGGCCACCCCTTCAGTCGCATTCCGTCATAGATACAAGTCCCCTTGCCGTCGTGGACGACCTCGCGCTCCTCGTCGAGGTCCACCAAGACGAGGTCGGCGTCGGCACCTACCTGGAGCGATCCCTTCCGTGGGTAAAGGCCGAAGCGCCTGGCCGGCCCGTACGAGTTGAGCTCGACCAGCCGGGACAAAGAAAGGCCGCGCTTGTGCACGCCCTCGGAAAGCATGAGCGCGAGCTCCCACGGGAACGAGACAATGCCTGGTTTCTCGGCCCAGAGATCCTTCCCCTCCTTGGGGAAGAAGGGCACGTGATCGGAGCCGAGGCTCCCGACGGTGCCGTCGAGGACGCCGCGCCACAGACCCTCGACCTGATCGCGGTCCCTCAACGGCGGGGAGATCTTGCCTCGCATGTCTAGGTCCGTGTCGTAGGCGGTTCTCGCGAGGTAGTGAGGGCAGGTCTCGATCGTGACGTCAATTCCCCGGGATCGGGCGGCTGCGCCGAGCGGCGGGCCCTGTGCCACTGTCGTGTGCACCACGTAGAGCGGAGAGCCGGTCAGCTCGGCGAGGTAGATCATCCGCTGAATAGTCTCCACCTCGCAGAACCATGGCCGCGACTCGGTATAGGCGCCGAGGTCCTGACGCCCCGTCTGCTTGAGTTCCTCCTTGAGCCACGTGGCGATCCCAGTGTTCTCGCAGTGGACCGAAACCACACCGCCGAGATCTCGCGCCGCCCGCATCGTCGCGTACACCCATCCGTCCGTTGCCGGCACGATGCCGATTGGATTATCCGGCTCGTAGCCGAAATAGAGCTTGTAGGACCGCACACCTGTTTCCTCCGCGATCCGTGGCAGCTCGTGGATGTGCTCCTCACGCTGCATCCCGAAGTGAAACCCGAAGTCGATGTGCGCATGCTCCTCGCCGACCCGCGACCGCTCCCGATAGAACGGGATGTAGGACGGCTCCTTTGTGCGGATGTAAAGGAGGATTGTCGTGATCCCGCCGCGCGCCGCGGCGGCGGTTTCCGTACGCATGTCTTCGTCGTATGGGTAGTTGACGCCGAGGTGGCAGTGCGGGTCGATGATTCCCGGCATGAGGTACCGTCCATCCGCGTCGATTTCGTGACTAGCGGACGGAAGGGCATCGTGCGTGCCCACCGCCACGATCCTTCCCTCCGCGGCGGCTACACCGCCGAGAAACTCACCCGCGTGGCTGACTACACGGGCCCCGCGAATGACAAGATCTGCCTTCATCGTGCGCCCTCGATCGCCTCGATTCGCAGCTTGATGCCCAGCCATTGGCTGGCTCCCACCGTGATTGGAGCACGTCGTCCGAGGCCTCGCGCCCACACTGCGCGATGGCCGAGGGCGCGTGCAATCTCAAGGTCGATCCCTCCCGGGGGTGCGGCAAGGTCCACTACGAGTGATCCTCGGCGGAGCCTTTCGAGCACCTCACGTCCGACCACCGAAGCAGGCACTGTCGAGAAGATCATGGCAAGGTCGGGTGCAAGCCCCGGGAGCTCGTGCGTGGGCAGCGCGAATGCGCCCGCGACGCGCGCCTCGGCTCGCTGCGCCGGGTTGCGAGCGGCGACGTGTACCCGGGCTCCCAGCGCGTGCAGTCCGCGCGCCAGCAGCGAGCCGATCATGCCATGGCCTACCACCGCCACGTGCGCAGCGTGGATCGTGACGTCGGTGTGCTCGATTGCCAACCCGATCGCGCCCTCCACAATCGCGGGTGCCCGGAGGAGCATGAGCTCGCGATCCCTCTCGTACTCGTGGAGGCCGATCCCCATGCGGGTTGCGGTGGCGCTAAGTCGTTCGTCCGCGGTGCCGAGAATCACGTGCGCCTCCGGTGCGAGCACGCCGAGCAGCTGCTCATCCGGCACGATTAGGTTTGGGCTGGCGGGAGCGAAGAGGCTACCGTCGGCACCGAGCGACGGAACCGGGAAGAGCACATACTGTGCACCTTCCATAGCCGCGGTCGCGGCGGAGGCGTGCGTCACCCCGGGGATTCCTTCGTCAGGCCACGGAAAGCCGTGAGCGCGCACTTGTGCTCCCTCGCTCGCAGCGAGTCGGACGATCTCTTGCTCCCGCTCGTCTCCTCCGACCACGGCAATCGTGACTCCCTGGAGGCTCATCCCGAGACCCGCCTCCCGACGAGTTCCAGGAGTCGATCGCGGTCGAGGTCTGCGATGCCCATCTTGTCCGCCGTCAGGCCCTCGGCACGCAGATCACGCCCCAAGAGGGCCTCGCCGAGCGTCAACAGCGTCCGGGCAACCGGTATTTCCACGCCCGCGATCTTCGCCAGCGCCTCGAACGGCACCAAGCCGTAACCGAAGTCCTCAACGTAGTAGCGATGGGAGAGCGACTCGGGGGCGGCGATGCTGCGGTTAGCCTCGCCGGTCGCGATCGCACCACGCAGGTCGCCCCGTGCCGCCGCGTCGCGGTCGGCGGTTCCGATGGCGGCCATCTCCTCGTGCAGGGCGGGCAACTCATGGCCGAATGCAGCCGCGACTCGCAACCGCTCCTCGTCAAGCACCCGCAACACACGCACCACGCTCGGCGTCATCCCCTCGGTGTAGAAGAAGAAGCTGCCGTCGGTCGCCTCGATCCACGCGGCGGCCAAGATTGCACCAGGAGGGTGCAGGACTAGGTTGACGTTGGCGAGATCGCAGGCGAGCACGTCCGCTGCCCGCATGACGGCCGGAAAGAGAGCGACCGCCACCCCCAACGCCTCATCGCCGCCCGGCAAGCACGCGCCCCACAGGCTCTCCGCCACACCGGTGACCGTCACGGTGTCCGCCGCGTGCTTGCGGGCCACGTAGCTGAGCGTGGAGAGCTCTGCGAGAGGCGGAAGCGATGCTCCGGAGGCGGCGAAGATCTGCTGTACGTGGATGGCTCCGCCCGTGTGACCGGGGTTAAGCACGATGGGGATCGAGCAGCGTAGATCCGCGAGAGCGCGGGCGACGCCGGCGTGCGCATTGGCCGGCAGACAGACGACGACAGCATCGGCACCGTCGAGCGCCTCCCCGAGGTCTGTCGTCATCGCCGAGGGCGCGACGATCCCGGAGTTTCCCAGGACCCCTTCGTGGCGTACGCCGCCGGCGCGCCGGTATGGCTGAAGGGTCGACTCGGCTCGCGTCCACAGGCGGACGTCGTGTCCCCGCCGGGAGAGGTCGGCCGTCGCCGCGGTTCCGCCGGCACCGGCGCCGAGTACCGCGAGGCTGCTCATGCGGAGTACCGCTCGATCTTCTCCACGTCGACCTCGATCCCGAGGCCAGGTCCCTCGGGGATGAGCACGCGGCCATCACGGAGCTCGAAGGGCTCCGTCACCACGTCGTCGAGGTAGTAGACACCAGCTAGCTCCGGTCCGGGCGCCCCGGCCGGCTTCGTCACGGGGCACACACTGGGCAGCGTCACGGCCTCGAGGGCTGCTGCGAGGTGCAGGTTGGCCGCGTTTCCGATTCCCATCTCGATCGACCCCCCGATGTCGCATACAAAGCCGAGTGCCGCCGCGACCTCGGCTTGCTGCCGCGCAGGCCAGAGTCCACCCGGCTTCGTGACGTAACAGGAGAAGCACGCGACACTGCCGAGCTCGTGGAGCTCCAGGATGTCCTGAAGGGTCCACGCCGACTCGTCTGCCATGACCGGTGTGTCGACGCGCTCGGCTACGGCCGCGAGGGCTCGAGCACCAGCCACGGGCTGCTCGCAGAGCAGCAGCCGGTGTTCCTCCTGCCGACGGGTGACCTCGACTGCCTCGGCTACGGTCTGGTAGCCCTCATTGGCATCGACGCGGAGATCGACCGCGTCGCCCAGGCGCTCGCGGAGCTGGGCAACGACATTGATATCGCGATCGCGATCGAGACCGGTCTTACACTTGATCGCTCGAACGCCCTCCGCCGCGACCTGCTCCGCCTCGTCGATGCAGCGATCGACGTCCATGATCCCGAGCGAGTGGGCGAGCTTGACGCCACCCCGCCGCTTGCCGCCCAGCAGCTGGTGGACGGGCACGCCGAGGGCGCGCCCAGCCAGGTCGTGACACGCGATGTCGATTGCTGCCTTGGCATAGGGATGGCCCTTGACGACCGCGTCCATTCGGGTGTGGAGAGGTCCGATGTCCGCCGGCTCGAACCCCCGAATCGCAGGCAGTAGGTAGTCGCCCACGATATGGCGCACTGTCTGCGGCGTCTCGCCGTAGTACCGCATCGCGCTGCCGCCCCAGTTTGCGATCGCTGGAGCCTCCCCCCAGCCGGCCAACCCCTCGTTCGTGTCGAGCCGGACGATCGCGTGACGGCCGATCGGCTGCTGCATCTTGCTCGCCCAGGCATGATCTCTGCGGGCGGGGAGTGAGACCAGGAAGACCTCGCCACCGGTGATTTCCATCAGCTGGCGATCTGGAGCAGATCGTCGACCCGCGAGAATGCGTCATAGCCGTCGGAGGTAATAAGGATCTCGTCCTCAAGCTGCATCCCGTAGCGACCGTCCAGCAGCGCAAGCGGTTCGATGCACAGGACCATGCCTTCCTCCAGCGCGGTCGAACCGAGGCCGTTGATGAACGGATCCTCGTGCAAGGTGATGCCTAGGCCGTGTCCAACGAAGTGGTAGGGAGGAAGTCCCACCCGCTCCATCCGCTCGCGGTAGATCCCGTATACGTCCGATGTCAAGACGCCGGGCCGCAGTGCCGCGAGCGACCGATCGTGCACATCTCGCAGAAGATCGTAAACGCGCCTTTGCTCCCGGCTCGGCTCCCCAACTACCGCCGTGCGCGCGACATCGGAGTGGTAGTGCCCCTTCGTGCCGATGATGTCCAGTCGCACGATGTCGCCGCGGCGTAATACTCGGTCCGTAGGCGGAGCGTTCACCGCGGCCGAGCGCGGACCAGAGCCAACAACCAACATCGTGAGCCCGTCTCCTCCCGCCTGGGCGTAGCGGTCGGCGATGAAGTTGGCAAGCTCGCGTTCGGTCGCACCGGCGCCGAACGATTCGCAACACTCGAGCGCGATGCGCTCTGCCGCCGACCCGATGTCTCGGATCGCATCGATCTCGGCCGGAGTCTTCCGCGTCCGGATCTCACTGAGAACCTCGTCTGAGCGCACGAGGCGGGCGGCGGGCAGAGCCGCCGCGAGCCGACGGTAGGTCGCCACCGGGAGGTGGGTTTCCTCGACTCCAATCGTGCCCTCGCCCAGTCCGTGCTCACGCAGCGAGCTCGCAATGACGTCGACGGGCTCTTCGACGAACTCCCGATAGAGCCGGATCGAGTCCAGTCGCGACTGCGCCTCCACAACGGGACGCTCCAACGAGACCGCAACAAGCTCGCTCTCCGCTGCGCGCGGCACGATCGCGGCGGCCAGCCGGGATCGCACAGTCTTCTGCGACGGGGGGGCCGCGCCGGAGACGTAGGCAACATTCTCCGATGATGTGGCTACGAGGGCGTCGACGCCGTGCATCTCCATCGCTTCCGTCACCCTCGCCGTCACCTCCTCGGCAAGCGTCCCAACGACGGCGCGGCCCGGCTCGGTCATGATCGCTCCCCGTCCTCCT
>JBOGEI010000183.1:0-7427 GCA_050701935.1 Microbacterium sp.
GTACTTGCCGCCGCTCGCGACGGTCGCGTAGGCGTTCGCCATCGCGAGGGGGGAGATGTTCTTCGGCCCGAGCACGTCGAAGGGTACGTTCTCGTCGGTGACCTTGTCACCGTTCGCGAGCGTGACACCCATCCGATCGGCCACCTTGTTGATGTCGCAGATATCGAGCTTCGACGCCATCGCGAAGTAACCGCTGTTGAGGGAGTTCTTCGTGAAGTTGAGAACCGAGCCGGTGCTGCCGCCGCCGCCGCCGAAGTTGCCGATCTTCTTCGTGTCAGTGTTCTGCTTGACACCGCAGACGGGGATCTTCAGGTTGGTCTGCACGGTTCCGTTGAGCACCTCGTTGACGGAACGGCCCTTCTCCAGCCAATCGATCAGAGTGAACAGCTTGTAGGTCGAGCCGACCTGGAAGCCGCCGGAGTTGCCGTGCTCCTTGTCGCCGGCGAACACCAACGACGAGTATGCCTGATCGTCGGTGGGAGTCTCGGTGAAAGTCGTGTTCTGCGTCATCGAGAGGATACGACCGGTGCCGACTTCGACCGAGACGCCGGCGGCGCCGAAGTACTGATTGTCGGCGTTCGCGGGAACGACCGCTGCCATCGACTCGGCGGCAGGGGTCTGGATGCGGTAGTCCAGGGAGGTGTAGATCTTCAGGCCGCCTCGGCGGAGCAAGTCGGTCCGCTCCTGCGGGGTCTCGCCGAAGGCTTTGTCGTTCAGCACGATCGACTTCACGTACTGACAGAAGTACGCGCTCGTTCCCGCAGCGGCACAGCCCTGCGTCGGCGGGTTGAGAGCGGGCGTGATCGGAGAGGCGTCGGCCTCGTCGTACTGCGCCTGAGTGATCTTGCCATCGGTGAGCATACGGCCGAGCACGTAGTGACGGCGGTCCATCGTGAGGGAGTAGCCGTCCGCGGCCGAGTTCACCGGGGTGCCATCGGCGTTCGTGCTCGTGCCCGCTTCCGGCTTGTCGATCCGATAGGTGTTGGGGTTCTGGACGATGCCGGCGAGGGTCGCCGACTGCGCGACGGTGAGGTTCGCCGCCGTCGTCGAGAAGTAGTAGTTCGCGGCCGCCTCGATGCCGTACACGGTTCCACCGAAGTTGGCGATGTTCAGGTAGCCGACGAGGATGTCGTTCTTCGAGAAGTCCTTCTCGATCTGGATCGCGTAGCGCATCTCCTGCAGCTTGCGCTCGATGCCCTTGGCGCCGGTCGCGTTGGTCGCGTCGAGCCAGCACTGCTGGAGGTCTTCCGAGTAGGTGTCCGACGTGGTGTCCACGTCCTGCTCGCACTTCTGGATCAGCACGTTCTTCACGTACTGCTGGCTGATCGTCGACGCGCCACGGCTGGAGGTGCCGCGCACGTTGTCGACGAGCGCCTTCACCGTCGCGCCGATATTGACGCCGCCGTGGCTGTAGAAGTTCTTGTCCTCACTCGAGAGGATCGCGTCGTACAGAGAGGGGGCGACCTGCTCGTACGTGACCGGAACGCGGTTCTGATCGTAGAACGATGCGAGCTCGACCGTCGAGTTGTCCGGGGCGGTCGCGTAGATGGTCGACTGCTCCATCGGTGTGCTCGGGTTGAGGCTCTCGGGGAGCTGGTCGAAGAGAGTGAGGGCCTGGGTGCCTGCGAGGCCGGTCATCGCGAGGACGGGGGTGACGCTGGCCGTGACCAGGAGACCGGCTACGGCGCTCAGACCGACGAGCCCGACGAGACCGCCGAGCACGCCTCTCACCGTGCGATTCTTTTGGGGCATACGCTTGATCGTAGGGGAGTTCCCTGAATACCGCCTTTGACGAGCTCGCCCCGGAATTCCGGTGTCGTGCCCCGATCGACAGGAGAGCCATGACCACGTGGGAGTACCTCACCACGCCGCTGCTGATCCACAACACGGCAGCCATCCTCAACAACTGGGGCAAGCAGGGCTGGGAGCTCGTGCAGGTCGTACAGGGTCCTGAGGGCGGACTCGTCGCTTATCTGAAGCGTCCCGTGACCTCCGAGGCGTCGACGAATGCCGGCCTCGCTGCTGCGGAACAGGCCGCCCGTCAGTTCGAGGGAGGCCAGGCATGAGCATCGCCGCCCGTCTCGTCGAACTCGACATCGAGCTGCCCGCAGTCGCCGCCCCGGTCGCAGCCTACGTCCCGGCCGTCGTGCACGGTGGACTCGTCTACACCTCGGGGCAGCTGCCCTTCGTCGATGGCGCGCTTCCAACCGTCGGCAAGGTCGGCGCGGAGGTCTCCGCGGAAGACGCGAAGTCGTATGCACGCACCTGCGCCCTGAACGCCCTCGCCGCGGCGGCAGACGCAGCGGGTGGAATCGACCGCATCGCGGGTGTGCTCCGCGTCGGTGGCTTCGTCGCCTCGGCAGACGGGTTCACCGGTCAGCCCGGCGTCATCAACGGCTCGAGCGAGGTCCTCGGTGAGATCTTCGGCGAGGCCGGACGCCACGCCCGCGCGGCCGTCGGCGTCGCGGAGCTCCCGCTCGGCAGCCCGGTCGAGGTCGAGGTCGCCTTCATCCTCGCCTGAGTGCGAGTCGCGGCATCTGGTGCCGCGGTGCAACGCGAAGCGCGCCTCCCCGAATGGGGGAGGCGCGCTTTCACGTTTCGGAGTGGGGCGATCAGCCCAGAGCTCCGCGGGAACTCGCTGCGGCTCCGCGGCGACGCAGGATCGGTCCGCCCAGGATGGCGATGAGCCCGAGCGCCACCAGTCCCACACCGATCCATGGCGCCGGGGTGAGCTCGCCGCCGGTGGCTGCGAGGCGTCCGCGCTGTACCGTCGCATCCGAGACCAGAGTCGTCCCCTCCTCGGCGAAGTTCAGGATGAGGTGGTGTCGACCGTTCGGCACGTCCGTCAGGTCGAAGCGCCCGGAGACAGCGCCGCCGTCCCACTGCACCGTCCCGATCGCAACCGGCGTGGAGCGCATGTTCCCGATGATGCTCGTCCGGCTGTCCTGCATCTTCTTGACGAAGTTCGTCATGATGTCGAAGGCCTCATTGCGCTTGTTGGTGAGCGACTGCAGGCGGAGCATGTCCATCTGCTGGCTGTTCGACAGCGCATCGAGGAGGCCAGGAATGATCGCCACCGCTTCGCTCGCGAGACTTGCTCCCGTCTCAGCGGATGAGGAGAGGAACGGGTGGTTGACCCCGGTGGCGGCGAAGGCCGTCTTCGCCGCTGTGAGGCCGGCGTCTGTGGGGGACTTCATGTAGGCGTTGAGAGCGGTTCGGGCGTCATTGAGCTTCCCGATGAGCGCATTGCGCTGCTGCACGCCTTCGATCTGCGCGGCGAGCTGCTGGTCGAGCAGTGTCGTCCTGTTGCGCTGGACCATCATCAGTGCGGTCTCGATGTCCATCGACGCGAAGCCGATCGAGTTGACGGCGAGCCCCGGCGTGTGTGCGGCGACGGGGGACAGCACCTGCCGCAGCTGCTGAGCCTGCTGAGGGGTTGGCTGCTGGGCGAAGCCGAGCACCTGGTTCAGGTCGTTGGTCACCAGGATCGGGTTGTTGTCGGCTGCGGCCGTCGCTGCCAGGAGGGCGTTCAGCTGTGACTCGCTGCTGGTGCCGATCGCGGTGCCGAGGTCTTCTCCACGCGGAACGGTGACAGTCGGCACCGTCACCGGAGCGGTCGGCGTTGCCGTCGGCGTCGGAGTCGGAGTCGGCGTCGGCGTCGGAGTGGGCGTCGGCGTAGGGGTTGGCGTCGGAGTCGGCATAGGGGTCGGAGTGGGCGTGGCACCCTGTGGCACGACAACGAAGTGACGCCCGATCCACACCGATTGTCCCGTAGGTACTGAGAAGGGGAGGCCCCCGGAGGGCTGCTGGGCGGCGAGTTCGAATCCGGCGGCAGGGACGAGCGACACGGCGTAGTCGTCGGCGCTGGTGGTGGGCAGCGCGGCGGAACTGAAGCTGCCGCCTTCCGCGAGAGGAATCCTCTGCACGGCGACACCGCTGCTGGAGATCACGACGGCACCGCCATCGACTCCCATCGCGGCAGTGATCGCGCCCCTCACCGTGCCGAAGGTACCGCGCAGCGGCACGGAGACGGGGGCGGGGTTCCCGAGCAGGAACTCCCTGCGCGCGCTGGTCGCTTCGAGGTCACCTCGGGCTCCCGGCCACACGGCATCGACGATGTAACTCGTCGGCTCACCAGCGACCTCGAGGGTGACCGTTCCCGCAGCGCCAGTGGTGCCGCTCGCCACGACGGCATCCGAACCATCGGCCGTGCGGATGATGACGTTCGCGCCGGCGAGTGCGGCGGAGGCCGCACCATCGTCGATGCTCACGTCGACCGTGACCGGGTACGTCGTCGGCTCGGCGGCGTTGGCCGGCAGGGGGAGTGCCAGCAGGGTCAGGCCGGTCACGGCGGCGATCGCGCCGGCGATCTGCAGTCGGGCCGCATTCGCGCGGGCGCGTGTCGACGGTGACATTCGGGGAGGGCGAGGCATGGGGAGGCCTTCCGGTTCAGAGGATCGGTCTCAGTATGGACGACGTCCAAACATGGACACAAGCCAATTTTCAGCGAGTACCATGGTCATCCACGATCGGAGGCGTGCGGATGGCTGAGGGACTGCGGGAGCGCAAGATGCGGGCGGCGCGGCGCAGCATGGAGCGAGCCGCCGTCGAGATCGCGTACGACGAGGGGATCGCGGCGGTCACGGTGGATCGGGTCTGTGCGGCGGCACTGGTCTCGCGGAGTACCTTCTTCAACTATTTCGCATCGCTCGATCAGGCGATCTTCGGTTCCGCGCTCGAGTACGATCCGCACGCCGCTGAGCGGATCCTCGAGCGCCACTCCGGCGATCTCATGATCGCCGCCTGTCTGATCGTGATGGATGCGGTGCGCGGGCAGACCGACGACGAGGTGACGAGAGGTCGGTTCGCGCTGTTCGCTCGTGAACCCGGAACCGTGAACGCGGTTTCCTGGGCGAGTCACGAGAGTCGGGAGAGGCTG
This sequence comes from Microbacterium sp., assembly GCA_050701935.1. Classification (GTDB taxonomy): domain Bacteria; phylum Actinomycetota; class Actinomycetes; order Actinomycetales; family Microbacteriaceae; genus Microbacterium. The sequence goes on from JBOGEI010000183.1 coordinate 4,940, forward strand.
GTGCTCGTGATCCAGACGTGGCTCGACGAGCACCCTGCGCATTCTCGGCTTCCCGGTGCCGACCATTCCACGGAAGCGCGTCTGACGGTCGGGCTCTCCATCGCGCTCGGCGACGAGGTGCTGCGGCATGTTCGCGAGATCGACGGCGAGTTCCCGGTGGACCTCGCGACGTTGCGGGAGGCACGGCGCCGGATCACCGCGATCACCGCTCCTACTGACTGAGCACTCGCGTGGCCTGATTGAGCAGTCGCGTTGCGACGGGCGAACGGCGCGGCGCCCGTGTGCTCGAGAACCGAGTCCTGCGGGTACCGCGCCGTTCGTGTCGAGCGTCTACTTCACCTGTGCAGAGATGATGCTCATCACGGCGGTGTCTGCGAGCGTCGTGGTGTCGCCGACCTCGCGGCCCTCCGCGACGTCACGGAGCAGGCGCCGCATGATCTTGCCGGAGCGGGTCTTCGGCAGCTCGCCGACGATGTACACGTCACGGGGACGGGCGATGGCGCCGATCTGCTCGCCCACCCAGAGTCGCAGCTGCTGCGCGAGGCCGGCGGGGTCGTGCTCCGAGAGGTAGCTCTCCTTGATGATGACGAAGGCGACCACGGCCTGTCCGGTCGTCTCATCGGAGGCGCCGACCACGGCCGCCTCCGCTGTCGCTTCATGTGCGACGAGCGAGGATTCGATCTCGGCGGTCGACAGGCGGTGCCCCGAGACGTTCATGACGTCGTCGACCCGGCCCAGCAGCCACAGGTCGCCGTCCTCGTCGAGCCGTGCGCCGTCGCCGGCGAAGTAGTAGCCCTGGTCCTCGAACTTCTCCCAGTAGGTCTCCCGATACCGCTCGGGGTCGCCCCAGATGCCGCGCAGCATGCTCGGCCACGGCTCGGTGATCACCAGGAGTCCGCCGTTGTCGTTGCCGACCTCGACGCCCTGCTCGTCGACGACGTCGATCGAGATGCCGGGAAGGGGCACCTGCGCGGAGCCGGGCTTGGTGGCGATCACCCCGGGGAGAGCTGAGACCATGATCGCCCCGGTCTCCGTCTGCCACCAAGTGTCGACGATGGGGGTCTTGCCCGCGCCGATGACCTCGCGGTACCACATCCACGCCTCTGGGTTGATGGGTTCTCCCACCGAGCCGAGAAGGCGCAGCGATGACAGGTCGAACTTCGCGGGGATGCTGCGCCCGGTCTTCATGAACGAGCGGATCGCGGTCGGCGCGGTGTAGAAGATCGAGACCTTGTACTTCTCGATGATCTCCCACCAGCGGCCGGGATGCGGGGTGTCAGGCGTGCCCTCATACAGCACCTGGGTCGCCCCGTTCGCCAGCGGGCCGTAGGTCACGTAGCTGTGCCCGGTGATCCACCCGATGTCGGCCGTGCACCAGAACACGTCGGTCTCGGGGTGCAGGTCGAAGACGTACTTGTGAGAGTACGCGGCCTGAGTGAGGTAGCCGCCCGATGTGTGCAGGATGCCCTTGGGCTTCCCGGTGGTGCCGGAGGTGTAGAGGATGAAGAGCGGGTTTTCGGCGGGGAAGGCCTGCGCGGTGTGCTCGGCGGATGCCGCGGGGACGGCATCGTGCCACCAGATGTCACGGCCCTCGTTCCACTCGACCTCGTTCTCGCCCCGCTTGACCACGAGCACATGCTCGACCGTCTGCTGCTCGCCGTCTCCGCGGTCGGCGAGTGCCTGGTCGACCGCCGGCTTGAGCGCCGAGACGCGACCCTTGCGGTATCCGCCGTCGGCCGTGATGACGAGCTTGGCGCCGGCGTCGTCGATGCGCGAGCGCAGGCTGTCGGCGCTGAAGCCGCCGAAGACGACGGAGTGGATGGCGCCGAGACGGGCGACCGCGAGCATCGAGGCGATCGCTTCGGGGATCATGGGCAGGTAGATCGCGACGCGGTCGCCCTGGCCGATGCCGAGTCCTTCGAGAACGTTCGCGACGCGCTTGACCTCGTCGGTGAGCTCGGCATAGGTGATGCGGCGGGAGTCTCCCGGCTCACCCTCCCAGTGCAGGGCCACACGGTCGCCGTGCCCTGCCTCGACGTGTCGGTCGAGGCAGTTATAGGCGACGTTCAGCTCGCCGTCGTCGAACCACTTCGCGAACGGCGGGTTGGTCCAATCGAGGACCTGGGTGAACGGCTTGTGCCAGTGCACCAGCTCCTTGGCCTGTTCGCCCCAGAACGCCTCACGATCGGCTGAGGCGCGCTCGTACAGCTCGGGCGACGAGATGGTCTGGGCGACGAAGTCCTCCGACGGCGGGAACTTCCGGGTCTCGTCGAGAAGGTGGTCGATCTGGCTGCTCATCGGCAGGCGCTCCTTTGCGGCATACGGGTATTGCGAGCGAGGTCGTGGGGGGATGACGACCAGGTCACGGTGAATCTATCCCCGCGGCCCCTCGTCGCATACTGCCGAAAGTCGGTATACCGCCGGTTTTGTCAGGACGGTCGCCTTGCGTACACTCGACGACAGCCGAATTCTCATTCCGGCCTTGGCG
>JBOGEI010000184.1:0-7372 GCA_050701935.1 Microbacterium sp.
GGTTCATGACCTGTCCAGTCTCGCCAGCATCCACCTCGAACACCGGCACCCCGGGCGCGTGTCGCCGGAATGCCGTGACGACGGCGGTGCGCTCGACGCCGATCACGACGGCTGCGCGCGCGGTCGTGCCGACCTCGGCGACGAGGTCGGCGATGTCGACGCCCTTCAGATCACCGCCGACGACCCACACCGCTCCCGGGTAGGCGCGCAGCGAGGAGGCTGCGGCGTGCGGGTTGGTGGCCTTGGAATCGTCGACCCACGTGATGCCCGCATGGCGGGCGATGACCTGGATGCGATGAGCATCGAGGTGGAACGACTGCAGTGCGGTGCGGATGGCTTCCGGTTCGACACCGAGGGAGCGCGCGAGAGCGCACGCCGCGAGGATGTTCTGCACGATGTGCGGTGCGGCGAGTCCCGCGGCATCCAGCTCGGCGACGGTCGTCAGCTCGAGGGCGCTGCGGGCACGATCGTCGAGGAATGCCCGGTCGACGACCAGCCCCTCCACCACGCCGATGTCGCTGGGCCCGGGGATCCCGAGGTCGAAGCCGATCGCTCGAGCGCCTTCGACGACATCCGCCTCCTCGACCATCCGTCGTGTGGCCTCGTCCGCCTTGTTGTAGACGCAGGCGACACGGGTGTTCCGATACACCACGGCTTTCGCATCGCGATAGGCCTGCGCGCTTCCGTGCCACACGAGGTGGTCGTCCGCGAGGTTGAGGCAGACCGAGGCGTACGGGAAGAGCTCGCCCTCGGGGCGGGACCGGCCGAGGTACCAGAGCTGATGGCTGGAGAGCTCGACGACAAGCACGTCGAAACCGGAGGGATCGCGCACCGCATCGAGGACGGGCACGCCGATGTTGCCGCACGGAGCAGCACGCAGACCGCCTTCGACAAGCAGCGTCGCCGTCAGCTGGGTGGTCGTCGTCTTCCCGTTGGTGCCGGTGATGAGCACCCAGTCCGCCGGCGTCCCGTCAGGGCGGAGGACCTTGTCGCGCACGCGCCAGGCGAGTTCGACGTCGCCCCAGATCGCGATGTCCGACTCCTGCGCCCAGCGGATGAGCGGATGCGACGGCGCGAACCCGGGAGAGGCGATCACGACCTCTGGCGCGAAGTCGACCAGCGCGGTCGGAACCTCGGCGAGGGAGCCCAGCTCGAGTCGAGCGCCGATCACGGGGAGCAGCCGGGCGTACTCCTCGTCTGCGGATTCGCTCAGCACCAGTACGTCGGCGCCGAGTTCGGTCAGCGTGTCCGCTACGGAGAATCCGGTCATCGAGAGCCCGAGCACCGCGACCCGCAGGCCGCTCCAGTCCGCGCTCCAGCTCGTGAGTCCAGCCAGGCGATCAGTCGACACGGGTGAGCCATTCCACGTAGAAGAGTCCGACGGCTGAGACCGCGAGCAGACCGGCGATGATCCACATCCGCACGACGATCGTGACCTCGGACCAGCCGCGCATCTCGAGATGGTGATGGAACGGGCTCATCAGGAACAGCCTCTTGCCGCGCGTGAGCTTGAAGTAGGCCCGCTGCAGGATCACCGATCCGGAGGACAGGACGAACACGCCGGCCATCACGAGGAGCAGGAGCTCGGTGCGGGTCAGGATCGCCATCGCCGTGATGACACCGCCGATGGCCATGGATCCCACGTCACCCATGAAGACCTTCGCCTTGGGAGCGTTCCACCACAGGAAGCCGATGAGGGCGGCCGCGACCGATGCCGCGATGATGGCGAGGTTGAAGGGATCGCGCACTTCGTAGCAACCACCGAGGGCGTCGGGGTCGCCGCCGATGCACGGCTGCTTGAACTGCCAGAACGCGATGAGGCTGTAGGCGCCGACGACGATGACGCCCGCGCCCGCTGCCAGACCGTCCAGACCGTCGGTGAGGTTCACGCTGTTCGAGGTGGCCACCCCGATGATCGAGATCCACGCCAGGTACAGGATCCAGCCGAGGACGACGCCGAACGCGAACAGGTTGAGCCAGGTGATGTCGCGGAAGAGCGAGATCGACGCGCTCGCGGGCGTCTGCCCCCACTTGTTCGGGAAGCTCAGCGCGACGATGCCGAACGGGATGATGACCAGCAGCTGCCCGATCACCTTGCGCCAGCCGGACAGCCCGAGGCTGCGCTGACTGCGCACCTTCATGTAGTCGTCGATGAACCCCACGGCTCCGAACCCGACCATCAGCCAGATCACCAGGAGGGCGGAGAGCGCCGGCACCTCGCCGCTCACGAAGACGCCGGTGAAGTAGCCGACGATCGATCCGAGGATGAAGATGACACCTCCCATCGTGGGAGTGCCGCGTTTGGCCTCATGGCTGGGATTGTGCACCGATTCCGGGGTGCGGATGACCTGCCCCCAGCCCCACTTCCGGAAGAGCCGGAGGAAGACGGGGGTCAGGAACAGGGTGAAGGCGAGCGAGATCGCCGCCGACATGATGAGTGACCTCACGAGAACAATTCTCCCAGACGATCGCCGAGATGCCGCAGGCCCACGGAATTGGATGACTTCACGAGCACGCGGTCGCCGTCGCGGAGCTCGGTGCGCAGGTACTCGAACGCCGCGTCCTGATCAGGCAGATGCACGGCTTCGCTGTCCCAGGAGCCCTCGCCGACGGCTGCGAGATAGAGCCGCCGAGCCTCGGGGCCGACCACGACGATGCGCTGGATGTTGAGGCGCACGGCGAGCAGACCGATCCGGTCGTGCTCCTCCCCCGCGCTCTCCCCGAGTTCGCTCATGGCGCCGAGGACAGCGACCGTGCGCTCGGCCGGTCCGGTGATCTGCGCGAGCGTGCGCAGAGCAGCAGCCATCGAGTCCGGGCTGGCGTTGTAGGCGTCGTTGATGATCCGCACGCGGTCGTTGCCCAACGGCTGCATGCGCCACCGCTCTGCGATCTCGACCGTCTCCAGGCGGGCGACAGCGTCTGCGAGGCTGACACCGAGCACGAGCGCAGTGGCGATGGCTGCCAGGGCGTTGGAGACGTGATGCGCACCGAGCACGCGCAGTCGCAGGGGCAGACTCTCGCCGGCCGCCTCGATGATGCACGACGTGCCGGAGGCCGACACCTCGATGTCGTGCGCACGCACGTCGGCCGCGGCACCTTGGCCGAAGCCGACCGTGCTCAGGCCACGAGAGTCGGCGAGTTCGCGCATGGCGGCAACCCTGGGGTCATCGATGTTGATCACTGCGGTGCCGGGCACGCGCGCTGCCTCGACGAGCTCGGCTTTCGCCTTCGCCGTGGCCTCGATGCCGCCGAATCCACCGGCGTGCGCCATGCCGACCATCAGCACGACGGCGACATCCGGCTCGACGAGACCCGCCAGGTGGGCGATGCTCCCCGGCGCCGCGGCTCCGAACTCGCTCACGAGGAAACGGGTGCTCTCGGTGACGCGCAACATGGTGACAGGAGCGCCGACCTCGTTGTTGAACGACTTCACGGGGGCGACCGTCTCACCTTCACCCTCGAGGATGCGCGCGAGGAAGTTCTTGGTGGTGGTCTTGCCGTTCGATCCGGTGATACCGACGATGCGGAGTGCACCCCCGGCACGCACGCGCGCGACGACGTCTCTTGCGAGTGCTCCGAGAGCTGCGACCGCGTCCGGCACGACGATCTGGCTGACGGCGACGTCTACCGGGTGCTCGACGATCGCCAGCACCGCTCCGGCCTCGACCGCCGACCCGACGAACCGGTGCCCGTCGGTCTCGGCTCCGGGCTTGGCCACGAAGATCGAGCCGGGGCCCATCGTGCGCGAGTCGGTGTCTACGAGGCCTTCGACCACGGTCTCTGTCGTGTCTTGTCCGGCCACGCGCAGATCACCGCCGACTGCGGCGGTGATCTCAGCGAGCGTCAGGGCGATCATGTCATCTCCATGCGCGGCTCTCGCCGACTATCCGAACTTGGGAAGGAGCTCGTCCATCGGGACAGAGGACGGCATCACGCGATAGGTTTTCATCACCTGCGTCATCGCCTTCTGGAAGGCGGATGCGGTGGCCGCGGACGATACAACCTTAGTCGGCTCATCCAGGGTGACCACGACCACGTACTCGGGATCATCGACCGGTGCGAACCCGACCATGCTGGTGTAGTACACCCCCGCCTTGTAGCCGCCGTTGCCGTCTGACACCTGCGCCGTACCGGTCTTGCTGGTCACGCGGTAGCCGGGAACCTGGATGCGCTCGGCGTTGCCACCCTGCACGGCCACGTTCTCCAGCATCCGGGTGAGCTCGGCGGCCGTCTGCTCCTTGATGATCTGCTCGCGCTTCGGGTCGGCCGGAGTTGTGACGGTGCCATCGGCTCCAGTGCACGACTCGACCAGCGAGAGGTCGATCTTCTCGCCGCCGTTCGCGATCGCCTGGTAGGCGCCGGCGAGCTGTGCAGCGGTGACCGTGAAGTACTGCCCGAAGGTCGTCGTGTAGAGGGACTGGTTATCCCAGTCGCTGACCGGGTGCAGGATGCCCCCGACCTCGGAGGGGAAGTCGAGCGTCTTCTCACCCACGCCGAACCTCTCCAGGTAGTCGTAGCGCACCTCGGGGCTCACCATGGTTCCGAACTTCGACAGCGCAACGTTCGAAGAATCGATGAGTCCACCGGCGAGGGTGTAGTTGTACGCGGGGTGGCTGAAGGCGTCGTTGACGACAGCTCCGTTCGGGAACTTCTCACGGGAGGCGGCACTGACGGTGCTGAGCGGGGTCAGGCCCGCTCCTTCGATCGCTGCGGCCGCGGTGATCGCCTTGAAGGTGGATCCGGGCTCGAAGTCGTGGTGGAAGATCTGGCTGGCTCTGGTCGCGGGCGTCGAGGCATCGAGGTTGTTCGGGTCCAGAGCCGGCCACTCGGCCGCCGCGCGGATCTTCCCGGTCTTCGCCTCGACGACCGTGACCGTACCGCCCTTGGCCCCCTGGGCCTGCGCTTCTTCGGCGATCATCTGCTGCATGTACCAGTTCAGATCGCTGTTGATGGTCAGCTGCACGGAACCGCCGTTCACGGCATCGACCGTCTGCTCGCTCCCGGGGATCACGACCCCGTCTTTGCCCTTGCGGTAGGTCTCCTCGCCGTCGACGGGGGCCAGGCAGGAATCGTCGAGCTTCTCCACGCCGGCCTGCGCCTCTCCTGAGTTGTCGAGGAAGCCGAGGATGTTGCCGGCCACCGCGCCGTTCGGGTAGACCCGTGTCTCACGCGCCTTCAGATTGAGGTAAGAACCGACTCCGAGATCGCGCAGCTTCATGTACTGCTCGGTGTTCAAGCCCTTCTTGAGCGGCGCGTATTGACTGTTCGGGTTCTCGGCGAGCGCGTTCGACACCAGCGCTCGCACCTCGTCTCCGGTCTGACCGGTGATGGCCGCGATCTTGTCCGAGGCCTCGGCCCACGGCAGTTTCGGGTCCTTCTCCTCGACCAGCATGATGACCTGCGGGCTGAGCTGCGCGTCGTAGACCATCACGCTGGAGGCGAGGACCGTGCCGTCGGAGTCGACGATCGATCCGCGCTGACCGGGGATGGCTGAGCTCGCACCGAGGTGCTCGAGCGATTCGGTCACGCGCTCGTCGGCGCTGACCACCTGGATGTCGACCAGTCGCACCACGAAGGCGGCCAGCACGGAAAGGATGACCGCGAGTGCGACGACGGTGCGTCGCCGCGGTCCGCGGGTTGCTCTTGTCGTCATGGGATCTCTCCGTCGATCGTCGTGTCAGTGCGTGGCAGGGCTGGGAAGTCCGTCGGTGATCGACGGCGGGAGGTCTTGCGTCGGCGGCTCGGTGGCCCCCTCGTCGTTCTCCACAGGTGGGGGCGGCGGCTCCGCGATGAGCGAGTTGCTCACGGCCCCGACGCCCTCGGGGTTGACCGTGGAGGTCCAGTCGGCACCGGCACCGGTGCCGAAGACGGCTCCGTCGCTTAGACGCAGATACGACGGCGAGCCGGCGACGACCATTCCGAGTCCTGCGGCGTTGTTGGCCAGCACCTGCGGCGAACTCAAACCGGTGAGCTCTTCCTGAAGCGCGTAGGTCTTGAGGTTCAGCTCACGCTGCTGTGACGAGAGGCTCGCGAGTGTGAAGGAGTCCTGAGTGGTCGCGAGCGACAGGGCGATCTGTGCTGCGCCGATCGCGAGCGCACCGCCGAGAGCGACGAGGGCGTAGGCGAGCTTCGGTTTGCGGCGGACCGCCGCACGCGTGACGGGTTGCAGCTTGCGCTGCGGCTTCTTCTCCGGGACGACCGGCTGCACCGGCTTGCGGACGACGGCATTCAGGCTCATGCGCTCTCCCGCAGCTTCTCGGCGGCGCGCAGGCGCACCGGGATCGCGCGCGGATTGCGCGCGCGTTCTTCGTCGTCGGCGAGCTCAGCGCCCTTGGTCAGGATGCGGAACCGCGGAGCGTGTTCGGGGAGCTCCACCGGAAGCCCCGCCGGTGCAGTGGAGGCAGACGCCGCGGCGAAGGCCTGCTTCACGAGTCGGTCTTCGAGCGACTGGTATGACATCACGACGATGCGGCCTCCGACGTCGAGAGCGTCCATGGCCGACGGGATCGCATCTGCGAGCACGTTGAGTTCCGTGTTCACCTCGATGCGCAACGCCTGGAACACACGCTTGGCAGGGTGACCCGTGCGCTGCGCGGCGGCGGGCGTCGCCGCGATCAGGATCTCGACGAGCTCACCGGAACGGGTGATCGGCTGCTTCTGGCGCGCCGCGATGATGAAGCGCGCGTACCGGCCGGCGAGCTTCTCCTCGCCGTAGCGTTCGAAGATGCGGCGGAGGTTGCCCTCGCTGTACGTGGCGATCACCTCAGCCGCCGTGACGCCCTTCGTCTGATCCATCCGCATGTCGAGCGGAGCATCCTTCGAGTAGGCGAAGCCCCGCTCGGCCTCGTCCAGTTGGAGCGAGGAGACACCGAGGTCGAAGAGGATGCCCGACGCTCCCTGCGCATGAAGGCCGATCTCGTCGTACACAGTGTGCACGAGCGTGACGCGGTCTTTGAAGCGAGCGAGCCGCTCCCCCGCGATGCGCAGCGCGTCTGTGTCGCGGTCGAGTCCGATCAGCCGGATGTTCGGGAAGCGCGTGAGCAGCGCCTCCGAGTGGCCGCCCATGCCGAGAGTGGCATCGACGAGCACCGCTCCGTCCGCCTGGAGGGCGGGAGCGAGCAGTTCGACACAGCGGTCGAGCAGTACTGGGGTGTGGATGTCTCGGAGGTTCATGATCTTTCTCGGGGGTGACCTTCGGCTCTGATCCCCCTCCGCTTCGCGACCCGGCACCGGGGAAGTGTGTCGGGGCGGGAGCGGCGGGGCATCACAGCCGTGGTCAGAAGAGGCCCGGAATCACCTCCTGCTCGAGGTCGGAGTAGGTCTCCTCGCCGGCGGCGAGGTAGGCGTTCCAGCTCTCGGCATCCCAGATCTC
>JBOGEI010000185.1:0-7325 GCA_050701935.1 Microbacterium sp.
CTCCCCGCCGCGGCCACCTGCGCTTGCCTTGTTGAACGGGGAGTCCTCTACACCCGCGGAGGTCGCGTGATGAGCAGTTCGTCAGATGTCGACGCGATCGCACCGGAGTGGCAGCACGGCTACCCGTACTCGAGCAAGCTCACTCGAGCGGGATACGAGCACGAGAAGCGACTGCTGCAGATCGAGCTCCTCAAGCTCCAGGCCCACATCAGACGGTCATCCGAGCGGGTCCTCATCCTGTTCGAAGGGCGGGACGCAGCAGGCAAGGGCGGTGCGATCAAGCGTTTCATGGAGCACCTCAATCCCCGAGGAGCACGAGTCGTAGCGCTCGACAAGCCGACCGACATCGAGCGGACTCAGTGGTACTTCCAACGGTATGTCGCGCATCTTCCGTCCGGAGGCGAAATCGTGCTGATGGATCGCTCCTGGTACAACCGCGCGGGGGTCGAGCGCGTCATGGGGTACTGCTCGTCCGTCGAGTGCGAGGAGTTCATGCAGACCGCACCGGAGTTCGAGCGGATGCTCGTCGGTTCGGGGATCCGCCTCATCAAGCTGTGGTTCTCGGTCGGCGAGGCGGAACAGCGACGCCGCTTCACACGCCGTGGTGAGGACCCCGTCAAGCAGTGGAAGCTCAGCCCGACGGATCTTGCGAGTGTCGACCGGTGGGACGACTACACCGCAGCGAAGGAGGCGATGTTCTTCCACACCGACACCCCCGCCCTTCCATGGATCGTCATCAAGTCGAACGACAAGAAGCGTGCGCGGCTCGAAGCCATGCGGTGCGTTCTCGCGCGCTTCGACTACCCGGGCAAAGACCCCCTGATCGCTCATGCTCCAGACGCGCGCCTCGTCGGCCGTCCCTCGCAGATCTACGACGATGGCGAGACCCCGACCTAGCGCGCGATGCCCCGCAACATGGCGTCATGCGGGAATGCAGGACGCGTCGTCCGCGGTTGTCCTCGTCATGACTCGTATCGGCACCAGTGATCTTGACGTCCTCCCGCTCTCCCTCGGCGGCAATGTGTTCGGCTGGACGGCCGACCGCGACGCCTCCTTCGCCGTTCTCGACGCCTTCGTAGACGGAGGCGGCGACTTCATCGACACCGCTGACTCGTACAGCTCCTGGGTGCCAGGGAACGAGGGCGGGGAGAGCGAGACGATCGTGGGGGAATGGCTGGCATCGCGCAAGCCCGCAGGCGTCGTCGTTGCGACCAAGGTAAGCCAGCACCCGCAGTTCCGCGGGCTGGCCGCCGCGAATGTGCGCCGGGCTGCCGAGGCCTCGCTGAAGCGCCTGGGCGTCGACGAGATCGACCTGTACTACGCGCACTTCGACGACGAGACGGTTCCGCTGGAAGAGACGGTCGCCGCGTTCGGGCAGCTCGTCGACGACGGTCTGGTCAGATATGTCGCCGTGTCGAACTACTCCGCCGACCGCATCCGGGAGTGGATCGAGATCGCGCGTCGCACGGGTGTCGCGCTACCGGTGGCGGTGCAGCCGCACTACAACCTCGTGCACCGCAACGAGGTCGAGGACACGATCATCCCGGTCGCGGAGGAGTTCGAGCTCGGCCTCGTCCCCTATTACTCGCTCGCCAGTGGCTTCCTGACCGGCAAGTACCGGTCGACGGAGGTGGGCGGGCAGAACTCGCCGCGGGCTCAAGGAGCGGCGAAGTACGCGACCGAGGCCGGGCTGAAGATCATCGATGCGCTCGAAGAGATCGGCGATGCGCACGGTGCTTCCATCGCTGCGACCTCGATCGCCTGGCTTCGTGCGCAGCCGACCGTGGTCGCGCCGATCGCGAGCGCACGGACGGTCGAGCAGGTGCCCGACCTTCTCGCCGGTGCTCGCCTCGAGCTCTCGGGCGAAGAGGTGCAGCGGCTCAACCGCGTCTCGGAGTGGACCCCGGCGCGCGCCTGACGCGGTCGGACTAGTCGCCGACCAGTCCGAGCCGGTGGGCGAGTATGACCGCGTGGATCCGGTCGCGCGCGCCGAGCTTCGACAGCACTCGACCGACGTGGGTCTTCACCGTGGACTCGCCGACGTAGAGCGTCTGGGCGATCTCGGCGTTGGTGAGCCCGCGGCCGATCGCGAGGAACACGTCTCGCTCCCGCTCGGTGAGGGATGCGACCGCGGCGCTCTCCGCGGGAGCCGGTACGGCGGCGGGGGCTCCGAGCTGGGGCGTCACGTGCTCGAGCAGCATTCTGGTGATCCGAGGGGAGAGCGCCGCGTCGCCGCGATGCACGGCCCGGACGGCGGAGATCATCTCGTGGCGCTGCGCATCCTTCAGCAGGAAGCCGCTCGCTCCCGCGCGGATCGCGCCGAACGCGTACTCGTCGAGGTCGAACGTGGTCAGAACGAGCACCTTGGTCTGCGGCTGGTCGCGGACGATCGCCTCGGTGGCGGCGATGCCGTCCAGTTCCGGCATCCGGATGTCCATCAGCACCAGGTCGGGGGCGAGCTTCGCACTCTGCGCGATCGCGTCCTTCCCATCGCCGGCCTCGCCGACCACTTCAATGTCGCCCTCCGCTTCGAGAACCATCCGGAAACCGACGCGGATCAGCTCCTGATCGTCTACCAGAAGCACCCTGATCGCCTGTGTCATCCGTCGTCCTCCATAGTCTCAGCATGAGCTGCGGGCGCGGTCCCCGATGTGGGCAGTACCGCGCTCAGCACCCATCGTCCTCCATCGGCGGGCGCGGAGCGCACCGTACCGTTCACGTGGAGGGCTCGTTCGGAGAGCCCGCGCACTCCGAATCCGTCGGATCCGACCTCGCCCGAGACTCCGTCGTTCACGATCTCGATCCTCACCGTAGTCGTGGTGTACTCCACCCGTACGGTGATCGCCTTGGCAGACGCATGTCGCATGGCGTTGGTCACGCCCTCCTGCACTATGCGTCCGATCGCATGAGCGACAGCAGGGGCGACGTCTGCCCGTCCGATGATCGTGAGCGTCGCCGGGTAGCCGGCACGCTGCGCGGCTTCGACCGTGTCGCGTGGCGGCACCGGCTGCATCGGCGCCAGGAGCAGGGGCGACCCGTCGTCTCTCAGCACCCCCAGCATCGATCTCATCTCGGTGAGGGCAGCTCTGGCCGTATCGGCGACCGATGCCGAGGCCTTGCGTGCCTGCTCGCGATCCGGAGTGGCTGCTGCGCCCTCGGACAGGGCGACGATGACGGTGAGCGAGTGAGAGACGATGTCGTGCATCTCTCGAGCGATCCGGGCTCGTTCCGACGCAGCGGCGAGCTGCGCCTGCTGGTCGCGCTCGATCAGCAGCTGGCGCGAGCGGTCGATGATCGCGAGGAGGTAGCGCTTTCGGTCGCCGATGTTGACCCCGACGAGTGTGCCGATCAGACCGAGCGCGACGTAGCCGAGTGCGGTGTCGATTCCGACCTGCAACACGGTCGTGCCACTGAGCAGGAGCATCGTCGTGAGCCCGAGGAACCACGCGGCGCCGATCCCGTAACAGATCCACGCTGCGCGGGCCGAGATGTAGACCGCGATTCCGTAGCAGGCGACGAGCAGGAGGACGATGCCACCTGACATCCCCGTGAACAGGCCGACTGTTCCCAGGACGACTGCCGCGATGAAGGGTCCGAGCGGCGCCCGACGGCGCCACAGCAGGGTGCTGCACCCGATCGCGACCATGGTCAGGGTGGCGATGTTGAGCGCGATGTAGGTTGCCTCGGGAAGCGATGTGACGGGATAGGGCGCCGCCGGAGCGAGGGAGAGGAAGAGGCAGATGAGTGTGAGCAGGATGTCGGCGAAGAGCGGGTGCCGAGCCCAGAACCGTCGGAACAGGCCCGGTGCACGCGGAAGCCGCAGCTCCTCGTCCTCACGGATCGAGTCGCTGCGGCTTCGCGTTCTGCTCACGAACCGACTTTACGCGTCACGGGTGCGCAGCACGGCCCAGGCGGCGAGTGCTCCGCCGGCGACCCAGCACGCCAGCGTCAGGAACGCGACGGGAGCGTCGAGCGCCGCAGTCTCGCCGGGCATGATCGCGCTCTGCGCGGCCGCCACCGGAAGGTAGGCCGAGGCTTCCAGAACCCACGCCCACGCCTCGCCGGCGAAGGAGAAGAAGTTCGCGACGATGGGCAGCACGAACAGGACTCCGACGGTCGCAGCGATCGCTCCGGCGCCGGAGCGCAGAATGAAACCGAACGACACACCGATCAGGGCGAACACGGCCATGGCGAGCGAGGCCACCACGACCGGCAGGATCGAGGCCGACGGATCCGACCAGTCGATGCTCTGATCCCGCGGCGCCACGATGAGCGATACCGCCACGGCCGCGATGGCGAACGTCACCAGGGACGACAGGAACAGGAAGATCGCCAGCACGGCCGACTTCGCCGCCAGCACCGAACCGCGGACGGGGTTCGCCGTGAGTGTCGAGCGGATCATCCCGGTCGAGTACTCGCCGGTGACCGAGATCGCCCCGATGATGCCAGCGAGGAGCATCGTGAACTGGATCGGCATGATGACCGCCTGGATCGGCTCGAAGCCCGGCATGTCCACCGCCTGAGCGATGAGCACGGCGATTCCGACCGTGAGAGCCGCAGCGATCCCGATCGACCACCAGGTCGAGCGCAGAGTGGCGAGCTTGATCCACTCGCCGCGCAATGCGCGTACGAACGTCAGCCGTCGACCGGTGTCGACGCGAGGCCGCGTGGCAGCGGGAGCCTGTGTCGTGGTCATGAGATCTCCTTGGTGCGGTACTCGACGGAGTCGCCGGTGAGGGCGAGATATGCGTCTTCGAGCGAACCGGTGGTCGGGGTCAGTTCGTGCAGCGGGATGCCGCGATCTGCGGCGAGGTCGCCGATACGAGCAGCGGGCAGACCCACGATGTCGAGCAGGTCGGGAGCCGAGCTCACGATCTCCACATCCGGGCCGCCGATGGCGGCAGCCAGGTCTGCCGGTCGCGGAGTGCGCACTCGCACGGTGTTCCGCGTCCACGAGCGCACGAGGTCGGCGAGCGGAGCATCCGCGAGCACTCGGCCCCGGCCCATGACGATGACGTGGTCGGCCGTCTGCGCCATCTCGCTCATCAGGTGGCTCGAGAGGAGCACTGTTCGTCCTTCGGATGCCGCGTGCCGGACGAACTGGCGAACCCAGCGAACGCCCTCGGGATCGAGGCCGTTGACCGGCTCGTCGAGGATCAGTGTGTGCGGATCGCCGAGCAGTGCCGAAGCGATGCCGAGACGCTGCCCCATGCCGAGCGAGAACCCGCCGGCGCGCTTGCGAGCGACGGAGGTGATTCCGGCGAGATCGATGACCTCATCGACGCGGGATGAAGGGATGCCGTGAGTCGCAGCCATGGCGCGAAGGTGATTGCGTGCGCTCCGGCCCGTGTGCACCGCTTTCGCGTCGAGCAGCACGCCGACTTCGGTGAGCGGCGCGCGAAGCTTGCGGTACTCGCGGCCTGCGACGGCAGCACGCCCGGATGTCGGACGGTCGAGACCGACGATCATGCGCATCGTGGTCGACTTGCCGGCGCCGTTGGGGCCGAGGAAGCCGGTGACGCTGCCCGGCTTGACGGTGAACGACACGTCATCGACGGCCGTCTTGTCTCCGAATCTCTTCGTGAGGCCTTCTGCTGTGATCATGGGGTCAACGTTACGGATGCACCCCCGAACCGCGCGTCCCCCTCAGGTACACATCTCCCGGCGGGAGATCCACCTGCTGGCGGATATATCGGTTCAGGGCCGCGGCCGGGCCTGCACACGGCTCGCAATCTCGTCGGACGCGAGGATAGCCTCGTCGACGATCTCTCTCGAGGGCGGTGCCGTCAGCCAGTCGTGGCTCAGCGAGGCAGGGACCAGCAGCGGCATCCGATCGTGAAGGTCGGCGAGGTGGGCAGGAGCGGGACGCATCACGATCGAGTAGCACGTGAACCACTCGCCGTCGGTCGTGCGGCCGCGTTGCGTGACCGCTGCCATGCCGAACAGGGTGCCGTCGTCGACGATGAACTCATTCCACTGCCGCGATGGCTTCTGCATCTCGTACCAGCTCGTCGCCGGGACGATCGCTCGCGTCTTCGCCCCGCCCGGACGCTCCTGCAGACGTTCGGACCGGGTGTTGATCGACGGGAACTTCGCCGGCTCTCCGTTCACGAGATAGCCCCACCAGGCCGGCTCCAGAGTCGGAGCTGCATCGGGCTGGACGATCAGGGGGTTGAGGTTGCGCAGGTTCTTACCCGTCGGGCGGACGGTCTCGCCCGCGTTCTCACGCGCCCAGACGCGCAGGCCCTCGAGCACCGCGTCGTCGGCGGCGGCGAGGAGCTCTGCATCGGTGAACCGGGGATCGAGACCGTAGCTCGCGCACATGCCGCCAGCGTAGACCCGGGCACCGACATTCGTGCTTCGAGGAGCGAACGGGTGCTCGGGTAGGGTCGACAGGTGCCAGAGCCCCGCCGACTTCCCGCCCCTGTGGCGCTCGGCGGTGCTGTCGCGATCGGTGTCATGACTGCGATTCAGGCGCGGATCAACGGTGTCCTGGGAGTGCGGGTCGACGACGGCATCGTTGCGGGCCTCGTCTCCTTCTCGGTGGGACTCCTGGCGCTCGCGCTGGTGATCTCCTGCCTCCCGTCGGCTCGACGAGGAGTGGCAAGGCTCTGGAGCGGCATCCGGCACCAGACGATCCCGTTCTGGATGCTGCTCGGTGGCGCCTGCGGCGCGCTCACGGTATCCACCCAGGGACTCACAGCTGGTGTCCTCGGCGTCTCGCTCTTCACCGTGGGAGTGGTGGCCGGGCAGACGCTTCACGGCCTCGTGCTCGACCGGATCGGGTTCGGGCCGGCCGGGGTCGTCGCCGTCACGCCAGGACGGGTCCTCGGCGGTCTGCTCGCGCTCGCGGCCGTCGGCATCTCGCTCTCCGGAGACGTTCTGGCCTCGGCGCCCCTGTGGATGCTGCTGCTGCCGTTCGCGGCGGGCGTCGGCATCGCTTGGCAGGCGGCGACCAACGGGCGTCTGGCCCAACGTGCGCGCTCGCCGCTGGCCGCGACGTTGATGAGCTTCATCGCCGGCACCGTGGTCCTCGCACTGGCGTCCGGCGTGAGCATCGCATTCCGCGGAGCACCTGCGGCGCTGCCGGCCGAGCCCTGGCTGTACCTCGGAGGCTTCCTCGGCGCCGGCTACATCCTGTTGGGCACGTTCATCGTGGCTCAGACGGGTGTGCTGCTGATGGGCCTGGGATCGGTGCTCGGGCAGCTGGTCACGTCGGTCGTGATCGACCTCATGTGGCCGCCCGCCGCCGGGCCCGCGCTGTGGCAGGTGCTCGCCATGGTCGTCGTCGCCGTGGCATCCGTCGTCGTCGCCGTTCCGTGGCG
>JBOGEI010000186.1:0-7258 GCA_050701935.1 Microbacterium sp.
GGAGTCGGGCTTGCATCCGGGGCGACATGGCAGGAACTTTTGCTCAGTTTGGTGCAGATCGGCCGATGGGAATTCGATGGAAGCTCAGACGTTTCCTATGCGTTCTGTATGCGGCGGGTGGTGATGCGGCGTGGGGTCAGAAGTCGGGTGCGGAGTTGACGCGGAGCGTCGGGTTGCCGGGCGGGGTGTCGTGGACGAACCAGGCCGGGACGGTGACGTGGTCGTTCCACGTACGGAAAGTGGCGATGATGAGATCGAGTATCCAGATCGAAGCTCTTCTGCTGCGAATCGCGGATGAGGCGCATGGGTGCGACGCCGTAGTCGAGACCGAGCGAAGTGCCGTGAGGATGTGGCTTCGGCGTGCATCTTCGCCAGCGCGAGTCGCGTCGGTATCACGCATCGATGGGTCGAAGTATGCGCTATGGCTTGACCATCTGTATGCGATGGTTTGGGTCGATGAAGATCTTTCGCCATCTGAGGAGGAGGAGATACTCCGACGGCTGGCAAAGATTGGCGGATCCTACGTGATGCAGGGAGGCAAGCCCGGCCGGGCGGGTCTTCTTCGCACGCCGTACTTGGAGGTACATGCGGACGACGAGTCAGTCCGCGTACATCGACCATTCGGTTGGCAAAGCGACGTCCTGCCGTCTCCGTGGGAGCGGGAAGGCGGCTGAGTGGCGGTCGGCGGTCAGGTCGTGTCGGATGCTGTGGTGCGGTCGCAGTCGGGCCGTGTGGTGAAGTAGGAGTCGTCGATGGGTTCGGCGTCGTATTCGTCGACGTATGGGTATGACACGGCTGGCCGCCTTACATCGGCGGTGATGTCTTCTTATCGGGGTGGAAGCTGAGTGCAGCGCAAGTTGAATACTTGCTGACGACCGGGAGGTTGGGTGGTGGCTAGTAGCGTCGCGGTAGTCCTGAGCGAGGACGAAGCGCTTGTTCTCATGGAGTGGCTTGGCGTGGTGAACGAGACGGGAACGACGTTGGTTGATCCCGCTCAGCAGAGAGTGCTGTGGGATCTCGAAGCCAAACTCGAATCACTGTTGCCGATGGTCTTCGACTCCGACTACGCGGAACGCGTAGCGGTGGCGAAGAAGGCGGTGGGTAGTGGTCAATAAGCGAGAAGTAGCTTGCTACCGGGGCGGAGCGGTGCGAGCTTTTGGCGATGAGCTTGCCTGATATTCAGGCTGGAACAATCCTGCCCAACGTCATCGTCGGCGTGATCACTGTTGCCCTCGGGATACTGATCATCCGCTACCGTCGACCGCTCAACGAAGCAGTCTTCAAGACCCAGAGATCGATGTTCGGTGAGTGGATCGCGCAGGCGTCCGCTGGCCGTCAGAAGCCGTTCATGATGGGAGTCGTCGGCGCATTTGCTGTGCTCATCGGTCTCTTCATGCTGACCGGCGCGACTATAGGGATAGCTCAACACTTTTCCTAGATCCGACTCCCTTGAGCCTTGGTGTTGACGTCGACGTCGTATTGCTATGACTGGGCGGACCGGTTGTTGTCGTCGTCGGTGACGGGGGCGATTGCGGGTGCGACGTCGGTGGCGGATGGGCTGGCGGCGTCGGAGATCGTGTACGACGTGCGGGGGAACACGGTTCGCCTGGGGGACATGCAGTTCTCGTATGACGCGGCGAACAGGCACATCGGGACGACGTATGACGATGGCGCGACTGTTGCGATCGTGCGCGACGCGACCGGGCGTATTGCTTCGCGGACGATGGACCCGGCGGGTGCGGATCCGGCGGTGACGACGAACTATCTGTTTGCGGCGGGTGGGGATGCGGCGTGGGGGCAGAAGTCCGGTGCGGAGTTGACGCGGAGTGTCGGGTTGCCGGGTGGGGTGTCGTGGACGAACCAGGCCGGGGTGGTGACGTGGTCGTTCCCCGGGTTGGGTGGACACGGCGTCGTGACCCGCACCGGCACCACGACCAGCGCGCTGATGTTGTGGGATCCGTTCGGTCAGCCCGTGGACCCCGTTACGTTCGCGGTCGGCACGGTGGCGTCGGATGACACCGGTCAGGTGGCGGGGAACACGCTGTGGCATCAGGGGGCGTTGAAGCCCGCGGAGTCGGCCGGGTCGGCGTTGGTGGTGGAGATGGGGGTGCGGTTGTATGTCCCCGCCCTCGGGCGCTTCCTGCAAGTCGACCCCATCGAAGGTGGCGGAGCGAACGACTACTCCTGGCCCACCGACCCCATCAACGGACACGACCTCAGCGGGAAGAGTTGGTGGGGGGACGCCGCGAAGTGGATCACGGACAGCCCTGTGGGAAGCTTCATGATGGCCGCCTGCGGATTCGTTCCTGGTGTGATTGGAGCGGCGTGTGGCGCAATTGAAACGGCCGCCACCTTGTCCAAGGCCGTTTGGGGGAAGCATCGCTCTCAGCAGCGGCGGCTGTGGCAAGCTCTGTCGGTGCGGGCGCGCTTGTTCGTACGCTCAATGTCGCTGCGGTTGGTGCTATCGCCAATCGGACCGCCCACGTGGGGGTCGCCGCCGCAAGGCCTCATCGGGCGACGATTCGCGCCGTCACCAATCAGGTGCATTCGAACAACCGCTGGATAGGCACTGCGGCGGCCGCTGCTACTGTTGGTGCCGGAAGCTCCTTCGTAAAGCCCCTAGCCTCTCAATGGCGCATTAGTTGGGGTAAGGCGTATCGACCGATTGGGCGAAGTTGGAGAAGGTAGCGGGCTCGGCGACGGGTGCTCGAGTGGGCGGCCTCCTCTGGGGCGCAACCGCGAGTGCGTTGACGGTCGCGGTGAGTTGGGGGACCTCGTCTTGGTGGATTGGCGCATGCGTGTGCGTCTTTGCGGCGGCCGCGTTCGTACGATCGCTCTTCCTCGGGGTGTGGGTGGAGCCAGGCGCGGTTGTCGTGTGCGCCTGGTTTCGTAGACGCCACTTCAGATCAGGAGAGATCGCGGCCGTCGACAAGCAGCTCTATTACGGTGCCGGAGGGGCGGGGGTCGGCTGGCTTCCGTTCGTGGGTTCGGTTCGGATGATCGAGATCGAGCGTGTCGATGGTAAGCGAGTTCCGTTGCCGTCGACGATCGGTCGCCGAAACCATGTGCTGCTCCTGGCGCGACGGATGCGCGAGGCGCTAGACCTTCCTCCGCGCTGAGAGAGCGATTTCGGGTGCGACGACGGTGGCGGATGGTCTGGCGGCGTCGGAGATCGTGTACGACGTGCGGGGGAACACGGTTCGCCTGGGAGATATGCAGTTCTCGTATGACGCGGCGAACCGGCATGTCGGGACGACGTATGACGATGGCACGGCGGTGCGGATCGTGCGGGATGCGTCGGGGCGGATCGTGTCGCGGATCAACAATGGCGCAAAATGGGCGAGCCGAAATCAACCTCCAGACGATCTATCGGTAGAGGAGCGGCTGGAGCGGTCATGGTTGAGGAAATAGCGAGATGTTCGTACCTGGTCGCGTCGGCGGATTGACCGGGCCATGAGCATGAACACCGTGCGGGGTGCCTTGCTTTCCCCCGAAGTCGCGTCGTGTGGTGAAGCAGCAGTCTTCGATGTGGTCGGCATCGTGTTCGTCGACGTATGGGTATGACGCGGCGGGTCTTTTTGTCTCGGCGGTGATTCCGTGGCACGTGCTGTCGTATGGGTACGGTTCGTCTGGTGGGTGTGGTCCGAATGCTGCGGCGGGAATGTCGGGAACCGGACGGATGTGACGGACGTGTGGACGGCTCCGGGGCAGACTGCGACGTCGACGTCGTATTGCTATGACTGGGAGGAGTGGTTGTTGTCGTCATCGGTCACGGGGTTGGTCCCCGGTGCGACGGTTCGGGGCTACCGCTGCTGCGGACGGTGGATCACGCCCTGCGTGATTCCACGGATGATGAGAAAAGCCATCAAGGCGGCGGCGACGAGGAAGGCTTCGCCCAGAATGCTGGACCACATCGTGGCGCGGATCTGCTCCAGTGCTTCGGCGCGTGAGTCGATCTGGTTGGACCATTTGAACGAGATGAAGCTGGCGATCCAGAGAAGCCACCACACGATCAGCCAGCGCGGGGGAGTGCGGCCGGTCGCTCGCCAGAGATCAGAGATGTCTTGGAAGGGGCGCCAGAGGGCGAGGATGGGGAGGAACCAGTCCCCGGCGTGCCAGCCGGCGGCACGGCGGGTGAGCCCGGGGACTTGCAGGGCGACACGGTACTGCCAGGTGGCCCACAGCGCCGCGGCGGCGATCATCGAAAGCGTCGCCAGTGCGTTCCCGACGGTCCAAGCCCAGTCGTAAAGGTGGAGAGTCTCGACGGCCGAGGTATTCCCGTCGAGGTAGCTGGTGAGCGCCGTGATGCCCAAGGCCTCGACGCCAACGAGCACGAGCGCCAGAACACCGCAGACGATGACCATGACCTGGGTGGCGGCGGCGAGCTTGGTGATAGTCCGCAACGTGGCCTGTTCGTTCCGTGGTTGTAGCCAGCTGGTACCGTTCCACCACCATGTGCCCTGGGTGTCATCAGGTGCCGGGTACCAACCGGGCGGCGGGGGAGTGATGGCGCTGCTCATCGTTGGGCATCCTCGGAGATCGTGCGGCCAATAGCGCGCGGAGCGGATCTGCGTGCGGGGCCTCCGCCGCCGATCGAAACAACGAACCACACTCTATGACCTGCCACAGGTCTCCCCACGCCACGCCGCAGGGAACAACTCACCCGTGACTCGGCGTTGCTCATGAGCGAGACTGGGCCACGTAACCGGCTCACGGAGAGGTGCGACGCATGAACGCTGCGGAGAAGACCGACGAGTATGACCTGATCGTGATAGGCGGAGGGCCGGTGGGCGAGAACGTCGCCGACCGAGCCGTGCAGGGTGGGCTCACCGCGATCATCGTGGAGAGCGAGCTCGTCGGGGGCGAATGCTCCTACTGGGCGTGCATGCCGTCGAAGGCGCTGCTGCGTTCGGCGCAGGCGCTCCGTGCCGCGCAGCACGTCGGCGGTTCGTCCCAGGCGGTGACCGGAAAGCTCGATGTGCGCGCCGTGTTCGACCGTCGCGACTCGTTCACCAGCAACTGGTCCGATGACGGTCAGGTCAAGTGGCTCGACTCGGCCGGCATCGACCTGGCCCGCGGCCACGGCCGCATCACGGGCGAGCGCGAGGTGACCGTGACCGATGCCGACGGCGCGGAGCGCGTGCTCAAAGCTCGGCATGCGGTGGCCATCAGTACCGGATCGGATGCGGTCATCCCGCCCATCGACGGGCTCCGCGACGCCACCCCGTGGACCAGCCGCGAGGCCACCAGCGCCGAGGAGCTGCCCGAGAGCCTGGCCGTCATCGGCGGAGGCGTCGTGGCCGTCGAGATGGCGACCGCGTACGCCGCACTCGGCTCGAAGGTCACCGTGATCGCCCGCAGCGGTCTGCTCGGCGGGATGGAACCCTTCGCGGGCGAGCGCGTTGCCGCGGGTCTCAAAGAACTCGGCGTCGACGTGCGCACCGGCACAGGGACGACCTCCGTGCACCGCGGCGCGGACGGCGTGACCATCACCCTCGACGGTGGCGAAGAGATCACCGCGACCGAGGTGCTCGCGGCAACCGGCCGTTCGCCGCGCAGCGGTGACATCGGCCTCGACGTCGTGGGCCTGGAACCCGGCCGCTGGATCACGACGGATGACACGCTCCGTGTTCCCGGATCGGACTGGCTGTACGCGGTCGGCGACGTGAATGGCCGCGTGCTCCTCACCCACCAGGGCAAGTACCAGGCGCGCGCTGCCGGCGATGTGATCGTCGCCCGTGCCAAGGGTGAAGACGTGGACGACGCCCCGTGGGGTCGTCACGTCGCCACAGCCGACCAGGCCGCCGTCCCGCAGGTCACCTTCTCGATTCCCGAGGTCGGATCGGTGGGGGTCACCGAGGCCCAGGCAACGAAGGCAGGCATCGCGGTGAAGGCCGTCGACTACGACCTGGGCTGGGTCGCAGGCGCGAGCCTCTACGAAGACGGCTTCGAAGGACAGGCGCGGCTCGTGGTCGACACCGACCGCGACGTCGTGATCGGTGCGACGTTCGTGGGTCCCGAGGTCGCGGAGCTCGTGCACGCGGCGACCGTGGCGATCGTCGGCGAGGTGCCGATCGCCCGCCTCTGGCACGCGGTGCCGTCGTACCCCACGATCAGCGAGATCTGGCTGCGTCTGCTGGAGGGCTACGGCCGCGACTCCGCCTGATGGACGTCAGGGGTGATCCGCATCAGGGCTCGATACCGAGATCAGGGGGCAATCCGTTCACGTGATCGCGTCGAACAGAATCCGGATTGTTTCTCACATTGACGGCGGTGGCGCAACCCTCACCCCTGATGTCCGCACCGTCTTATACGCTCATACCCACATCCGAGGAGGCAGGACCATGAAGGCTGTACTCGCAGGAACCGTCATCGCCGAGGCCGACGAGAGCGATCTCGCCCGCATCGAGGGGAATTGGTACTTCCCACCCGCATCCATCACGCCCGGAGTGCTCGTCGAGAGCCCCACGCCCTACACCTGTCCATGGAAGGGCGCTGCTCAGTACTACTCGGTGCAGACCGATGGTGAGCTCCACACCGACTACGCCTGGTCGTATCCGACCCCGTACCCTTCGGCATTCGACCGCGTGGGCAAGGACTTCTCCGGATTCGTGGCGTTCGATCCCCGTGTCGAGGTCGGCCCGTAGCCATCTGAAGAGCCCCGTAAGCATCAGAAGAGCAAAGACTCGTCCGCTCGCACATCGATCGACCGACTGGAGACCAGCCCATGATCGAGTTCCGCAACGTCACCAAGCGGTTCCCCGGTGGCGCCCTCGCCGTCAACGACTTCAGCCTCGTGCTGCCATCGCGCAAGACCACCGTGTTCGTCGGCTCGTCCGGCTGCGGCAAGACCACCCTGCTCCGCATGATCAACCGCATGGTCGAGCCCACCTCCGGTGAGGTCGAGATCGACGGCGAGAGCGTGCTCGAGGGCGACCCGGTGGCTCTGCGCCGACGCATCGGCTACGTCATGCAGAACTCCGGGCTCATGCCGCACTTCACGGTCATCGACAACGTGGCCACCGTGCTGCGGCTGACCGGGGTGAAGAAGGGCCCGGCGCACCAGCGGGCGCGCGAGCTGCTCGACACTGTGGGTCTCGATCAGGCGCTCGCCGACCGTTACCCGAGCCAGCTCTCTGGCGGCCAGCAGCAGCGCGTCGGCGTGGCCCGCGGCCTCGCCGCCGACCCGAACATCCTGCTCATGGACGAGCCCTTCGGCGCGGTCGACCCCATCGTGCGAGCCGACCTGCAGCAGGAG
>JBOGEI010000187.1:0-7134 GCA_050701935.1 Microbacterium sp.
TCTCCGTAGTACGCGAAGGTGCCGAGGCCTTCCAGTACTGCGAGGTGCGCGTCGTAGCCGTCCCGGTCACCGCTGAAGGAGAACAAGGCGTCGGGCGTGCCGACTCGGGACACGTCGCCCATGATTCCGCCGTCGAGGTACTTCGCGCCGTGAGCGACCGCCCACTCCGCGGTGTGCCGCGCCGCGGCGGGCGAGCCGCTGGTGACGTTCACCACGACCTTGCCGCGCACATCGGTGTCGATCGTTCCGAGCACGGCGTCCACGGCGGCGCCGTCGAGCAGGCACACGACGATGAGGGGGCTCGCGGCCGCTGCCGCCGCCGCGGTCGGAGCGACCTCGGCTCCGATCGCGACCAGCGGCGCGGCTCTGCTCACGGTGCGGTTCCACACCGTCGTGCGGTGGCCGCCTTCGATGAGCGTCTTCGCTATCGCCGTCCCCATTTCTCCGAGGCCGATGACGGTGACGGGAGTCTTCGTGTCCATGTTCGGTGTTCCTTTCGATCAGTCTGCGGTGGGAGTTGTGGTGGGGTGCTCGTCTGTCGAGGAGATGCCGATTCCCCAGCTCGCACCGCGGGCGATGAAGGCGCCCAGAACGGTGACTCCGGCGAACACGAGCATCAGCAGTCGGGCGGCGTCGACCACGTGGGGCATCGCGAGATTCACGAGCACCCCGGCCATGGCCGAGCTGAAGGCGCTCGCGATGATGAAGACGGTGTTGACGGCCGCAGCCGCCTTGGCGCCTTCCTCCTCGTCCGAGGTGCTGCCGAGCGCGGCGACGGTCAGGTGCGGGAACCCCAGACCGATACCGGCGCCGGCGAGGAACAGCGTGGCGAACCAGAGGGCGATCACGAGGGTCGACGGCGCCTCGTGCTGCAGCAGTCCATAGGCAGCCAGCCCGGAGGCGATGACGAGAGGGCCGATCGTGATGAGCACGCGACGCGACCTGATGCCGGTGGCGTTGGCCGTGAACACCTGTGTGATCGACCATCCGAGCGACAGGGCCGCACCGAGCAGTCCGGCGACGAACGGCATCAATCCGCCGATCTCCTGCCCGAAGAGGGGGATGAACGCCTCGGTGCCGATCGCGAACGCCAGGACGGCGACCGTGAGATACACCCAGCCGAGTGATGATCCGGCAGCGAACGTGATCCGAGGCAGGATGCCATTTCGACCGCGACGCTCATGACGCAGGAACCACCCGCCGAGCACGACGCCGACTGCGATGGCGACCCCGGTGCCGAGGCCGCTCGGGACGACGCCGGCGAGGCCCACTGCGGCGACCCCTCCGGAGAGGAGCACGAGGGATGCCCACGGGACCGACTCGCGGGAGCGGCTGCGCACGGTCTGCGGCAGCGCGCGCACGACGACGAAGCCGATCAGGGCGGAGACCACGGCCAGTCCGATGAAGGTCACCCGCCAGGCGTCCAGCTGCGCGAAGATGCCGCCCACGACAGGCCCGACGATGTTGCCGACACCCCACATCGCCGAGACGAGTGCGGCACCGCGCGCCCAGAGGCGCTCGGGCAGGGCGCGTTGGATCAGGGCATAGCCGAGTCCGGCGAGCAGTCCACCGCCGAGGCCCTGCACCGCCCGTCCGGCCAGCAGCGCCCACATCCACGGGCTCGCGGCGCACAGCAGGGAACCGAGCGCGAACAGACCGAGTGCCAGCAGGTAGGCCTGCACCGCTCCCCGCTGCGTGAGGATCCGGCTGACCATCATCGAGCTGACGACGGATGCGAGGAGGAAGACCATCATCGTCCAGGCGTAGAACTCCGCTCCGCCGATGTCGTCGACGATCGTGGGGAGCAGGCTGGTCGTGAGGTAGACGTTGCTCGCCTCGAGAAGAACACCACCGGCCAGTACCGAAGCGATCGGGGCGTAGCGGCTGCCGAGCAGTTCGCGCCAGCTTCCTGCGGGATGGGTGCGGGGCGGTGTCTGGGTCATCGGGTGCCCTTCGTGGCGTCGGAGCGGGCGGTGACCCGCGCGGCGGCGCCGTTCGTCGGCGACCGATCGTCACGCTAATACCTCGAGTAAACTCGAGGTCAAGAGGAGGCGACGATGTCTTTGGAACCCGATGACCTGCTGGCGATCGGCGAGGTCGTCCGGCGTTCCGGAGTTCCCGCGACGGCACTGCACTTCTACGAGCAGCTCGGTCTCATCGTGTCGACCAGGACCGCGGGCAACCAGCGTCGCTACCGTCGGCACATGCTGCGGAGGATCTCGCTGATCGTCGTCGCCAAGCGCCTCGGCATCCCCCTCACCGACGTGCACGAGGTGTTCCAGAGCCTCCCGGTGGATGAACCGCCCTCGCAGCGGGACTGGCAGCGGGTGGCGAAGCTGTGGCGCGCACAGCTCGACCTCCGCCGCACACAGCTCGAGCACCTGCGCCGCGAGCTGACCGGATGCATCGGTTGCGGCTGCCTTTCACTCAAGGCCTGTCGTCTGCTCAATCCCGAGGACGCGCTGGGCGACGACGGACCCGGGCCGCGCCGCATCTGACGACGCTGATCCGTCCGGTGCGGTCAGACCTCGGTTCGGGTCGCCTCCGGGAGGAGGTCGGTCGGCAGCAGCGGCCGCATGAAGGTGCGCTCATACCGCAGCACGCACCCGTTGTCGTCGCGGATGCGGTCGGCCTCGACGAAATCCGGATCGATGGTGTACGTCACGACGCAGGTGATCACGGGGCCACGCTACCTGGGGTCGACGCCATCACCTCCGAATCCGTGACCAGCGCGACGACCGCGTCGAGCGTCGCATCCGCCGACAGCACCCGCGTGTGGCCGAGTCCGTCGGTGCGGACGAGACGAGAGCGGGTGCCGTGGGCCTCGTGCAGGCGGAGGGAATCGTGGTCGGGCATGCGCCGGTCGCCACGGTCGTGCACGACGAGGAGTGCGGTGTCGGCGGGGAGGAGATGCTGCGCGGCGTCGTATCGGGCGGAGACTGCAGCCTGATCCATGCCCAGCCTCCGGCGGAACCGCTCCGAAAGGCGCGCTGTCGTGGCGGCGTCGAGGCGGAGGTCCTCGGCGAACTGGGCGACGAAGGCGTCGGGACTCGCGGCCCCGGCGATCGCGGCGACCGCCGGGGTGGGAACGGTCGATCGAGCGATGGTCAGTGCGGCCAATGCGCCGAACGAGTGTCCGATGATCGCGTCGAACGGTCCATTCGCGGCCTGCAGCTGCTCGGCGGCGTCGATCCAGTCGCGGATGTCGGTGTCGTGCCCCGCCGATGAGCCGTGCGCGGGAGCGTCGAATGCGACGACGTGGAATCCCTCGGCGACGAGTTCTCGCACGAGTGGGGCGAACTGTGACGCTCGCCCCCGCCATCCGTGCAGGAGCAGGATGCTGCGTGGTCCTGATCCCCATTCGTACGTGACGACCTCGTTGCCGCGCACGCTCAGATGGCTGCACCTGGCGTCGGCGTGGGTGGGGGCATCCGCTTCGCGCACCGGCATCCGCGGGGCGGTCGTGAAGAACAGGCGGTAGGCGATGTCGCCGGCGAGCGTCGGTGAGACTGCAGCGGCGGTATGGATGCTGCGGGCGAGCACCGCGGGAACGGACGGCATGGGAGCTCCTTCTCCGAAACAATACGAACGATCATACGTATACTAGGCGAACGATCGTTCGTATACTAGGGAGATGATGGAGAGCCTCGTTCTCGACGGGCGGAGAGCCCGCGGCGATGCGTCGCGGCGCATCGTGCTGCAGAGCGCGACCGACCTCGCGTCGGTCGAGGGCCTCGACGGGCTGACGATCGGCCGCCTCGCCGAAGCTTCCGGGTCGAGCAAGAGCAGCATCGCCACGCTCTTCCAGAGCAAAGAGGGGTTGCAGCTGGCGACGGTCGCCGCTGCCCGCGAGATCTTCACGGCCCGGATCGTCGAGCCGGCGCGCGCATACCCCCGTGGTGTGCACCGTCTCGCTGCGCTGCTGCGCAACTCGCTGACGTACTCGAAGGACCGTGTCTTCACCGGCGGATGCTTCTTCGCTGCGACCGCTGCCGATGTCGACTCGAAATCCGGACCGGTGAGCGATGCCGTGCGCGCCGCGCTGGTCGACTGGTACGGCTATGTCGAAGCCCAGCTGCGTCACGCGGTCGATGTCGGTGAGGTCGAGGCCGACCCCGAAGTGCTCGCGTTCGAGCTGGTCGCGCTGAACGAAGAGGCGAACTCGCGCTCGCTGCTGCTGGACGACGCGCGCCCCTATGCGCTCGCCGCCACCGCGATGCGGGATCGACTGCGCGCCGCCGGTGCCGACGAGTCGGCTGTGGCGCTGCTGGATCTCTGACTCTCGAGCCCTGACGCACGAACGAGCCCTGACGCACGAACGAGCCCTGACGCAGGAAACGCCCCACCCGAGTATCGGGTGGGGCGTTTCGCAGGGTGTTGCGGGGGTCAGGCGTCGCGACCGCGGGCGAAGCCCGCGTCGAAGCCGCGCTCGAACGAGTGCTGAGCGATCCGCTCGGCACGCTGCGGGCCATGACCGCGGTGGCCCTGGTCGCCGTGACCCGGGTG
This sequence comes from Microbacterium sp., assembly GCA_050701935.1. Lineage (GTDB taxonomy): Bacteria > Actinomycetota > Actinomycetes > Actinomycetales > Microbacteriaceae > Microbacterium. Next base: position 4,507 of record JBOGEI010000187.1, read on the forward strand.
TCCGTGTCCGCGGCCGTGACCGCCGTGACCTGCGCCCGGCTCGCCGTGGCGGCATCCGTGCTCGGCATCCGCGTCAGGGCCGAAGCCGTGTCCGCGGTCGAAGCCGTGCTCCCGGCCGTGTTCGATGGGATGCTCGGATCCCTCGCCGAAGCCGCGACCGAAGCCGCGTCCGAAGGGGCGGCCGAAGCCGTGACCGAAGCCGCGACCGTGGCGCGGTCCGCCGAAGCCGTGCCGGCGTCCGCGGGGAAGAGGGGTCTCCTCGTCCCAGCCGAATGCGCGGGCGATCTTCTCGAGCGAGGCGAGTGTCGTCGCCATGTCTTCGGGAGACACGGCGTCGGCGACCTTCGCGCGGATCTCGTCGACGATGGCGCCGAGCCGATCCTTCGCGGCACGGCCGTCATCGGTGAGCGCCCAGCCGTCACCCTCGGGGGTGACCCAGCCGCGCTCGACGAGTCGGTGCAGCTTGTGGCCGTTGAGCGGACGGGTCGACGGCGCCGTGCCGTCGACGATGTTGAGGATCCGCCAGTCCCGACGGTTCGCGTGCTCGCTCTCGAAGGCGGTGGTGAACTCGGCCGCCATCAGACGGTCGGCTGCCTTCAGCCAGTAGCCGAAGGGACGGGAGGTGTTCTCGGGGTTCTGTGATTCAGAGGTGTTCATGGGAAGTCCTTAGTTGTCGGGATGACGTAGTTGTCAAGGTGCATGTGTATGTCACAGTGCATGTGCATGTAGTGTGACATGAGATTGTGATGCATGTCAAGTCGCATGTAAAATCGATCTGTGACCACCGAACCGAACGACGCCGCACCAGATTCGGCCCAGCCGGACGCTGCAGGGCCGGATCCCGCCGAAGCCATCGCCCAGGCGCTGTCCCGCCTTCGTGGCCGTCGCCCGGGTGAACGGAGTCCTGGCGGCCGGGGTTCCGCAGAACGCGGGCGTGGCCACGGAGGCCCGCACGGCTGGCACGGCGGCCCGCATGGCGGCCCCGACGGCGACGACGCGCACGATCACTTCGACCACCACCGCGGCCACCCGGGCATGCCGCCGTGGATGGCAGACCCCTCCGGCCGAATGGGTGGGCCCGCTCGCATGCGGATGCTGGAGGCCCTGGCCGCGGCATCCGCTCCGCCCAGCGTGAGCGACCTCGGTGCGGCGATCGGCGTAGACCAGCCCCGGGCATCGCGGCTCGTGCAGCAGGGGGTCGAGCGCGGCTTCGTGCGGCGCGAAGCCGACCCCGACGATGCTCGTCGCACCCGCATCGCTCTGACCGATGAAGGTCGCCGACTCGCCCGCGGCATGCGCGGGGAGCGGCGCGAGATGCTCTCGAACGCTCTCGCATCCTTCACCGACGGCGAGCGGGTGGAGCTCGCCCGGCTGCTGAACAAGCTCGCCGACAACTGGCAGCGCTGAGGCCACCCGCAGGCTACGCCTAGGCGAACCTCACCGACGGCTCGTCGTCGACCGACAGCGACAGCACCACTGTCTCGACCGCTTCGTGCTCCTCGATCCGCTGCTCCAGCTCGCGCAGCCGTCGGGCCACGTCGTGCTCCCGCGCGTCGCCGGCGAGGTCGATCTCGGCCACGATGAACAGCCGGTTCGGTCCCACGTACTCGATGTGCAGGTAGGTGACGCGTTCGATCTGGGGCAGGCCGAGCAGCGCCTTCCCGACACGCGCCCTCAGCTCCGGCGCGGCCGTCGCACCCACGAGGAAGGCGATGTTGCGTCGGATGAGGATGATCGCCACCACGCCCAGCAGCACACCGACCAGGATCGAGCCGATGGCGTCCCAGGCGGCGACGCCGGTGATCTGGTGGAGGAGGATCGCGCCTCCCGCCAGCACCAGGCCGATGAGCGCCGCCGAGTCCTCGAAGAACACCGCACGCAGCGTGGTGTCGCTCGTCTCCAGCACGAAGTCCCAGGTCGACGAGCCGCGCTCCTTCGCGAGACGACGCGACTTCACCATCGCCTGCGTGAATGACGCGCCCTCGAGCACGAAAGATATGCCCAGCACGATGTAGGCCACCATCGGGCTCTCGACGGGCCCGGTGTCGGAGAGCTCTTGGATGCCGTGCATGATCGACACGATCGACCCGGCCGTGAAGATGCCGAACGCGGCGATCAGCGACCAGACGAACGCGTTGCGCCCGTAGCCGAGCGGATGCCGCGCATCCTTCGCCTTCGCCCCTCGGCGGTCGGCGATGAGGAGGAACACCTCGTTGCCGGCGTCCGCCCACGAGTGCGCCGCCTCGGCGACCATCGACGCCGACGAGGTGATGATCGCGGCGACGGTCTTCGCCACCGCGACGAGGACGTTGGCGAGGAAGGCGAGGAACACGGTCACGCGGTCAGGCTACTCCCGCCGCGCGATAGCGACCGTCAGCGCGGCGCCTTCACCGGAAGCAGCAGCAGGAAGCCCGCGATCAGGACGATGACGATGCCCAGGATGCCGAATGCCGTCTGGGCGGTCAGCACGATCAGGAGCGTCCAGGCGCCGGAGGCCATCCAGCTCGCGGCCCGACCGGTCGTGGCGTACAGGCCGAAGATCTCGCCCTCGCGCCCTGCCGGGGTGACCCGGGCGAGGAACGAGCGGGCGGAGGCCTGTGCTGGGCCGACGAAGGCGCAGAGGATGAG
>JBOGEI010000188.1:0-7131 GCA_050701935.1 Microbacterium sp.
TCTGCCGCGCGGGAGATGCCTCTTTCGTTCTCACCGCGCCCGAGGCCACCGTGACGCGCGACGGCGATGCTCTGGTGCTGCGGTGGGACGTGACGATTCCGCCGCGAGGTTCGGTCGCCGCGGGCTGGATGGTCGACCTCGACGATCCGACCCTCGTCGTCACCGCCGCGCGGCCGTCGCGGGCTCCGCAGCCGGCCGTTCCCGCGGACCCGCGCACGGCGCGCTGGATCGACCAGGCCACGGCCGACCTCGCCGCCCTCCGCCTCGCGCTGCCCGCGCATCCGGATGACGCGTTCTACGCCGCCGGCGCTCCCTGGTTCTTCACGCTCTTCGGACGGGACTCGCTCTGGGCCGCGCGTCTGGCGCTGACCCTCGACCCCGAGATGGCCGCATCCACCCTGCGGGTGCTCGCCCGACTGCAGGGCACCGTTCATGACGCCGCGACGGCCGAGGCACCGGGCAAGATTCCGCACGAGCTCCGCAGCGGAACCCTCTCGCTTCCGAACGAGGGCGTGCACCTCCCGCCGCTGTACTACGGAACCGTGGATGCGACCCCGCTCTGGATCTGCCTGCTCGCCGACGCCCATGCCACGGGGATGTCCGAGCGCGAGGTGCGGGTGCTGCTCCCGGCACTGCGCGCGGCTCTCACCTGGATGACGGTGCACGGCGACGCATCCGGCAGCGGCTTCATCGACTATGCCGACGAGTCGGGGCACGGGCTGGCGAACCAGGGCTGGAAGGACTCCGGCGACTCGATCCAGTGGCGTGACGGGCGGCTGGCCGAAGGACCGATCGCACTCAGCGAGGTGCAGGGCTACGCCTACGAGGCGGCGATCCGCGGAGCCGAAATGCTCGACACGTTCGGGGAGTCCGGAGGCGCAGAGCTTCGGACGTGGGCGGCAGATCTGCGCGAACGCTTCCGCGCGGCGTATTGGGTGACCACGCCAGAGGGCCGCTATCCCGCAATCGCCCTCGACGCGCACGGCGCTCCGGTCGACACCCTCACCAGCAACATCGGACACCTCATCGGCACCGGCATCCTCGACCCCGAAGAGGAGCAGGCCTGCGCCGCGCTTCTCACCGCACCGAGCATGTCGAGCGGCTACGGCATCCGCACGATGTCGACCGGAGCCGCCGGGTACTGGCCGCTGAGCTATCACGGCGGGAGCGTCTGGGCACACGACACCGCCATCGCCGTGCACGGCATGATGCGTGCCGGACTCGACGCCGAAGCGCGGATGGTCGCCGGACAGCTGCTCGACCTCGCAGAGGGCTTCGACTACCGCGTGCCCGAGCTGCATTCGGGGGACGCGATGGTGCCCGGCGGCGCGCCTCTTCCCTACCCGGCGGCTTGTCGTCCGCAGGCGTGGTCGGCTGCGGCCGCGGTCGTCGTCGCGCACGCTCTCGCGTGATGGTGCGCGGTCGGCTGAGCGCCGGGTGGCCTCCGCCGACCGCCGCGCCGTCCTTCCAGACGGTGTGCACGAGGGGCACGCCGGGACGATAGGCGAGGTGGATGCGGGTCGGCGCGTCGAGCAGCACCAGGTCTGCGCGGGCACCCGGCGCGATCACCCCGACGTCTTCACGGCGCAGCGCCCTGGCGCCACCAGCGGTCGCCGCCCACACCGCCTCGGCCGGGGTCATCCCCATGTCGCGCACCGCCACGGCGATGCAGAACGGCATCGACGAGGTGAAGCTCGACCCCGGGTTCGTGTCGCAGGCAAGGGCCACGGTCACGCCCGCATCGATCAGGCGACGAGCATCCGGATACGGCTGCCGCGTCGAGAACTCGACCCCCGGCAGCAGGGTGAGCACGGTGTCGGATCCTGCGAGCGCATCGACGTCGGCGTCCGTCAGGTAGGTGCCGTGGTCGATGGAGGCTGCGCCGAGCTCGACAGCCAGACGCACGCCCTCTCCCGGTCCGAGCTGGCTGGCGTGCACGCGGGGTGCGAGTCCTCGTGCGATGCCGGCCTCCAGCACCCGCCGCGACTGCGCCACGGTGAAGGCGCCGGTCTCGCAGAAGACATCGATCCACTTCGAGTACGGGGCGCAGGCATCGAGCATGGGACCGGTGACCAGATCGACGTACTCGTCGGGCCGGTCGGCGTATTCGGCGGGGACGACGTGCGCCCCGAGGAAGGTCACCTCGGGTGTTACCTCCGCCGCCAGGCGCACCAGACGCTCCTCGTCGGCGACGCTCAGCCCGTAGCCGCTCTTGATCTCGACGGTGGTCGTGCCCTGCGCGAGCATCTCGTCGAGGAAGCCCCGCAGGCGGGCGCGCAGCTCGTCGTCGCTCGCGGCGCGGGTGGCCGCGACGGTCGAGCGGATGCCGCCGGCCGCGTACTTCTGCCCCGCCATGCGCGCCTCGAACTCGACGGCGCGGTCGCCCGCGAAGACGAGGTGGCTGTGACTGTCGACGAACCCGGGGATCATCGCGCGGCCGCCCGCATCCACGACCTCGTCAGCGGCCGGAGCCTCCGCGGCCGGCCCGACCCAGGCGATCCGGTTGCCCTCGATCAACACGGCCGCGTCGATCAGGGTCCCGGTGCGGTCGCCATCGACATCGCCGTCGCCGTCGCCGTCGGTGGGGACGTTGGTGGTCAGTTCCGCGGTGTTCGTGATGAGCGTGCGCATCCGCATCCTTCCGAGAGGCCGGCGTCGTCGGGCGGTTCGCGCGACGACGCCGGTTCGAGTGTGTCAGAGCTTGTCGACGACGAAGCTTGTCGACGTCAGAGCATCGGCACCTTGAGGCCGCGCTCACGGGCGATCTCACGGGCGTGCTCGTAGCCGGCATCCACATGGCGCATCACGCCGGTGCCGGGGTCGTTCGTCAGGACGCGTTCCAGCTTCTCCGCCGCGAGCTCGCTTCCGTCGGCGACGCTGACCTGGCCGGCGTGGATGGAGCGGCCGATGCCGACGCCACCGCCGTGGTGCAGCGACACCCACGAGGCGCCGGATGCCGTGTTGAGCAGGGCGTTCAGCAGGGGCCAGTCGGCGATCGCGTCGGAGCCGTCCTTCATCGCCTCGGTCTCGCGGTAGGGCGAAGCCACGGAGCCGGAGTCGAGGTGATCGCGACCGATCACGATCGGGGCCGAGAGCTCTCCCGAAGCGACCATCTCATTGAACTTGAGGCCTGCGAGGTGCCGCTCTTTGTAGCCGAGCCAGCAGATGCGGGCGGGGAGCCCTTCGAAGTGCACCTTGTCGCCGGCCTTCTCGAGCCAGCGATGCAGGGCCGCGTCTTCGGGGAAGAGCTCGGCGATCGCCCGGTCGGTCTTGTAGATGTCTTCGGGGTCGCCGGAGAGGGCGGCCCAGCGGAACGGTCCGCGTCCTTCCTCGAACTGCGGCCGGATGTAGGCGGGCACGAATCCGGGGAACTCGAACGCCCGGTCGAAGCCGCCCAGCTTCGCCTCGGCGCGGATCGAGTTGCCGTAATCGAACACCGCGGCGCCCGCATCCTGGAACGCCACCATGGCTTCGACGTGCGCAGCCATCGACTCGCGCGAGCGGCGGGTGAACTCCTCGGGGTCGCGCGCTGATTCGGCCTTCCAGTCCGCGACGGCGATGCCGAGCGGGAGGTAGGCGAGCGGATCGTGGGCGCTCGTCTGATCGGTCACGATGTCGATCGGCACACCGCGACGCAGTAGCTCGGGGAACACCTCGGCCGCGTTGCCGACCACGCCGACCGAAAGAGCCTGTCCCGCTTCCTTGGCGGCGACCACACGGGCGATGGCCGCGTCGAGGTCGGTCGTGTACTCGTCGAGATAGCCGTGCTCCACGCGGCGGGCGAGACGCGACTCATCCACGTCGACGATCAGCACCGCCCCGTCGTTCATGGTCACGGCGAGCGGCTGCGCGCCGCCCATCCCGCCGGCACCACCGGTGAGGGTGAGCGTCCCCCGCAGGGAGTCGCGACCGAGCGAGCGGGCGACGGCGGCGAAGGTCTCGTAGGTCCCCTGCAGGATGCCCTGCGTGCCGATGTAGATCCACGAACCGGCCGTCATCTGCCCGTACATGATGAGCCCGAGCTCTTCGAGCTTGCGGAACTCGGGCCAGGTCGCCCAATCCCCCACCAGGTTCGAGTTGGCGATGAGCACGCGCGGTGCCCACTCGTGAGTGCGGAAGACGCCGACCGGCTTGCCCGACTGCACCAGCAGGGTCTCATCCGGCTCGAGTTCGTCGAGGGTGCGCACGATCGCGTCGTAGGCCTCCCAGCTGCGGGCCGCCTTGCCGGTGCCGCCGTAGACGACCAGGTCTTCGGGGTGCTCGGCGACCTCTGGATCGAGGTTGTTCATCAGCATGCGCTTCGCCGCTTCGGCGCCCCAGCTCTTCGCGGTGCGCTGATTGCCTCGGGCCGCGCGGACGACGCGGGGTCCGGATGCGGTGATGTCGGATGCGCGTGCGTCTGATGCGACGTTCTCAGCCATGAGTGTGCTCCTTTGCGATGCGGGCGATGTCGCCCGACTGGACGAGTGCGGTGACGGCTTCCATCTCCGGGGAGAGGAAGCGGTCGGGGCCGGGGCCTTCCGCGACGGTGCGGACCAGGTCGCGCACGGCCCCGGTCGCGGGTCCCGCCTGCAGCGGAGCGCGCAGGTCGAGGGCGCGGGCGCCGGTGAGGATCTCGATCGCGAGCACGCGGCCGAGGCCGTCGATCGCGCGTCGCAGCTTGCGGGCGGCAGCCCACCCCATCGACACGTGATCCTCCTGCATCGCAGACGACGGGATCGAGTCGACGGATGCCGGCACCGCGAGGCGCTTGAGCTCGGAGACGATTCCGGCGGCCGCGTACTGCGCGATCATGAGGCCGGAGTCGACGCCGACCTCGTCGGCGAGGAACGGCGGGAGTCCGTGGCTGCGGGCAGGATCCAGGGCGCGGTCGGTGCGGCGCTCGGAGACCGAGGCGACGTCGGCGACCGAGATCGCGAGGAAGTCGAGGACGGCCGCTACCGGAGCGCCGTGGAAGTTGCCGTTGGACTCGATACGTCCGTCCGGAGTGATGACGGGGTTGTCGATGACGCTGGCGAGCTCGCGGCCGGCGATCAGCGCGGCGTGGGCGAGGGTGTCGCGTGCGGCGCCGTGCACCTGGGGCGAGCAGCGCAGCGAGTAGGCGTCTTGCACCCGACCGTCGTCGGGCCCCTTGTGGCTGGCGACCATAGGGGAGTCACCGAGGAAGGCACGCAGGTTCGCGGCCGACTCCGCCTGGCCCATCTGCGCGCGCAGCGCCATCAGGTCGGCGGCGAACACGGCGTCGGTGCCGAGCTGCGACTCGACAGACATGGCCGCGGCGATGTCGGCCGTGAACAGGAGCGTCTCGAGGTCGTGGAGCGCGAGCACCAGCATGCCGAGCATGCCGTCGGTGCCGTTGATGAGGGCGAGCCCCTCCTTCTCGACGAGGGTGAGCGGCTCGATGCCTGCAGCGGAGAGAGCCTCGGCTGCGGGGATCAGTGCGCCAGATGCATCGCGGACCTCACCCTCGCCCATCGCGGCCAGGGCGATGTGCGCGAGAGGTGCGAGGTCGCCAGAGCAGCCGAGCGAACCGTACTCGCGGACGACCGGGGTGATGCCCTCGTTGAGCAGGGCCGCATACGTCTCTACGACGACCGGACGGACGCCGGTGCGACCGGAGGCGAGGGTCTGCAGCCGCAGGAGCTGGAGTCCACGGACGACCTCGCGCTCGACCTCGGCGCCGGTACCCGCAGCGTGCGAGCGGATCAGGCTCGCCTGCAGCTGCAGACGACGGTCGGGGGCGATGAACGTGGTCGCGAGGGCACCGAATCCGGTCGAGACGCCGTAGTGCGGGTTGGGGTCTGCCGCCAGGCCGTCGATCACGCGGCGGGTGTCGGCGACCCGGACGAGCGCATCGGCGTCGAGCTGGACACGAGCGTTGTGACGGACGACGGCGACGACATCGGCGGGAGACAGCGGAGCCGCTCCGACCAGCACGGGGGCAAGTTCGGTCATGGTTCGATTCCACACCCGACGTGTCGTCAGGGACACCCGTTCGTGCGATGCTGTGTCTGTGATCCCAGACAAGATCGAGTCGTCGCAGACTCCCGTCGCAGCTGTGACGGCCGCGCAGGTGCCAGGCGAGAAGGTGCTGGCCGCGCAGGCGCCAGCCACTCAGGTACCAGCCGTGCCGGTGCCGGCCGCGCAACTACCGGCCGTGCAGGTGCCGGCCGCGGAGAACACGCTGCGCATCCTGAGCTATCTCGCCGGGAGGCCTGCTCCAGTGGCGGCATCGGCGATCGCGCGCGAGCTCGAGCTGCCGCGGTCGACGGTCTATCACCTGCTCACCACGATGGCTGCTCACGGGTTCGTGCTGCACCTGCGTGAGGAGCGACGCTGGGGGCTCGGTACCTCAGCCTTCGAGCTGGCCGGCGGATATACCCGACAGCAACCGCTCGCGCGAAGAGGCCGGCCTCTGGTCGCCGCACTGTCGGACCGGTTGGGAGAGAGCGCGCACCTCGCGGTGATGAGCGGCGGAGATGTGTTGTACATCGTCGAAGAACGTGCACCTCGACGGCCCGCGCTCGTCACTGATGTCGGTGTCCGGCTGCCGGCGCACCTCACGGCATCGGGCCGCGCGATGCTCGCTGCTCTCCCCCGCGAGCAGGTGCTGGCGCTGTATCCCGACGTGTCGGCGTTCCCCGATCGCACGGGCCTCGGCCCCCGGACGCCGCGCGAGCTGCGGGAGTTGCTGCGTGAGGTACGGTCGCGTGGTTATGCCACCGAGAACAGTGAGATCGCGGATGGACTGCGAAGCGTGGGTGCGGCCGTTCTCGACCACACCGGGTGGCCGATCGCTGCCGTGGCCGTGACCTGGGCCGACGAGAGTCTCGATGAGCGTGAGCTCGCGGACGCCGTTATCGACACCGCGGCGGTGTTGGAGTCCCGGATGAAGCGGTGAGCATAGCTTGAGGGAAAGCATGTGCCCTGGCGAAAGCGCAGGCGCTGGCCCTGGCCCGTGGCGAGGCGTGGGCCTTGCCGAAAAGGCGAGCCTCAACGAAGAAGAGCCGCCCTGGTCGGGGCGGCTCTTCTTCTTGTTTCGGCACTCTTCGTGTAAACGCAAAATGGCCACCCAACGATGGGTGGCCATTTTGACTAAAAGGAGTCCGGCGGTGTCCTACTCTCCCACAG
>JBOGEI010000189.1:0-7001 GCA_050701935.1 Microbacterium sp.
GACGTGGATCATGCGCGGGTTGGGACCCTGCTGGATCACACCGGCGACGATGTCGCCCTCTTTGTCCTTGAAGTCGCCCAGCACCACGTCGTCCGCGATGTCGCGCAGACGCTGGCTGATGACCTGCTTGGCAGCGAAAGCCGCGATCCGACCGAAGTCGTCAGGCGTGGCGTCCTCTTCGCCGATGATCGCGCCCTCTTCGTCTTTGACGACCTGGAGCACGGCGACGTGGCCGGTCTTGCGGTCGAGATCGACGCGGACGCCCTCGGGAGTGACGCCGTCGGCTGCGACGTGCTTGGAGTACGCGGTCAGGATCGCCTGCTCGATGATGGCGACGAGCTCATCGAAGGGGATCGCCTTCTCCTTCTCGATCCCACGCAGCAGACTCAGTTCGATGTCCATGACGGCCTCTCTATTCAGCTCTCGTCGCGCCTGTTCGCACGCGCGACATCCGTACCACGATACCCTGTGCCAACCGGCCCCCGCACTGCGGCAGCGGTGTCGGCATCCGGGAGCCGCTCGAGGAGGAGCACGTGAGCACATTCGACACGATCGTGATCGGCGCAGGCATGTCGGGGCTCACCACTGCCCGGATGCTCGTGGATGCCGGACAGCGCGTCGTCGTCCTCGAGGGACGCGACCGTATCGGCGGCCGGATGCACACGGACCGGAGCGCGGGATTCCCCGTCGATCTCGGCGCTTCGTGGATCCATGGGATCGAGGGCTCGCCGCTGTGGAATCTCGTCCATGCACTCAGGATTCCCGCGATCGAGTACACGGTCGGCAGCTTCCAGGTCGGCGGTCGACCGATCGAGAACTTCGACGGTGACGGACGCCCACTGGACGAGGCCGCCACCTCGCAGTGGATCGCCGATGTCGACCTCGCCGACCGCCTCCTCGTGGAGGAGATCGCCGCTTCCTCCCCCGGTGACACCTACCTGGATGTGACCGAGCGCGCTCTCGACAGGTCGGGCCTGGCGCCCGAGCGCATCGACGACATCCGCGAGTTCTTCCGCCATCGGGTCGAGGAGCAGTGCGGAGCGTGGATCGGCGATCTCGACGCGCACGGCCTCGATGAGGACGCGATCGACGGCGACGAGGTGATCTTCCCTCGGGGATACGACGAGCTGCCCCGTCGTATCGGGGCAGGCCTCGATGTGCGCCTGGAGACCGCTGTGACGCGGGTGAGCCGCTCGTCCGACGGCGTCGTCGTGCAGGCGGGCGGGGCGCAATACCGGGCAGACAGGGCGATCATCACCGTGCCCCTGGGCGTCCTCAAAGCAGGAACGATCACCTTCGACCCCGAGCTTCCGGATGCGGTCGCCGGCCCCGTCGCACGACTGGGCATGGGCGTGTTCAACAAGGTGTTCGTCCAGTTCCCCGAGCGCTTCTGGAACGATCAGACCTACGTGATCCGCGCCCTCGGTGAAGCCGGCGAGCACTGGCACTCCTGGTACGACGTCTCCGCCGTGAGCGGCATCCCCACCCTGCTGACCTTCGCCGCCGGTCCGTTCGGCCGCCGGATGCAGAACCTCTCGGACGCGGGGATCGTCGCCGACGCGGTCAGCGCGCTGCGGGTCCTGTACGGAGACGCCGTCGGCGAGCCTCTCAGCCACTGGGTCACCCGGTGGGGCGATGACGAGTTCTCGAACGGCTCCTATTCACACCTCGCGCTGGGCTCGACGCATCACGATCACGATGCACTGGCCGGCCCCGTCGATGGAATCCTGCACTTCGCCGGCGAAGCCACCTGGGGTGATGAGCCGGCGACCGTCGGTGCGGCCTTCTACTCCGGACACCGGGCAGCGGAGCGCATCCTCGATCGCCCTGTCGACCTCACGGACTTCGCCGCCCGGATCAACGCCCGGGAGCAGACGGAAGCGCGTTGATCGCACCGATCAGCCGGAACAGGTTCCCCACCTGACGCTGATCCAGGTGCAGGATCAGACGCGGCAGGTCGAGGTTGTCGTCATCGGCGACTTCGGGCTGGCGCGGTGCCGTCCGCTCGATCCGGCCCGACGACAGCATCGAGGCGAACTGCTCGTTGAGCTTCTCGATCTCGGCATCCGTCGGTTCTGCCTTCAGCCGCAGCACGAGCGCGTCGCCCACCCATCGCAGCGAGTGGTAGTTGTGCCAGAATCCGGTGATCTCCGCTCTGGCGGCCTCGACCGAGTCCGTGATCACGACGCGGTCGAAGTCGCCCTCCGAGATCACTCCTGTCGGTGCGAGATGGTCGTCGATGAAGCTGCGAAGCCCCTGCCAGAAGGTGCCGCCCGGCTGGTCGAGGAGAACGATGGGCGTCGGCTCGGCCTTGCCCGTCTGCTGCAGCGTGAGCAGTTCGAACATCTCGTCCAGCGTGCCGAATCCGCCGGGGAGGCAGATGAATCCCGACGACTCCTTGATGAGCATGAGCTTGCGGGTGAAGAAGTACTTCATCGCGACCACATGGTCCTGGCCGGCCACGAAACCGTTCGGCTTCTCCTCGAACGGCAGTCGGATCGAGACGCCGAGCGAGAGCGCGGGGCCCGCGCCCTCCGAAGCGGCCTGCATGATGCCCGGCCCGGCTCCCGTGACGACCATCCACCCGTCGCCCGCCAACGCCGAGGCGACGTCACGGGCGGTGAGGTAGAGGGGATCATCGTGTCGGGTGCGAGCCGACCCGAAGACGGTCACCTTGGGGACGCCACGGAACGGAGCGAACAGGCGGAAGGCATCGCGCATCTCAGCCAGGGCCGCCGAGGCGATCTTCAGGTCGAGACGGTCGGCGCCGTCCTCGCCGAGCAGGATCGCGGTGCGCAGCATCCGCATCACCAGCCGACGGTCGGTATGCACTCCCGCGTCGTCGAGGACGGCGTTGATCTCGGAGCTGAGGGCTTCAGGGAGTGGTTCGTCGATCATGACACCAGGGTGTCATGATCCGGAGCGACCGCGACCGAATGCCACACCGTCGGTCAGACTCCTGCGGCCTCGGCCACCGCAGCGCGGATCTCGTCATGCGCAAGCGCGGCGCTCGTGTGCCCGTCGCGTCCGACCATGTCCTCCGCCGCGACGAGCGCGTTCCAGACGGCCTCGTCGACGGCCTGGACCACAGCCGTGAGGAAGGGATCGATCCGGCCCCACGGAATCAGGCGCATGGTCTCATAGATCGCGTCGGTCCCGTCCGGGAACCGCGACGTGAGCGCACCCTCGTTCGCCGTGGAGAACGCGAGAACGATGTCACCGGAGAAGTGACTGCCTGCCGTCCCGCTGCGTCCGAGCCCGAGGGCACCGCGACGAGCCAGAGCAGCGCACTGACCGGGCAGGAACGGCGCGTCGGTGGCGATGACGACGATCGCCGAGCCGGCTCCCCCCGGAGCGTGCAGGTTCCGCTCCCGAGCGAACCAGTCGTCCTCGCCCATCGGGTTCGGTGCACAAGAGCGTGCTCCGATGTCGATGCCGCCGAGCCGAAGCTCCTCACGTGCTCCGAAGTTCGCCTGGATGAGGACCCCGACGGTGTACTCGGTGTCACCGTAGGCGACCCTTCTCGATGCCGTTCCTGTCCCTCCCTTGAAGCCGTAGCAGTTCATGCCGGTCCCCCCACCGACGTTGCCTTCCGCCGGTGCGTCGGTGGTTGCCGCGTCCAGGGCCGACCATGCGTCCTCGGGCAGGATATGGCCGCCGTTGATGTCATTGAGGTACCCGTCCCACGTCTCCCCCACGACGGGCAGCATCCACTGGGCGGCGACGTGCGGCGCGGTCTGCGCCACCCACCCGTCGATACCGGCGTGCACGGCGCCGACCGCATGCGAGCTGGTGATCCCGATCGGCATGGACAGCGACCCCGACTCATCGATCCAGGAACGGCCGGTGAGCTCCCCGTTGCCGTTGAACGAGTGGACCGCAGCCGCGCAAGGCACACCCACACCTTCTCTTCCCCGCGGCAGGATCGCGGTGACACCGGTTCGCACGCCTTCCCCGGCGATCAACGTCCGGTAGCCGACGGCCACGCCGGGGACGTCGGTTATCGCTCCCCCGGTGCCGCTTCGCCCGTCGAAGGGGATCCCCAGATCCCGCGCCCTGACGCGCCGTCGCAACGGCTCCGGTTGTGGTGAAGAACTCATCCCGCGCTCCAATTCAATCTGAACGATTGTTCAGAGCGTATGACATTCTTCGCTCTTTTGCTTGACTTAAGACAGCACAGGCTTTTGAATCACTGTTCAGGGGCTCGGAGGATGCCGAGCAGTCTCGTCACCCGACACAGATTCCGGAGCCACAGATGTCTCAGCCGAATCCCTCCACGCGCACCACGACCACCACGACCACCACGACGCTCGCCCAACGGCGCCTCGGCGTCTGGGCGATCGTCTTCTTCGTCGTCTCCGCTGCCGCACCCCTCACGGTCGTCGCGAGCGCGGCGGCCACCGACTTCCGGCTCGCGGGTATCGGCGGGCCGGGTGCGATGCTCGCCAGCGGCATCGTGCTGATGCTGTTCGCCTTCGGCTTCACCGCGATGTCGAGGTACGTGCGCAACACCGGCGCCTTCTACGTCTACGGTGCCCGCGGCCTCGGCAAACCGGTCGGCATCGGCATCGTGTTCGTGACGATCTTCTCCTACACGGCGCTGTGCATCTGCTTCTACGGCTTCGTCGGGTTCTTCGGCGAGATGACCTTCTCCGCGCTCTTCGGCATCGATCTGCCGTGGACCGTATACGCGCTGCTGGCGCTGGTCGTGGTCGGAATCCTCGGTTACCGCAAGATCGATGTCGGCGCACGGGTCCTGGGCGTACTGCTCACCGCGGAGGTCGCGATCCTGTTGGTCCTCGCGATCGCCGTGCTCGCCCAGGGCGGTCCGGAGCCGATCTCCTTCGCCTCCTTCGCACCGGAGAACGTGTTCTTCGCTGCAGGGAGCGGGGCACTGTTCGTCTTCGGTTTCGGCGCGTACCTCGGCTTCGAGAGCACGGCGATCTACTCGGAGGAAGCACGGGACCCCGCACGCACCGTTCCGATCGCGACGTACATCTCGATCGCCTTCCTCGGCATCTTCTACGCCTTCACCTTCTGGATCCTCACCGTCGCCTTCGGCGTGGAGGGGGTGCTGGATCTCGCTCTGCAGGATGACTTCCAGGACATGGTCTTCCACGCCGGCGACGCTTACCTGGGCGAGTGGGCCTCCGTCACCATGCGCGTGCTGATCGTCACGAGCTTCTTCGCCTGCCTCCTCGCCTTCCACAACGCCAGCTCGCGATATCTGTTCTCGCTCGGGCGCGAACGCCTGCTGCCCGGTTGGCTCGCCCAGACGCAACCGACGACGCAGGCACCTCACCACGCCAGCCTCGTCGTCTCGATCATCTCGCTCATCGCCATCGCGGTGACGATGCTCAGCGGCGCTGATCCCTTCCTCGGCTTCGCACTCCCGGTGTACTCGATCGGCGTCGCCGGGCTCGTCTTCGCTCAGGCGGTGGCCGCCATAGCCGTCGTCGGCTTCTTCCTCCGAGGGCGACGGGGGCACAGTGCCCTGCGTGTTCTGGTCGCACCGGCACTCGGAGCGATCGGGCTGATCGTCGGGTTCATCCTCATCGCAGCGAACTTCGATCTCGTCACCGGGCTCCAAGGGCCCATAAACCTCGCGCTCCTCGCTCCTACTCCGATCCTGTTCCTGGCAGGCATCGTCATCGGTCTGGTCCTGAAGCGGAGCCGCCCCCAGCACTATGCTGAACTCACCACGCTCGTTCCCGACGACGAGTAGCGCCAGGCACGAGGAGGACACGTGGCCGAGCCGCGCAAGCACGCCGCCCGACGAGCGGAATTGATCACAGCGACCAGGCGCGTCGCCGGGCGCAGCGGCCTTCTCGGCACGAATGTCAGAGCTGTCGCAGCGGAAGCGTCGGTCAGCGCGGGGAGCGTGCTCTACTACTTCTCCAGCTTCGACGAACTGATGTACGCAACGGTCGAGGGTGTGCTCGAGGAGATGTACGACCGACGACGTCTGCTGGCCGAACGAGAGCCGGAACCGGCGAAGCGGCTGGTCGCCCTCATCACGGCGGGCGTCCCGGACGAGATCAGCGACCACCTGCGAATGGCGTACGAGAGCATTCCGCTCCTGCGGGAGAAGCCTGAGTATCGCCCCCTGCACCGCTCCATCGTCGAACGGCAGGTCGCGCTGTACCGGTCGACGATCGAGCTCGGTGCGGCCCTCGGCGACTTCCGTCCGACAGCTGACCTCACCGTGATCGCGCGGAACATCGTGGCGCTCGAGGACGCGTACGACCTCTACCCTCTCATCGGCTTGGAGATCGGAGCGGAGACCTACAGGGCGAACATCCTCTCCTACGCCCGTACCGCGCTCGACTGCACGCTCGAGGTCTGAAGACGCGGAGTCGGCACTCGACCGCGCCGCGATCACGGCAAGCGCTCGCTGTCAACGCCCGTGCGCGTCTGGATCCCACGCTGCACTCTGTCGTCATGACGGAGATCACAGGACCCGAAGCCCTCGCCCGCGTCGCCGAACTCGTGGAGGACATCGACATCACGATGCTCACCACCACCGACGACGACGGCAATCTCGTGAGCCGGCCCATGTCGACGCGGCAGATGGATGAAGCCGGCGACATCTGGTTCTTCACCGCCGAGGACACCGAGAAGGTCGACGAGGCGCGAAAGCACCACGACGTCGGTCTCGCCTACTGCGAGGCCAAGGGGATGCGGTATGTGTCGGTCGCAGGAACCGCGGAGGTGGTGCACGACCGCGCGAAGATGGAGGAGCTCTACTCCGCGTCGTTGGAGATCTGGTTCGCCGACGGCCTCGACACTCCCGGCATCGCCCTGTTGAAGGTGACGCCGAAGGTGACGGAGTTCTGGGAGCCGTCGAAGGGCAAGCTCGCGCTCGCAGCAGGGGCGCTCAAGTCCCTCGTCACCCGTGACACACCGGATGACGACATCATGAACCACGGCCGCATCGTCTGCTGACGATGCGGCCGTGTTCGCTCAACGGCGGGACAGCCGTCCGATGACCTCGTCGACGG
>JBOGEI010000190.1:0-6995 GCA_050701935.1 Microbacterium sp.
GGCAAGTACTGCACGCCCCGTGCGATCGACCGCGTGGTCGGCGCCGACGGCAAGGACCGCGAGCTGCCTGCTTCGACGTGCACGGAAGGCGTGATCTCACCCGAGGTCGCAGCGACCGCGGCCTTCGCCCTGCAGAGCGTTATGGGCGGCGGCGGCACCGGTTCCCGAGCCAACCCGAACGACGGAACACCCCTCATCGGCAAGACCGGTACGCATGACCGGTGGTCGACCATGATGATCGAGTCCAGCTCAAAGGTCGCAACCGCTGTGTGGGCGGGTCGCTGGCAGGGTCAGGAGAACATCTACCAGAAGCGAGCCAACGGCTGGAATCTCAACGACATGCGCTATCCGGTGGCGCGGGCCGCACAGGCGGCAGCAAACGCCGCCTACCCCGGAGACGCCTTCCCGAAGCCTGACGGCAAACTGATCCGACAGCAGCTGGCGACAGTTCCGAGCGTCATCGGCAAGTCGGTGGAAGAGGCGACCGCGATTCTGACGGCCGCAGAGTTCCAGGTCTCCGTGGGAGGAGCGGTCGACAGCGACCTCGCTGTCGGTCTCGTCGCCGGCCAGGACCCGGGTGGGGAAGCTGCGGTCGGCGCGACCATCACCCTCACGACGAGCAACGGACAGGGCACGACCGTTCCCGCGAATCTCGCCGGAATGTCGCGTGCCCAGGCGACAGCCGCGTTGGGGTCAGCCGGGTTCACGTCGATCGAGTTCGACAACTCCTGCAATCCACCGACGGCAGTCGTGAGCAGTTCCGACCCAGCTCCTGGAACCGCGACGAGCAAGACCACTACCGTCCGAGTGACGTGCCAGTAGGCGCGCGCCGCACGGCACACCCGGCCCTCATCGCGCTCGGCGCGGTGGGGTCGGTCGGTGCGGCGGCAGCCGTCTGGGGAATCGGTATCGAGAGATACCTGTTCACGGTGCGCGAGGCCACAGCGTCCGCCCTCCCCTCCGGGGCGGCGCCACTGCGCATCCTGCACATCTCCGACGCGCACATGGCGCCGTGGCAGCACCGAAAGCAGGACTGGCTGGCGTCGCTCGCAGAGCTCAAACCCGACCTCATCGTCAACACCGGCGACAACCTCGGGCATGAGCACGGCCTGGATGGCATCCGTCGTGCGTTCACCCCGCTGGCGGGCATTCCCGGCGTCTTCGTTCACGGATCGAACGACGTCGCCGCGCCTTCGCCGCGCAATCCGTTCCGCTACTTCCTCGGACCCTCCAAGAAGCACCACAAGCCGGCTCTTCTCGACACGGATGCGATGGATCGCTACTTCACGGACGAGCTCGGCTGGACGGCACTGAACAACGCAGCCGCACGTCTCACCGTCGCCGGCACCGATGTCGATCTCTTCGGCGTCAATGATGCCCACCGCGACTGGGACCGCCTCGATGAGCTCCCTGGCGCCATCGCCGCTCTCGGAACCCGCAAGCCCGCGACTCCCGTCCTGGGCGTCACGCACGCGCCGTACCAGCGCGTGCTCAACGGCTTCACCGACCTCGGAGCCGATGCGATCCTCGGTGGCCATACGCACGGCGGCCAGGTCTGTCTCCCAGGATTCGGCGCACTCGTGGCGAACTGCGACATCCCTCTCAAGCAGGCCAAGGGGCTGAGCACCTGGTCGCACGACGGCCGCACCGTGCCGCTCAACGTCAGCGCCGGGTGTGGACACTCCATCTACGCCCCCGTGCGCTTCGCATGCCGTCCCGAGGCGACTCTGCTCACGCTCACCGCGCGAGACTGATCCGCACCTCGATTCGGCGCAGGGAGCATTTCCCTGTAGACTCGGAGGGTTGCAAACGGGGTGTGGCGCAGCTTGGTAGCGCGCTTCGTTCGGGACGAAGAGGTCGCAGGTTCAAATCCTGTCACCCCGACCAGTGACACCGGAAGGCCGCCCTCAGGGGCGGCCTTCTCTGTACCGGGTTCGCGCACGAAGGGAACGCATGAGCTCTCTGCTCCCGCCGCCGCGCCGATTCACCCGCGCCTGGGCTCTCATACTCGGCGTCCCGTTCCTGATCGGCCTCGCGGCGTTGACGTTGACGCCGTCGCGAGTAGAGGAGTCGATGCCGAATCTGCTCGACCTCGTCCTCACCGTGGCTCACCGCCTCGGCTGGGAATCGCTCGACTTCACCCGCCTCGAGATCATCGCGAACGTCCTCGTCTTCGTGCCGGTCGGCATCCTCGCCTTCCTCCTTCTCCCCCGTCGAGTGTGGTTCCTCGCGCTGCTGATCGGCCCGCTGCTGTCCGCGCTGATCGAAACCGCGCAGCGAGTGGCGCTCCCCCACCGTGCAGCGACCCTCAACGATGTCGTGGCCAACTCGACGGGCGCGATCCTCGGGGTGGTCCTCGCCGTCGTGTGCACGCTGCTGTTCGCCTCGCGATCCTCCCAGCATCCACCTTCTAGGCTGGAGGCATCATGACCGCGCCCATACTCGTCGCCTTCGATCTCGATGACACGCTCGCTCCGTCCAAAGGCTTGATCGACCCGCGGGTCGCGTCATTGCTGCGCGCCCTCCTGCGAACGGTCGACGTCGCCATCATCTCAGGCGGCAATGAAGCGCAGTTCCGCTCGCAGGTCGTGGCCCGCCTCGGGGATGCGGATGCTGCCGACCTCGCGCGACTGCACCTGCTGCCGACCTGCGGCACGCGCTACCTCCGACACGACGGCACGGACTTCACCTCCGTGTACGCCCACGACCTCAGCGACGCAGAGAAGCAGGCAGCGCTCACGGCACTGCGTGAGGAGGCCGAGCGCCTCGGTCTGTGGGAGGCCGAGCCCTGGGGCGAGATCCTCGAGGACCGCGGCTCGCAGATCACCTTCTCGGCGCTGGGTCAGCGCGCCCCTCGTGAAGCGAAGCACGACTGGGACCCGACCGGCGCGAAGCGCGAGGCGCTGCGCGACGCCGTGGCCGCACGCCTCCCCGGTCTCGAGGTTCGTTCGGGCGGGTCGACCTCGATCGACATCACCCAGGCCGGCATCGACAAGGCTTTCGGGATGCGTCAGCTCGCCGCGCGCACCGGCATCGCCCTCACCGACATGCTCTTCTACGGAGATCGCCTCGACGAGGGCGGAAACGACTATCCCGTGCTGGCTATCGGCGTGCCCTCCGTGGCCGTCGAGGGCTGGGAAGACACCGCCGACAAGCTCGACGCTCTGCTGCTGACGCTCTGACCTCCGCGGTGTCGCGCATCGCGGAGGTCATAGGCGAGTCCTAACATGGCGTCATGGACGCCCTGCTCATCGTCGTCATCGTGGCCGCTGCCGCGAGTGCCGCATGCTGGATTCTCTCCTTGATCACTCGCGACACCTCCTGGGTCGACCGCGCCTGGTCGATCGTCCCGGTCGTCTATGTCTGGATCTTCGTCGCCGGAGCGTTCGCGAACGGCGACGGCTCCGCGCGCGTCGTGCTGATGGGCGTGCTCGCGACCGCCTGGGGAGCACGCCTGACCTTCAACTTCGCTCGCAAGGGCGGCTACACCGGCATGGAGGACTACCGTTGGGCGATACTTCGCAAGCGGATGCGTCCTTGGCAGTTCCAGATCTTCAACCTGCTGTTCATCATCGGCTATCAGATGACGCTGCTCGTGCTCATCACCCTGCCCGCCGCGGTCGCCGCGCAGCATCCCTCGGCCCTCACAGGGTGGGACGCGGTGTTCATCGCTGCGTTCCTCGCTTTCCTGGTCGGTGAGACGATCGCCGACCAACAGCAGTGGACGTTCCACCAGCGCAAGAAGCGGGCGGGCGGAACCCTCGCACCGGGCTTCGCGACATCGGGGCTGTTCCGCCTCAGCCGACACCCGAACTTCTTCTTCGAGCAGGCGCAGTGGTGGGCCTTCTACGCGATCGGTGCGACGGCCGCGGTGACCGGTGGCGCCGGCATCATCGGCGGGGTGCTGAATCCCACCATCGTCGGCCCCGCTCTGCTGACCGTGCTCTTCATCGGATCGACGATCTTCACCGAGTCGATCACAGCCTCCAAGTACCCGGCATACGCCGACTACCGGCGGACGACGTCGATGCTGGTGCCGTTGCCGCCGCGCACCCGCGCCGCCGCCCCGCAGTCCTGAGGACTCGAGTCGATCGGCGCGAGGGCGGCGGTTCGATCAGAGCGTGCGCGCCTCGACAGCTGCACGGGTGACCGGAACCAACCGCGTCAACTGTGTGACGTGCCCCGGCTCGAGCTCGGCGAGGGACGCGACACCCAGCAGTCGCATCGTGCGTTCGATCTCGCTGCGCAGGATCTCGATCGTGCGGTCGACCCCCTGTCGCCCGCCGGCCATCAAGCCGTAGAGGTATGCGCGACCGATCAGGGTGAAGTCGGCTCCGAGAGCCGTGGCTGCGACTATGTCGGCGCCGTTCATGATGCCGGTGTCGATCATCACCGTGAAGTCGTCGCCGACGGCCTGTCGCACCTGGGGCAGCAGGTGGAACGGGATCGGTGCACGGTCGAGCTGACGGCCACCATGATTCGAGAGCACGATGCCGTCGACGCCTGCGTCGCGCAGACGCACCGAGTCCTCGACGTTCTGCACACCCTTGATCACGATCTTGCCCGGCCAGATGTCACGGATGACCGCGAGGTCGTCGTAGCTGATGGTCGGATCCATCGCGGCATCCAACAGCTCGCCCACGGTGCCGCCGGTGGTGCTCAGCGAGGCGAACTCGAGCTTGGGGGTGGTGAGGAAGTCGTACCACCACCAGGGCCGCGGGATCGCATTGACGATGGTGCCGAGCGTGAGCTGCGGCGGAATGCTGAAGCCGTTGCGCTTGTCCCTCAGTCGCGCACCCGCCACCGGGGTGTCCACCGTGAACTGCAGGGTGTCGAACCCCGCTGCGGCAGCACGACGGGTGAGATCGTAGGAGATCTCACGGTCGCGCATGACGTAGAGCTGGAACCAGTTCCGTCCGTGCGGGTTGGCGGCCTTCACGCCTTCGATCGACGTGGTGCCGAGCGTGGACAGCGTGAACGGGATTCCTGCGGCTGCGGCGGCTCCTGCGCCCGCGGTCTCCCCCTCGGTCTGCATCAGGCGCGTGAACCCCGTCGGCGCGATCCCGAACGGGAGAGCCGATGGGCCGCCGAGGATCTCGACGCTCGTGTCGACCGTCGGAGCCGGGCGCAGGATCCCGGGGTGGAACTCCACGTCCTGAAATGCCTGGCGCGCACGGGTGAGCGACAGCTCGCCCTCTGCGGCTCCGTCGGTATAGTCGAAGGCTGCCTTCGGCGTGCGGCGCTTGGCGATCAGACGCAGATCGTCGATCGTCAGAGCGCCCTGCAGCCGGCGCTTGCGTCCGTCGAGCTCGGGCTTCTTGAACTTCATGAGCTCGAGGAGCTCGACGGGATTGGGGATCTGGCGCTGCACCATGTTGTGCCTCTCAGTTCTGGGGTTCGATGTCACGGGTGAGACCCGCAGACGTGTAGTAGCCGGTGATGTGGGTGTGAACGAGGGATCGAGCGGCCTCGGCATCGGCGGCATCGATCGCGGCGACCAGAGCATGGTGCTCGGCGCGGAGCCGGGTGGCCATCGCGTCCCAGTCCGGGATCGCAGAGACGCCCGCCTGCACGTAGGACTCGATCGACGAACGCAGGCCCGCCATCATCGCGGCGATGACCGTGTTGCCGCTGGCCTCCGCGAGCGAGAGGTGCAGCTGGGCGTCGAGGGCGAGGAACTCCGCCGGTGCGAGGCCGGCGGCATCCATCGCGGCAAGGAGTTCGTGAGCGCGGCTCGTGTCACGGTCGGGCGCGGCAGCCATCGCGGTGACGACGGCGTCTTCGAGCACGAGACGAGTGCGGACGACATCATCCAACGGGAAGCCCTGCGCCGCGACCTGCAACCGCAGCAGCGCTGACATCCCCCCGGTCGGGGTGGCGATGACGATGGCCCCCGCTTGCGGTCCGGATCCGGTCGCCGTGCGGATCAGCCCCATCACCTCGAGGACGCGGAAAGCCTCACGCACACTGGAGCGGCCGACTCCGAGGTCGGTCGCGAGATCGCGCTCGGACGGCAACCGATCACCGGGGCCGAGTCGGCCGTCGAGGAGGTCGCGCTCGATGTGCCCGAGCACGAGTCGCCATGCGCGCGCTGGCTGGTCGGTCATCGATCCTCCTGTGGTCTGACCACAGGCTAGCCTGTGTGGTCAGACCACGCAAACGGGAGCACCAGGGATGCCGGGGTGTACACCACTCCGAAAGGACACGACGGTGCGCGCTCGGACAGGCGCCGAGGCTCACCGGCTCCACGCTCTTCCGGAATCGAGCACGGGTGGTTGACGGCGCCGACGGTCAGGAGGACACCGGGGCCGGGCCGGGTGGGCGTCAGCCCAGGCGACCGCCCGACTCTTCGAGGTAGCACGTGCCGCAGAGCGACTCGTAGGTGGTCAGCTCGGGCGATGCCGAACCGGTCGCTCCCTCGTCGATCGCGACCTGGTCGCCATCGAACACGAAGCGTCCGCCGACGACACGGCCGTTGAACACGGCCTTCCGCCCGCACCGGCAGATCGTCTTGAGCTCCTCCAGCGAATGCGCGATCGCGAGCAGTCGCGCGGATCCGGGGAAGGCGTGGGTGAGGAAGTCGTTGCGGATGCCGTAGGCGATGACGGGGATCCCGTCGACCACAGCGATGCGGAACAGGTCGTCGACCTGGGCCGGCGAGAGGAACTGAGCCTCATCGATCAGCAGGCACGCCACGTCGCTGGGGCCCTCGGGAAGCAGCTCGTCATCCGACGAACGCTGCATGCGCCCCCGATGCTCGGCGAAGATGTCACGCGCGTCATCGTCGGGAGCGATCAGGAAGTCGACGGGGCGGGTGACTCCGAGCCTGCTCTCGACCTCCGATGCACCCTTGGTGTCGATCGCCGGCTTCGCGAGCAGCACCCGCTGACCGCGCTCCTCGTAGTTGAAGGCGGCCTGCAGCAGCGCGGTCGACTTGCCCGAGTTCATCGCGCCGTAGCGGAAGTAGAGCTTCGCCACGGTGCGGACTCAGACTT
>JBOGEI010000191.1:0-6962 GCA_050701935.1 Microbacterium sp.
GGTTGAGGAGCACCGGCCGGGCATCGTGCAGCAGGGTGAAGACCCGCAGCGGGCCGTCGGCGGTGACCAGGTCGAGATCGGGCATGCGGCGTCCGAGCAGCGGGTGTCCCTCGCCCAGGTCGTAATGGATGTCCAGACCGGACATCATCGCGGCGAATCGTCGGCGAGGCTCGTCCATGCTCAGGAACTCGGTCACGGTCTCGCGCAAGGCCTCGAGGCGCGCGTCGGCGGGGCGCATGAGCGCGGTCTGCGCCATCGTGTTGCGCAGCACGCGGGCAGCGACCGGGTGACGCTCAGAGTGGTACGTGTCGAGGAGGCTTTCCGGCGATACCTCGTTGACCACCTGGGCAAGCTTCCATCCCAGGTTCACCGCATCCTGCACACCGGTGTTGAGGCCTTGTCCACCCGCCGGGGAATGCACGTGTGCGGCGTCGCCGGCCAGCAGCACACGTCCGTCCCGGTAGGACGCGGCCTGTCGGGTCATGTCGGTGAACCTGGTGATCCACGTCGGACTGTGGACCCCGTAATCGGTCCCGTAGACGGTGATGAGCGCCTCGCTGAGATCACGCAGCGTCGGTTCGGTCGAGGGCGCGGGTTGTCTTTCGGTCACCATGACCCCAACGGGCCCCTCATCCGCGAAAACGATCTCGCCGTCGCGGATCTCGTACTCCACCCTGCCGAAGGAATGGGTGCCCAGCTCGTTCTGGCGGATGCCCAATTCCGGCTCCTCGGCCACCTCGACCTCGGCAATCAGGGCGCTCATCGTCGGATCCCACCCTGGGAACTCGATGCCGGCTGCTTTGCGGACCACACTGCGTCCTCCGTCGCACCCGACGAGATATGCCGCCCGCATCGACTCACCGTCGGACAAATGGACGTCGACGCCGGTGTCGTCCTGCGTTAGGCCCGTCACGTCGCGGCCGCGATAGATCGTCACGGCCAATTCGTCGACCCAGCCGGCCAAGATGCGCTCGATGTGTTTCTGCCACAGCCCGAGCCCGTAGTTGTGCCGGGTGGGAAAGTCGCTGATGTCCAAGCGGTTGAAGGCGAACCCTGCGACCTGAGCCACCTGCCCTTCCGCCAGGAACCGATCGGCGATGCCGCGCTGATCGAGAACCTCGATCGTGCGTGAGTGCAGACCCCCCGAGCGCGAGCCCGCGACCTCCTGACTGGGGCGCCGCTCGACGATGGCAACATCCACGCCCGCCAAGGACAACTCGGCCGCCAACATCAGTCCTGTCGGACCTCCTCCGGCGATCACCACCGCGTGCTCGGTCATAGCCTCACTCCGGCCGGCATCATGCCGGTAGCCACCCGCGCATCACATTGCACGCCGACGGCGGCCAGCAGCTTCGCGAACTCCTCGTCCGGCGGCGCACACACCCGCATCTCGGCGGCGAGTGCCCGCAATCGCACCGCGCGTGCCACCAGCGGTTTCGGCGTCCCCGCGCGACCCATACGTCGTCAACGCACGCATCTCACGACGCCCCTCTCCGTAGGGTTCTGGCTTCGGCCGGCGATCATGCAGCACGACCCGGGGCTTGCCGCAAGCCCCCCGGTGGGCTATAGATTGGACGTGGAAGAGAGCGGCTAGTCTCTTCCCCTTCCTCGTCGCTGGCGGCACCGCTCAGTCGTTGATCCAGAGCAGTGCCTGGCGGTGGTCTCCGCCGCCCTATTGTCGCTCTCCCCTTAGAGGGTCTTCTGCGTATACCGCGTTCGTCTGTGATGTCGAGCAGAGCGGTGTCTACATCGACTGGTAGGGCGTGAAGACAACCGGGACCTCGCTGCCGGCCAACTTCGCTCGCAGCTCTGCGCTCGGCTCACCGAGGAGTTCGCCGTGCACCACGGAGACCGTCGCGAGGATTGCCCCGAAGAGGTCGCCAAGGTTCGCTGCGTGCTCGATGAGCGCCTCGGAGTCCCGAAACCGCTCCAGGACCATGCACTCGGTCTGATCGTCGTTGAAGTAAGTGTCGTACTGCAGCGTGCCTGTGTCCTTGGTCCGCACGATCTCCATGGCTTGAGCGGACAAGTGCTTGAACTCCTCGACCTTGCCCTCGTGAAACTTGAATCGAGCGATGCCCTGAAGCTCACTCACGGCTCTTGCCTCCAGCCTTTCGTTGCGTTGATCGTAGAACCCGGACTGCCGTCCGGGCAATCGCCCGACCGCGCGCAACGGCGACGCCGACCTTTCACGTCTCCTTGCACTGACTACCGGTATGTTCAGGTAGCGCCGCTCCGACCGAACGACGACCAACCCGACGAAAGGGAGCCGCGACCATGAAGCTCACGACCACCACGATGGTCACCGTCGACGGAGTGATGCAGGGCCTCGGCGGGCCGGACGAGGACCGCAGGGGCGGATTCGAGCGCGGCGGATGGGTCACACCGTACGCCGACAACGAGGGCATGGCGTTCCTGAACGAGGTCTATGGGCGCGCCGACGCGTTCCTGTTCGGCCGGCGGACCTACGAGATCTTCGCGGGCTCCTGGGGAACGTGGCCAGATCCTGGCGACAGCCCCATCTGGACGGCGTTGAACACTCGACCCAAGTACGTGGCATCGACCACGCCCTTCGATCCGGAGTGGGCGAACACGACGGTTCTCTCCGGTGACGTCGCGGCTGCCATTCGCGAGCTGAAGGCCAAGGCGGGAGGCGAGCTGCAGGTGCACGGCAGCGGCGTCCTGGTCCGGTGGCTGCTCGACAACGACCTCGTCGACGAGATCAACCTGCTCACCCTCCCCGTGGTCGTCGGCCAGGGCACGCGGCTGTTCCCCGACACCGGCCCGGACATGGCGCTCGAACTGGTCGGATCGCAGGCGGTCACCCCCAGCGGAGTGACAATCCAGGTGTACCACCCCTCCGGGCGACCGCAGTACGGAACGGCCTCGGCCGACATGAACACGTGACATAGATACAAGAATGGTCCGTCGACTGTCGACGGCAACGCGCGGTGGCGACCCCATCATCCTCCTGGCTCTGGGTGCCGAACCCGAGTCCTATCGGCGCGATAGCGGATCGCCTCGTACGCAACCACCAGCGAGCATACGGCGCTGACGAGGGCGAGGGTGGCGAGTGCCGGGATGGCGATCGCGGCCGGGATGAGGGCGAGCAACAGACCTGCCCCCACCGTTCGCCGCCGAAAGACATAGTGGGTCGCCCGGAAGAGAAACGCGATGTGCCCGAGCAGGTAGAGCGCGGTGCCGCCGCACAGCGCCACAGCGGGCACCGTGTCGAGCGCCTCAGCGACGTCATGAAGCATCGTCTCCACTCCGAAGGCGAGGAGAACGATGCCTGCAACCATCGGTAGGTGGAGGTAGCCATAGGAGTCGCGAGCGAGCCGCGACCGCTCGACGCCGCTCACCTGCATGAGCCGCCCGCGCGCAAAGATCGCGGCCACGTCGAAGTAGAGCCACCAGAGGGCGGAGATCAGGACGACTCCGAGAGCCACGGCCGCGAGAACTCCCGAGTCCAGATGCGGCCCGGCGCCGAAGCCGATGGCGATGATCGACTCGCCAAGCGCGATCAGGATGATCAGCCCGTACCGCTCCGCGAAGTGCTCGGCCGCGATCCCCCAGCCGCGCCCCATCCCGATCACAACCGGGCCGAGGTAGTCGATCGTCAGCGCGACGACCCACACTGCGATGCGTCCACCTTCGAGGAAACCAGCGACCACGAGCAGCGAGGCACCGAGGATCGCAGTCGGAGCAAACCGCAAGAGTGCGCCTCGGCTGTCCGGATCGTCGCGAGCGACGAGCGCGCACAGAAGGAGATGAAGCAGGCGAACTACGAGATAAGCGACGCCGAAAAGCACGGCGTTGTCGCCGAAGGCGTCCGGCACAGCCACCGCTACGAGGAGCATCGCCCCCATCGAGGCGAGCATCGCCAGCCGGACCCCACCCTCGTCGACATCTGTCGCGCTCGTCAACCAGGCATATCCGTTCCACGCCCACCAGAGCGCTGCGACGACGAGCGTGCCGCGAAGAACGCCGCCCCATGTCGGCTCGTCCGAGAGAAGCCTCGTGACCTGAGTGAACGCGAAAACCATGACCAGGTCGAAGAAGAGCTCGAGCGGTGTGACCCGGTGGTCTTTGCCGAGCTCACGCCTGGGTCGGGACATGGGTCACCCTAGCCGGACGACCGGCTTCGACTTGACCTCCACGAAGTCTCCTCCTCCTTCCTACCCGGTCGTCTCAGGGGCCAGAGCAGCGACTTGATGGCGCGGCGTTCGTCCATGGCGCGGTAGCAGAGTGAGGTCGGAGATCCTGCGGAGGCCGACAAGCGTCACGACTCACGAGACCCATCGAGCCGCTTCTGGCCACCGGGTGCAACCCCCTTCGCGGGTTCTTGTGAGAGGCGCGGCCGCTAGGCCTCCTGGCGCAACGCGCTGTCGGACTCGGGCAGCATCGTCACCGTCTCCCCGCGGGGCCGACGGCGCCACGATCCTCACGCGCGAGGCGATCGTGCTGTACGCGCACGGCGCTGTCGTCGGCCGCATGGCCATGCCTCGAGCCGGCCCAACGGCGGACCCCTCGAGCAACTGAGCGACGGAAGGAGTCACCGCACACGCGTCCTGATGAACTCGTTGGAATTCGGTTTTCAGTGCGGATTGTTACCCCGCACGACGGCTCCGATTGTCAGTCCGCGCAGCAGGCGAACCACCAGTCCTGCTCACCCTCGACGGGCGTGAGCGTCACGATTCCCGCAGGCGCCGGCGAGCGTGTGCCCTCGGGGTCGTACTCCAGCGACCACGACGTCGCGAAGGGCGCGCCGTGGGTGGACATGAAAAAGGCCCACCTGACGCGGCCATCACTCAATAACGTGCCACCGACCCGCTCGATGGGGGTCCCGGACGCCGCCAGGGCGGCCTTGATCAGCTGGTGGTCGGCGCGCGCAACGTCGTCGAACTGGACCGCGCGGTCAGTGAAGCCACCGCAGTCCTCGGGGTCTCCGTCGAAGAAATCGCCGCGCGGGTAGGTGAGGATGGCGCACCCGGCCGCGTCCATGAAGTACTCGACCTTCAGGTCCTCGAGGACGGGCAGGACCGTGGCCTTGAGGCGCCCGACCTGTTCGGCCTTCTCGACCTCCGACGGCAGATCGCCGCGGATCACTCGCAAAACGGTGAGGCCCCCGACAGCTGCCACAACGAGGACGATGACGACGGCGCCGAGCCTCAAGAACCTGGGCTTCACCGGCCCTGAACCCATGAGAGCCTCCGATCGACCGAGAACACTCTACGCCGGCACCGGCACGCTGAACGAGCTCGTGGGCGTCGCCGCGAGCGCCGGGCGGAACCGGTGAGCTCGAGGGGGGGCCATCCGAATCACAAGCGCCACGAGCCTGCAGGCCGCTCGAATCCGGGTTCTATGAACAACCGGGCCGTCCGCCACCCCCAGCTGTTGCACATCCTTCCGGCGTTGCGGTTTCGCCGATCTCTATAACCCCCCGGACGATTGACGGGATAGGCCATAGGCCGCTTAGGAATCGGAGTCTGTGTCCCCCGCCCCACGCGGCGTCAGTTGGTCTAGAACGTTCGTCCAGTCTTGGCCGATGAGACGAATCCACGTGACCGCCAGCTCGAGCGCTTCCACGAGGGAGTGATGAGCGGGCTCGGCGTCGGCTCTTGACACTCTTTTCGGCCGCTTGTCGTTTGACGGCTCGTCTGAGGGGTAGGGCCCTAAAAATTGGGCACGACGGCGCCCGGGGAGGTTCGCGCTATGTCCCGTATGTGCGACGTCTGCGGCATCCGCCCCGCGGTCGGTACGATCCAGCGGATCCGTCCCGGCCAGCCACCGGAGACCCTTCACCTTTGCCAGATCCACCTCGCCGAGCAGCGAGCGATGTCGTCGGGGTTCGGCGGGCTCGGCATGTTCGATGACTTCTTCTCCCGCTTCTTCTCCGAGCCAGTCGGCGTCTCGGGCGGCGGAGGCGGGAGCACGGGCGGCAGGCCCGGCGGCTCGCGGGGGGTCGAGCAGACCGACATCACCCAGCTGTTTAGCGACGCGACGCGTGACCTGCTCCAGCGGGCCGCGCAGACGGCGGCTGAATGGGGCAGCCTCGACCTGGACACGGATCACCTGCTGCACGGGGCGCTGTCCGACGAGGTCGTGGTCCACGTACTCGAGCAGGCCGGCGCCGACCCAAAGGTCATCGCGGCGCAGATCGAAGACGAGGCGGATCACGGCAAGCCGGTCGACGTGTCGCCCTCGCTCACGCCCGATGCCAAGCGGGCGATCCTGACCTCCTACGAGGAGGCGCGCGAACTCGGTGCTTCCTACATCGGCCCGGAACACATCCTGCTGGCGCTCGCCCGCGACGAGGACACCCATGCGGGCGAGATCCTGCGCCGCTTTGGGCTGACCCACACGGCGCTGCGCGGCCAGGTCGTGCGCGGCGTCGATCGCGAGGGGCAGCCGACGGTGGCGAGCACGACCAAGACGCTCGACCAGTACAGCCGGGATCTCACGGCGCTCGCGCGCGAGGGCAAGCTCGACCCGGTGATTGGCAGGGCCGATGAGATCGAGCAGACCGTCGAGATCCTGTCGCGCCGCACGAAGAACAACCCGGTGCTGATCGGCGACCCCGGCGTGGGGAAGACGGCGATCGTCGAGGGCATCGCGCAGCGGATCGTGAACGATGAGGTGCCTGAGACGCTGGCCGAACGGCGCCTGGTGGCACTCGACCTGTCTGGCATGATCGCCGGGACGAAGTACCGAGGCGAGTTCGAGGAACGGCTGAAGTCGGTCATCGACGAGATCCGCGACAACGAGGACCGACTGATCCTGTTCATCGACGAGCTGCACACGGTCGTGGGCGCAGGCGCTGCCGAGGGGTCGATGGACGCGTCGAACATGCTGAAGCCCGCGCTCGCGCGTGGCGAGCTCCACGTAGTCGGCGCCACGACGATCGACGAGTACCGCAAGAACGTCGAGAAGGACGCCGCCCTCGAGCGCCGGTTCCAGCC
>JBOGEI010000192.1:0-6920 GCA_050701935.1 Microbacterium sp.
CCGCGTCTCTTTTTCCTCTTCGCACGCAACCAGGGAGCATCATGCAGGATTCGCTGCGGATCACCGCCAGCAAGATCGATCCGGGGTTGCTCTCCCTCCCCTGGTCGACGACCCTGGCGAAGTGGCCCTCCGAGCACATCGTGTCGCTCCCGAAGGGACTCTCCCGCCATCTCGTGCGATTCGCCGATCTCTCCGGTCGTGTCGTCGCCGTGAAGGAGACCACCGCCGAGATGGCTCAGCGCGAGTACGACATGCTCGGAAACCTCGCCCGACTCGACGTGCCCTGCGTCGACCGGGTCGCCGTGATCGCGGGGCGCACCGACGCCCACGGCGACCCCCTCCCCGCGGCGCTGGTCACCTCGCACCTCAGATTCTCGATGCCCTACCGCGCACTGTTCACCCGTGTGCTGCGCCCGGACACCGCGAACCGACTGGTCGATGCGCTCGCCCTGCTGCTGGTGCGCCTGCACAACGTGGGCTTCTACTGGGGCGACGTCTCGCTGTCGAACACCCTCTTCCGTCGTGACGCCGGAGCCTTCGCCGCATACCTGGTCGATGCCGAGACCGGAGAGCTCCATGAGGAGGGCTTGACCGACGGGCAGCGCGCCTACGACCTCGATCTCGCCCGCACCAACATCGCCGGCGAGATCATGGACCTCGCCGCCGGCGGACGCCTCGAGCACGGCGTCGATGCTGTCGCGATCGCCGACGGCATCGTGTCGTCCTACCGGTCACTGTGGGCGGAGCTCACCGCACAGGAATCGTTCTCCGCCGCCGAGACCTGGCGTATCACCGAGCGGGTCGAACGCCTCAACGCCCTCGGCTTCGACATCGACGAGATGTCGATGTCGACGACCGCCGACGGAACCGTCGTCGAGATCCAGCCAAAGGTCGTGGATGCCGGTCACCACCAGCGGCGCCTCATCCGCCTCACCGGGCTCGACGTCGAGGAGAACCAGGCGCGGCGCCTGCTCAACGACCTCGACGAATTCCGCGCGCGCTCGACCAAGCAGTGGGCCGACGAGGAGATGTACGCCCACGAGTGGCTCACCCGCGTGTTCGAGCCCGTCGTGCGTGCGATCCCCTACGAGCTGCGGGCCAAGCTCGAACCGGCCGAGGTGTTCCATCAGGTGCTCGAGCACCGTTGGTATCTGTCTCAGGCGGAGGGGCGATCCATCCCCCTCGCCGAGGTGCTGACGAGCTACATCAACGAGGTGCTGCGCCACCGGCGCGACGAGGCGACCATCATGGGACCGCCGACCGAGACCATGAGCCTGCCGGTGATCACAGGTATGACGCCCGTGGCCGAAGATGACGACGACGTCGACTGGCGCGATCTGGTCTGACGCGCCTCGCCCGGTCTCCCTCAGTAGCCGACGGTGAACCGTTCGCGGTGGTGGTTGCCCTGCTCGATCTCGTCGACGACTGCGACGGCGAAGTCCGCGCCGGAGATGTACGACTTTCCGTCCTCGTCGCGCACGATCACATCGCCGCCGTCGCGGTAGTGCCCGGTACGCTCGCCCTCGGCCCAGGGGCCGAACACCTCTGCGGGGTGGATGAAGAACCAGTCGATGCCGACTTCCGTGGCCTCGAGGAGCGCGAGGGAGTCGATCCCGACCTGCGCCTCGTGCTTGTACTCCTCGGGGAAGCCCTGATCGAACAGGCGCGGGCCCCCGGGGGCCACCAGGCTGCCACCGGCGCCACCGACGACGCCGAGGCGGGTCGGAGTGCCGGCGATCTGCTCGACGACGTTCGACAGTGCCTCGAGCGCGCGGTCTTCCATGTCACCGCGCGGGGAGAGCGCAGAGACCACCGCATCCGCACCGACGAACGCATCCGCGAGAGGTGCCAGGTCGAGGGCGGACCCTTGCAGGTACGCGGCTCCCGCCACCGGATCGGTCGGCTCCGAACGCGAGATCGCGATCACGGCATGGCCACGGCTCACCGCCTCCGTGACGATGTGACGACCGGCGAAGCCGGTCCCTCCGATCACGATGATGCGAGCCATGGTCTGCCTTCCCTCGAACGGTCTAGTTCTTCTTCGCGGCGCGGAGCGACGCGACCTGGTACAGCGCGACCGAGGTCGCGATGCCGGCGTTCAGCGACTCGGTGGCCGCAGAGATCGGAATCGAGACGATCTGGTCGCAGGTCTCGGAGACCAGACGCGACAGGCCCTTGCCTTCGGAGCCGACCACGATCACGACGGGACGATCGGCCAGCTGCAGTTCGGGAAGCGACACATCGCCGTCGCCGTCGAGGCCGAGCACGAACACGCCCTGCTTCTTGAACTCCTTGAGCTGAGTGGTGAGGTTCGTCGCCAGCGCCACGGGGGTGCGGGCGACGGCTCCGGCGCTGGTCTTCCAGGCAGCGGAGTTGACGCCTGCCGAGCGGCGCTGGGGAAGGATGATGCCGTGCCCGCCGAACGCCGCGGTGGAGCGGATGATCGCGCCCAGGTTGCGCGGGTCGGTGATCCCGTCGAGCGCGACGAACAGCGGCACCTCACCACGGTCGATGACCTGCTCGAGCAGATCCTGCGGGTGCGCGTACTCGTACGGGGGAACCTTGATCGCGACGCCCTGGTGCACGCCGTCGAAGCCGGCCATGCGGTCGAGCTCCGGACGAGTGACCTCCATCACGGGAATCCCGCGATTCGTGGCGATCGCGAGCATCTCCTTCACACGGTCATCCATCTCGACGCGCTGCGCGATGTAGAACGCCGTCGCCGGGATCTTCGCCCGCAGCGCCTCGAGCACCGAGTTGCGACCCGTGACGTTCTCGGTGTCGTCTCCGGCCTTGGCCTTCGGTGCGCGGTTCGAGCCGCCACCGGAGCCCGGACGGCTGCCGCCCGGGCGGCCCTTGCCGCCTGTCGCTGCCGCGTAGCGCTCGGCCGCGGCCTTGCGCTTTCCCGCCGGGTGCCAGGCGCGGTCCTCCGCCTTAGGCGTCGGTCCCCGCCCTTCGAGCGCCTTGCGCCCGAGTCCGCCGGTGCCCTTGGTCGGGCCCTTCTTGTTTCCCTTGCTCGCGCCGGGGCGCCCTGGCTTAGCCATCGATACTCCAATGAGTTCCGGCCGGAGTGTCCTCCAGCGTGATTCCTGCGGCGGCGATCGCGTCTCGGATGCGATCCGCCGCCGCCCAGTCCTTGTCAGCGCGTGCCTGAGCGCGCTGGGTGATCATCGTCTGGACGAGGGCATCCAGAGTCCGGTGCTCAGCGAGGTCTCCCCCGCTGGACATGAGTTCGTCGAACCCGAGGAGACGGATCATCGCATCCACCTGGACGAACGCGCCCCAGGCCTCCTCGTCCGCTCCGGCGTCGATAGCGGTGTTCCCGCGTCGTACCGTCTCGTGCAGCACGGCGAGCGCCTGGGGCACGCCGAGATCGTCATCCATCGCGACGGCGAACGCCTCGGGGATCTCGCCGATCCGTGCGTCGTCCGGCGCGCCGGGAAGCGAGCGACGGACACGGGCGATGAACGTGCCGATGCGTCCGAGCGCCGCCTCCGCCTCCGCCCACGACGACTCGCCGAGGTCGAGGCTCGAGCGGTAGTGCGCGGCGGCCAGAGCGTAGCGGACCACCAGCGGATCGTGCATGGCCAACACATCGACGGCGAGGGTGAAGTTGCCGAGCGACTTCGACATCTTCTGCCCGTCGACGGTCACCAGACCGTTGTGCACCCAGTAGCGGGCGAATCCGTCACCGGCTGCGGTCGACTGCGCGAGCTCGTTCTCGTGGTGAGGGAAGCGCAGGTCGAGCCCACCGCCGTGGATGTCGAACTCGGTACCGAGATAGCGCTTCGACATCGCTGAGCATTCGATGTGCCATCCGGGACGCCCGGGACCCCACGGCGACGCCCAGGTCGCATCGGCCGGCTCGTCGGGCTTGGCACCCTTCCAGAGGGCGAAGTCCTGCGGATTGCGCTTGCCTCTGGGGTCGGCGTCCTCCGCCGCCTCCATGGCATCGAGCGATTGATGCGTGAGCGCCCCGTACTCGGACCAGGAGCGCACGTCGAAGTAGACATCGCCGGATGCGTCGGGCGCGGGGTATGCATGGCCGCGCTGGATCAGCAGCGCGATGAGATCCTGCATCTGCGGGACGGAAGCCGTCGCCCGGGGTTCGTACGTCGGTGCGAGGATGCCGATCCCGGCGTACGCCGCGGTGAACTCCTGCTCCATCCGGTAGGCGAGCGCCCACCACGGCTCGGATTCCGTCGCGTTGGCGAGCACCTTGTCATCGATGTCCGTGACGTTGCGCACGAAGGTGACGCGACCGTAGCGGTGCTCCAGCCAGCGGCGCAGCAGGTCGAAGCTCAGAGCGGCCCTGACATGCCCGATGTGGGGGCCGGACTGCACTGTGGGTCCGCACACGTACATCGTGATGTTCTCGGGGTCGAGAGGCACGAAGTCGCGCAGCGAAGCAGCGCGGGTGTCGTAGAGGCGGAGTGTCACCGCTCAAGCCTACTCGGCGACTGCTGAGCGCCCGCCCCCGAGCGACGATTCCCGGTCATGAGATACCACCGATGCGACCGCGGTCACCGCGATCCCCTCGCCTCGACCGGGGAAGCCGAGCCCGTCCGTGGTCGTCGCCGTGACCGAGACCGGAGCCGCGAGGATCGTGGACAGCACCGCCTCCGCCTCCGCCCGCCGAGGGCTGAACCGCGGACGGTTGCCCTGCAACTGCACCGACACGTTCCCGATCTCGAATCCGGCGTCGGCGAGCAGCTCGCGGGTACGTGCGAGGAAGACGTCGGCGTGCGCACCCGAATACTCGGGGTGAGAAGTACCGAAATGCTCACCGATGTCGCCGAGCCCAGCGGCGCCCAGAAGAGCGTCGACGATCGCGTGAGCGACCGCATCCCCGTCCGAGTGGCCCGACAGCGGCTGCTCCCCCGGCCATTCGAGTCCGGCCAGCCAGAGGTTTCCCTCGCCGCCGAAGGCGTGGACGTCGGTGCCGATGCCCACCCGCGGGATTCCGACACGGCGGACGCGTGGAACGAGCAGATCCCTGGCGCGCTCGAGGTCTGCCGGGGTCGTGATCTTGAAGGCCCGTTCCGAGCCGAGGATGTGTCGCACGGGATGGCCGGCCGCTGCGAACAGCGCCGCGTCATCGGTGTACTCGATCCCACTGGCCGAGGCCGTGGCATATGCGGCTTCGAGCAGCGCCCGCGGAAAACCCTGCGGCGTCTGGGCCGCGGCGAGCACCGAGCGGTCGACGGCCTCGATCACAGCGCCGTCGGCGACCTTCTTGAGCGTGTCGACGACCGGGAGCGCAGGGATGACGCCGGTCTGCGCCGTCACGGCTTCGACGACGGCATCGATCTGCGACGCAGGAGTGAGCGCGCGGGCGGCATCATGGACGAGGACAGTCTCGATGTCCCCCCAGAGCGCTGCCAGCCCTGCCGCCACCGACTGCTGCCTGGTCGCCCCGCCAGTGACCACACGGCCGAGATCGACTCGATCACCCGCCGCTGCCCGCAGCTCGGTCTCGGCGTCTCCCTCGAGCCCCGCCGGAGCGACAACGACGATCTGGGCGGGGGCTGCGGCGAACACGCCGTCGAGCGCATGGCGAAGGACGGAGCCGGCATCGATGCCGACGAAGGCCTTCGGGCCACCGGCGGCCAGGCGGGTGCCTGAGCCTGCGGCCACGACGATGATCGCTGTGTGCGGGACGGGGAGGATGGTCACAGCTTCACGTTACCGGCGAAGACGACGAAAGGCGGATGCCGAAGCACCCGCCTTTCGTCATGAAAGAGCTCAGGAAGCGAGAACCTCGTCGAGCATCGCGCCCGCCTTGTCCTCGTCGGTCTTCTCAGCGAGCGCGAGCTCGGAGATCAGGATCTGACGAGCCTTCGCCAGCATGCGCTTCTCGCCGGCGGAGAGTCCGCGGTCCTGATCGCGACGCCACAGGTCGCGGACGACCTCGCTCACCTTGATCACATCGCCGGAGGCGAGCTTCTCGAGGTTCGCCTTGTACCGGCGCGACCAGTTCGTCGGCTCCTCCGTGAAGGGCGCTCGCAGCACCTCGAAGACGTTGTCGAGGCCTTCTTTGCCGATGACATCACGAACGCCGACCAGGTCGACATTCTCTGCGGGAACCTCGATGATCAGGTCGCCCTGAGTGACATTGAGCTTCAGGTATTTCTTCGCCTCACCCTTGATGATGCGCTCCTTGACCTCGATGATGGTCGCAGCGCCATGGTGGGGATAGACGACGGTCTCGCCAACCTCAAAAAGCATAAAAACGTGTCCTTTCGGCAACCTCAAGGATACCACAGGGGGGATGCGCTAAGGTTCGCGCTCCTCGGGCCACGGGCGCGGTCACGACTTACCCGTAGAATGGATGCGGATATCCCGTCGGACCTCAGGAGGACCCGTGAAATCGCGCCTTGTTGCGTCTGCAGCCCTCAGCGCCCTCGTTCTGCTCGGCGCCACCGGGTGCACGTTCATCACCCCGCAGTCGACGAAGATCGAGTACGCCGCGTCCGACGGCGTGAACATCTCCGATGCGGACGGCCCGATCGACGTCCGCAACGCCCTCGTCATCGCCAACGAAGACGGCTCCGTCGGCAACTTCATCGCGGGGATCGTGAACCCCACCGACGAGAAGGCGACTCTGACGATCACGGTCGAAGGCGTCGAGCCGTTCGCCGTCACCGTCCCCGCCGGAGGCACGGTCAGCCTGGGCGCCGACGAGGAGCCGCTGCGCATCGTCGGTCTCGACGCCAAGCCGGGTGCCACCGTCGAGATCCACTTCCAGTCGGGCGACTCCACCGGCGTCAAGAGCGAGGTTCCGGTCCTCGACGGGTCCCTCCCCTACTACGCCGACCTGGTTCCCTCCGAGGAGGCGCCGACGCCGCAGCCGAAGCCGACCGATACGGCCGCTCCTGCCCCCTCGAACTGACACGTCACCGCACCACCGAGAAGAGGCC